>NZ_BAUU01000014.1 GCF_000513115.1 Halalkalibacter hemicellulosilyticusJCM 9152
TTTTGGGGTTCACTTCATTTCCGCGGGGAGGTGTCGAGCCTCCTCGGCTTTGCCTGTCTCGCCCTTACCTCTATTTCCCGCAGGAGTCGAGTGACTTCCGCTCCATTTCACTATGAGAAGAACCCACCGTTCAGAGCTACAATCTTTATAAAAATAGCTTGTTTTTACAATGAAATAAGGACAACTTCTGATAAATTAAGTTACCACACCAAATCTAATCAGAAGGAAGTGTCCTTATGTTTAAAAATGATAACATGAATCAGTTAGTTTTGCCTTTAGATTTAGAAGTGAAATGACCAACAAACGATATTGCTGCAAAATAGAGAAAGGTGAATTTGAGCACGCTCAAATTCACCTTTCTCACTATTAGAAGCTAGTTTTGTTCCGCCTCTTTTTCTATTTGGATCACATTTATTTAATGAAATGAATGTGATCACTTATGCAAATAAAATTCCTGAGTAGGATGTGTATCCGTTTCGATTGACCACTGACAAATGTTCCATTCGCTTTCATGGTTTCATTATGCCAAAAGAAAAGTTTTGTGAGGGTAATGAGTTCTCTTACAAGGTAGAATAAATAGTTCTTGCTAGTTGCATACTGAAAGTTAGATACGCCTAAAGGAGGAATGTGGCCAATGATGTATGGAACTAGTGACAATGATCCTCAAGCACCGCAGCAGCCAGAAAAAAATCCACAAAAAGAACAGAAAAGTGACCTTGTGGAGAAAATCCAAGAGCTAGGTCAAACGAGTGTTCCTGACATGGGGCAATCGAATATTCATTGTATGACAATCGTCGGTCAAATTGAAGGGCACATGCAATTACCCCCACAAAATAAAACGACGAAATATGAACATATTATTCCTCAGCTCGTGGCAATAGAGCAAAATCCCAAAATTGAAGGGTTACTACTTGTATTAAATACGGTAGGAGGAGATGTGGAAGCTGGATTGGCGATCTCTGAGATGGTTGCATCAATGTCCAAACCGACTGTAACCCTCGTATTAGGAGGTGGACATTCCATTGGTGTACCAATCGCTGTTGCTGCCAATTACGCATATATTGCCGAAACGGCAACGATGACGATACACCCTGTACGTTTAACAGGCCTTGTGATTGGTGTACCACAAACATTTGAATATCTAGATAAAATGCAAGAGCGTGTGATAAATTTTGTAACAAAGCATTCGTCGGTTAGCGAGGAAAAGTTTAAAGAGTTAATGTTTTCAAAAGGGAATTTAACAAGAGATATCGGTACGAATGTAGTAGGGACGGATGCGGTTTCATATGGACTGATAGATGAAGTTGGTGGTATTGGTCAGGCATTAGCTAAGTTAAATGAATTAATTGATCAATATAAAAAGGATAAGCCTGAAGGAGATGTCATTCAATGATCTTATATACGATGATGCCACAGGAGTATATATTTCCTAATGATGACCATACTTTTTTAACTCAAAAAGTGATTTCGTGTGAAGCAGGTCCACTAATTGTTGAGCAAATTAACCCATCTCAATATCGAATTGTTAGGTTATTAAGTAGCAATGCAAATGATTTTTTAAATGAAAAATATACACCTGGAACGATTATTCAAGCAACTCCCCAACTTTAGTTGTTTAGTCCACTTTCGTCTTGTGCTATAATTATGATCATCAAAGGATCGTCGAAGCAGTCAACAATTGACTGCTTCTTCTATATGTTATTATGTCTTTTAAGTAGAGGGTGAATGAATTGGCAAGACGAAAGAAAAAAAGAAAATCCGAGTTAAAGTCACAACTTACATATGAGCTCATCGGTCTCGGCTTACTAGTCATTGCCGTTGTTACATTTGCACGTTTAGGCACAGTTGGAGAAGTATTTGTTCGATTATTTCGTTTCTTTTTAGGTGAGTGGTTTATCTTACTTGCCATTGCATTACTTGGAACTGCGCTGTATCTAATGATTAAGCGAAAGAGTCCGGTTTTTTGGTCACGACGCATGTCTGGGGTGTATGTGATTGCGCTCGCATTTAGCTTGTTAGCGCATATTAGCTTATTTAATCAGCTAAGTGGGAGGGAAGGGTTCGAGGATCAATCAGTTATTCGCCAAACATGGAGACTTTTTTGGATGGAACTGCGTGGACAAGCCCCAATAGATGACCTTGGTGGTGGAATGATTGGAGCTTTTTCATTTGCAATTAGTCACTTTCTTTTTGCCGAAGCAGGTACATATTTCTTTGGTGTTATTCTAATTGTCGTTGGAATGATTTTGTTAACAGGCAAATCGGTATCTAATCTAATGGGGAAAGGCTTTAGAAGATTTTATACATTTATTTTAGATACATTCCATCATGTAGGAGTCGAAAGTAAACAAGCGTGGAAATCAATCACGACTCGATTAAAGGAAGAAAAGCAAGTTTATAATGAACGAAAGAAAGAGCAAGAGGTGGATGCACAAGAATTGGAGGTGCAAGAATCAGAGCCTGAAATCGTCGATTTCACGCAGCGAGTAAGTCAGCAGGAAAACATTGACGAGGAAACAGCAAATGCTAAGAATGAGTTGTTAGATTTAAAAGAGAGTTCAGAGAGTCAATTATCAACGGATATTAGCAGTCATTTAGTTACAGGAGAAGAGTTAAATAAAGATTACCTCTTACCGGATATGGAGATACTGAGCTTACCTAATAATCCAAGTCAATCAAATGAAAAAAAACAGCTAACAGCAAATGCAAAGAAATTAGAGCAAACGTTGGAGAGCTTTGGTGTGAAAGCGAAAGTGTCGAAGGTTCATTTAGGACCAGCTGTTACGAAATATGAAGTTTATCCTAATGTTGGTGTTAAGGTAAGTCGGATCGTAAACCTTGCAGATGACCTAGCATTAGCACTTGCTGCAAAGGATATACGAATGGAAGCTCCTATTCCAGGTAAGTCTGCGATAGGTATTGAGGTTCCTAACCATGAAATCGCTGTCGTTACACTTCGAGAAGTGTTAGATTCGATCCACTCAAAGAAAGAGGAAAATGTACTTGCTGTTGGCTTAGGGCGAGATATCTCTGGAAATCCTGTCTTAGCCCACCTTAATAAAATGCCACACTTGCTTGTTGCTGGGGCAACAGGAAGCGGTAAAAGTGTATGTATTAATGGCATTATTGTCAGTCTCTTATTAAAGGCAAAACCTCATGAAGTAAAGTTGATGATGATTGATCCAAAAATGGTTGAATTGACGGTATACAATGGGATACCTCACTTGTTAACACCAGTAGTAACAGAACCGAAGAAGGCTTCACAGGCGTTGAAAAAAGTTGTTGCAGAAATGGAAAGACGATACGATTTGTTCTCTCATACAGGAACGAGAAACATTGAAGGATATAACGAGCTTGTACGTCGGCAAAATGAAGAGGAGGATACAAAACAGCCGATGTTACCATTTATTGTTGTTATTGTCGATGAGTTGGCTGATTTAATGATGGTAGCATCTGGAGATGTTGAAGATTCGATTGCAAGATTGGCACAAATGGCACGAGCGGCGGGGATTCATATGATTATCGCAACCCAACGCCCCTCAGTAGATGTCATTACAGGTGTCATAAAGGCTAATATTCCTTCTCGAATTGCATTTGGTGTCTCTTCACAAACAGATTCGCGTACAATTCTAGACTCAGGTGGTGCTGAAAAGCTATTAGGTCGAGGAGATATGCTTTACTTGCCAGTTGGAGCTACAAAACCAACGAGAGTTCAAGGTGCTTTTCTATCTGATCATGAAGTTGAGTCGGTTGTTCAATATGTCATTTCACAGCAAAAAGCGCAATACGAAGAAGAAATGACTCCGTCTGAAGAGCCTGTTATTGAAGAAAAAGTAGCTGATGAGCTTTATGATTCAGCAGTAGAATTAGTTGTTGAAATGAATACGGCGTCTGTGTCGATGCTTCAACGAAGGTTTCGGATTGGCTATACGAGAGCAGCGAGGTTAATTGATGAAATGGAAGTAAGAGGGATTGTTGGACCGTATGAAGGTAGTAAGCCAAGAGAAGTTTTAATTAGCAAACGAAATGATGACGAAGCAACATCGTAATGGGGAAGGAGTGACAAACTTGATTAAAGCAGATCAGAGACCTTTATATTTACAAGTTATCGAACGATTAAAAGCCGACATTGATAACAACATATATGCAGAAGGGGAAAAGCTCCCATCGGAGTTTGAACTTTCAAAAAATTTAGGTGTAAGTCGAGCTACATTGCGAGAAGCTTTACGTGTATTAGAAGAGGATGGCGTTGTGATTCGACGCCATGGGGTCGGGACGTTTGTCCATTCAAAACCGTTGTTTTCGGCTGGAATTGAAGAACTACAAAGTGTGACGGATATGATTTTTAAGGCGAAAATGTCACCCGGAACCATTTATTTATCTTCTGCAGTCAATGAAGCGACAGAAGAAGACTGTTGTCAGTTTAAAGAAGAAGGATTAAAAGAAATATTAGCTCTCAAGCGAATACGTACTGCTGATGGTGTACCGGTTGTCTACTGTTTAGATCGCGTCCCGTATCGATTTGTGAAAAATCATTCTATACATGAAATTAAGTCTATCTTTCATTTTTTAGAAGATATCGGTCATACGATTACGTATGCGGTTACGCATATAGAGCCGATTGGTTATGATAATGAAATTTCAGAAATGCTAGAATGTGATCCTGAATCAACATTATTATTGTTAAAGCAAATGCATTATGATGAGAACGAACAACCAGTGCTCTATTCCTATAATTATTTTCGTGCCGATAAATTTAAATTCCACGTTGTAAGAACTCGTGTTAAAGCATAACCTATGCATGATGACAGGAAAAGGAGATGATCAGATGCAGGATATTATCGAAAAGGTGGCAAAGCAAGGTGGACTAACCGTTCATTTGATGCCAACGGAAAAATATAAAACAAATACATTATTCCTTCTTATACGTGCCCCATTAAATAAAGAAACGGTAGCAAAGCGTGCTCTACTTGGACACGTATTACAAAATGGCACAAGCAGCTCACCTTCGCGAAAAGCATTACGTGAACGACTTGATGCTATGTACGGTGCAACTTTAACGACAGATGTACAAAAAAAAGGGGAAGAACATGTTATCACATTTATGATGGATGTTGCTAATGAACGTTTTTTGAGTGATTCTACACCTTTGTTTAGGAACGCTCTGAACCTTCTAGCGGAAGTTGTAACAGATCCATTTCTTGAGAATGGACTCTTTTCCGAACAAATTGTGGAGCAGGAAAAGAGATCATTGAAGCAACGTATCCAATCTGTCTATGATGATAAAATGCGTTATGCGAATGTGCGCGTGACAGAGGAAATGTGCAAAGGTGAGAACTTCGCATTAACTGCATTTGGAACGGTTGAAGAGGTTGAAGAAATTAGTGCCCAATCTTTATATGAATATTATATTGAGTTGTTGCAAACGAATGCATTCGATTTATATCTTGTCGGTGCGCTAGATCAACAGGAAACGTTAGAAAAGGTTAAACAAGCTTTTGAACTACCAGATCGTCAAGTCGTTGTCGGAGGAACGACAGAAAGTCCGCAAGTGAAGAAGGTGAACATTGTTCATGAAAACCAAGATGTTAAGCAAGGAAAGCTTCATTTAGGCTATCGTACTTATACAACATATGGGGATGCCGACTATGTTGCAGTTCAAGTGTTTAATGGTATTTTCGGTGGTTTTTCTCACTCGAAGCTATTTATTAATGTAAGAGAAAAGGAAAGTCTAGCTTATTACGCAGCCTCTAGGCTTGAAAGCCATAAAGGAATTATGATGGTTATGTCAGGTATCGAGTTTAATAAATACGATCGGGCGGTAGACATTATTAATGAACAATTAGAAGCAATGAGAAATGGAGAATTTTCAGAAGGAGAACTGGAGCAAACAAAGGCGATGTTGAAAAATCAAATTTTAGAAACCGCCGATGTGGCGAGAGGGCTTGTTGAACTCCATTACCATCAAGTGATCAGTGGTTCAAATCGTTCATTACCAGATTGGTTAACAAGTGTTGATCAAGTAACGAAGGAAGACGTTATCGAAGCTGCGAATAAAGTCAAACTTGATACGATTTACTTCTTAAAAGGGAAGGAGGAAAGCGCATGAAGCCCGTCACATTTACACAGATTGAAGAGACGTTGTACCATGAACAGTTGGATAATGGCTTAAATATTTATATTTTACCAAAGAAGGAATTTAATAAAACATATGCAACTTTTACAACTAAATATGGATCTGTTGATAATCATTTTAAGCCAATTGGCGAAAAAGATGACATTAAAGTTCCAGATGGTATCGCACATTTTCTTGAGCATAAAATGTTTGAAGATGAAGAAGGGGATGTCTTTCAGCAATTTAGTAAGCAAGGTGCTTCAGCCAATGCGTTTACAAGCTTTACACGTACAGCCTATTTATTTTCTAGTACAACGAATGTTGAAGAGAATTTAGAAACGCTTGTCGATTTTGTTCAACACCCTTATTTTACCGAGGAGAGTGTGGAAAAAGAAAAAGGAATTATCAATCAAGAAATTACAATGTATGATGATAATCCTGATTGGCGAGCGTATTTTGGAGTCATTAGTAATATGTTTCATGCTCATCCCGTTAAAATTGATATTGCTGGGACGATTGAGTCGATTGCTCCTATTACAAAAGATTTGCTCTATACGTGCTACCATACGTTCTATCATCCGAGCAATATGCTGTTATTCATTGTCGGACCAGTTGATCCTGAAAAGATCATGGAGCAAGTAAAAAGAAATCAGCATAAAAAAGAATTCGCTTCTCCAGAAGACATTAAACGTTACTTCGACGAAGAACCTCATACAGTTGCAAAGGAACATGAAGTTCTAAACATGCCTGTTCAAACACCAAAATGTTTAATGGGTTTTAAAGATATTGGTGTGCAAAGACAGGGGAAGGATTTATTACGTCGAGAATTAATTGTTTCAATTTTGCTTGATCTGATGTTCGGACAAAGTTCTACTAATTACCAGGAATTATTTGCTGAAGGGTTAATTGATGATAGCTTTTCCTTTGATTATTCAGCTGAATTAGGCTTTGGTTTTTCTGTTATAGGTGGAGATACGAGCAAGCCCAATAAGCTAGCGGCTCAGGTGAAAAACATGGTTACTACATTTCATAGTGAACAACTTTCAGAGGATCATGTTGCGCGAACGATTAAAAAGAAAATTGGTTCCTTCTTACGATCATTAAATTCTCCAGAGTTTATTGCTAATCAGTTCACAAGATATCAATTTAATGATATGAATTTATTTGATGTTGTGCCAACGTTAGAGGAAATAACGATTGACGATTTAAAACAAGTTTTACAAGAACATTTTGACTTCGAACGATTCACCGTATTCCAAGTCAAACCTGAGGGGTATCAAGAATAAATGAAAGAAATCGTCATAACAGGAGCTTCTGGAGGAATTGGCGCTGAAATAGCTAAAGAGCTAGCTTCTCCAGAGAGCTCTCTTTTTTTACATTACCATCGAAATGAAGAAATGATACATAAAGTAAAGGAAGCGTGTCTCCAAAAAGGAGCGACAGTTAAGTTGATTCAAGCTGATTTAACAGCTCAAGAAGGAGCCGAGCAGCTTGTTGAGGGTCTTGTGGAAGCAGGAAATGTCTATTCTGTCATTCATAATGCAGGTATGAGTGAATTTCAATTATTTACGAGTACAACCGATATGCATTTAGATTCATTATTAAACATTCATCTTATGAATCCTATGAAAATAACACGTGCGCTTTTGCCTATTATGCTTCGTGCTAAAAAAGGGAAAATCATTATGATTTCCTCGATATGGGGGTTAACAGGGGCTTCCTGTGAAGTGACGTATTCAGCGGCAAAGGGTGGAATGAATAGTTTTGTGAAAGCATTAGCAAAAGAGGTAGCGCCAAATAACATACAAGTAAATGGTGTTGCACCAGGTGCGATTGACACTAGTATGCTTACGGAGCATGGGAGAGAACATATAGAATTATTAAAAGAAGAAATACCAGCAAATCGTTTAGGATCAACGAAAGAGGTTAGTCAGCTCGTTGCATTTCTCCATTCAAATCAAGCAAATTATATTAACGGGCAAATTATTTCTGTTAATGGGGCATGGTATTGTTAAATCTTTTCCCTTTATAAATGCATATTCTTCATAAGAATAACAAAAAATACAATTGAAGTTCATGAAGAAGGAGGGGTATTCATGTCCGTTCTCGATAATTGGGAGCAATGGAAAGATTTTTTAGGTGATCGATTGCATCAAGCTTCTGATGAGGGGATGTCAGCTAATGTTGTATCTGATGTCGCTTATCAAGTTGGAGAGTATTTGGCACAACAAGTTGAACCGAAAAATGAGCAAGAGCGTGTGTTAGCTGAATTATGGAATGTAGCTGATGAACAAGAACAGCATGCAATTGCAAATATGATGGTTAAGCTTGTTCAAAATGAGGGTAGTCATTAACGAAGACATATCATGAAGAAAAAGTGAAGTGTTCCATCCAAGTATGGGGCACTTTTCTTCTATATAAAAATAGGAGAAATGTGATATGGTCATTGCACATATAGAGCATTGAATTCTTTTATCGATATTTTGCTATGAATTACGACAAAGTTCTTTCATTTGTATTTAAAATCCATTATGATGAAAGTAAGTAGCTACCAACTGACGTAAAGGATGAAGGAAATGACGATTAAAGAATGGTATATTGAGTATGAGATTCATAAAAATCGCCCTGGTTTACTTGGAGATATTTCTTCATTACTTGGTATGTTGGAAATTAATATAGTTACGATTAATGGTGTTGAAAATAAAAGGCGTGGCATGCTAATTAGAAGTACACACGATGATCAAGTCATAAGGTTAGAATCAATTATACATAAGATGGAAGACATTACATTGACAAAAGTACGTGAACCGAGGGTGAGAGATCGACTTGCGATTAGACATGGACGTTATATTGAACGTGATGCGGACGATAAGAAAATATTCCGTTTTGTTCGTAACGAATTAGGGCTACTCGTTGATTTTTTGGCTGAAATGTTTAAACGTGATGGTCATTTTCTCGTTGGTGTTCGTGGGATGCCGCGAGTCGGAAAAACGGAGTCTATTGTTGCAGCAAGTGTTTGTGCAAATAAAAGATGGTCTTTTATTTCCTCGACTCTACTACGGCAAACAGTAAGAAGTCAATTAGCGGAAGATGAATACACGGAGGATCATATTTTTATCATTGATGGGATTGTAACGACGATGCGTTCAACAGAAAAGCATAAGAGCCTTGTACGTGATATTATGAGGTTGCCTGCTGTAAAAGTCGTTGAGCACCCTGATATTTTTGTTCGTGAGTCAGAATATGAGCTTGATGACTTTGATTGTATCATTGAATTACGAAATGATGAAAAAGAAGAAATCACGTATGAAATTGTCGAATCTGGTTTTTCCTCTTTTGATATTAGTTAAAGTAGGTAGGTGTTAAGATTGTCTGAATTAGGTCAACATTTAAAGGAAATTCGGGAGCAAAAAAATATTACACTTGATGATTTACAACGAACGACAAAAATTCAGAAGCGGTACTTAATTGCGATTGAAGAAGGTCACTATGATCGCTTACCTGGACAGTTTTATGCTAGAGCATTTATAAAAACTTACGCTGAATCAATTGGGTTAGACCCTGAAGAGTTATTTGACCAATTTAAAAGTGAATTACCTAATCCTCAACAAGAAACAGTTCAGTTGCCGTCACGTACGAAACGTTCCAATATATCAGCAAGGCCAACGAAACGTTCTAAGTCTCAGCCCGTCTTAACAACGATTTTAACGATTGTCATACTTGCTATTATTGCGATAGCAGCTACAATTATTATTCAAAATTACTTAGCAGCAGATGGAGCTGAGCAACCTGATATGAATCAAAACGTCGAAGGTGATTTTTATGAAACGGAAGAAGATGGGGACTCTGACGTAAGTGGGGATGAAGAAGATGAAGGTAACGAAGATGAATTAGTTGAAGATGAACCTGAGCCGGATCCAATTGAATTAAATTTTGTTGAAACACAAGGAATTACATCATTTTATGAGCTACATGGAGCCTTGTTTGAGCATGTTCGTATTGAGATGGATGGGACTTCATACATTGACATCCAAAATGGATTAGGACGAACATTATATATGTCAGATACAGGCGAAGATATTGAATTTGATTTCTCTGAGGAAGAGGAGTTAATTTTTAACTTTGGACGATCAACCGATGTTCAATTGTTTATTGACGATCAGCCTGTAGATTTCCAAACGGATTCTGTACATCAAAAAATTCATATTACAATTAGCGATTTTGAAGAATAGTTGTCACTTGTAATAGTGACAGCTTTTTTCATTCATGCCTATTTTAAGGGGCACAAATCAGTGGTGAAATGATTTGTTCATATGATACAATATGGATGTTATTCAATCAGTTTGAATTGTGAAAAGAGGGACTATTTTGAATTTGCCTAATAAAATTACGATATCTCGTATATGCTTAATTCCTATTTTTATGATTATTTTGTTAATGCCTTCCTGGGTAGAAGTGTCGTTTCTCGGTACAGAGATGCCACTAAACCATTTAATTGCCGCTCTTATTTTTATATTGGCTGCAGCAACGGACTGGCTAGATGGTTACTATGCAAGAAAGCTAGGCCTTGTAACGAAC
Source organism: Halalkalibacter hemicellulosilyticusJCM 9152 (assembly GCF_000513115.1). Taxonomy (GTDB): domain Bacteria; phylum Bacillota; class Bacilli; order Bacillales; family Bacillaceae_D; genus Halalkalibacter; species Halalkalibacter hemicellulosilyticus. The sequence goes on from NZ_BAUU01000014.1 coordinate 10,694, forward strand.
TTAGGGAAGTTTCTTGATCCATTGGCCGATAAATTGTTAATCACCGCAGCTTTAATCGGTTTAGTGGAATTGCAATTGTTGCCTGCTTGGATGGCGATTATTATTATTAGTCGTGAGTTTGCTGTAACAGGAATTCGTCTAGTAGCTGCTGCTGATGGCGTCGTGATTGCCGCAAGTTCACTAGGAAAGCTGAAAACGGTCATTCAAATCGTAGCAATATCAGCGCTACTTTTACATAATTGGCCATTTCAGCCAATTTCGTTCCCTTTTGCTGGGATTGCTATTTGGGCTGCAACCATTATAACAGTATTGTCTGGTGTAGATTATTTTCAGAAAAACAAACAGGTATTGATGAATTCTAACGATTAGGCGGTCGAACATATGAATGCTGAAATTATTTCTGTCGGCTCAGAGTTGCTTTTAGGACAAATTGTAAACACGAATGCAGCGTACCTTTCTAAGGAATTAGCTGGCTTAGGAATAGATGTTTATTACCAAACGACTGTTGGTGATAATGACAAAAGGTTACGTGCAGTAACAGAAAAGGCTTTGGAGCGAGCTGATGTCCTTATTTTTACAGGCGGTTTGGGACCAACAAAGGATGATTTAACGAAGGAGACGGTAGCTGCAATTTTAGGGAAATCATTAATTTATGATGAGCCGTCTTTGGCGAAAATAGCTGATTTTTTTAAAAAACGAAATAAACCAATGTCTGAGAATAATAAGAAACAAGCATTAATCATTGAGGATAGTAAGGTTTTGGTCAATCGATACGGCATGGCTCCAGGCATGGTGATTGAGAGTGGTGAAAAGTGCATCGTTTTATTGCCGGGACCACCAAAAGAAATGATTCCAATGTTTGACGATGAGCTTCGTCCTCATTTTTCAAATGAAGGCGATTCTTCTACTGTTATTGAATCTCGAGTGCTTCGTTTTTTGGGGATAGGTGAGTCACAGCTAGAGACAGAAATTTTGGATCTTATCGAACAGCAAACGAACCCTACCATTGCTCCTTTAGCGGGTGATGGAGAAGTAACACTTAGATTGACGGTCAAACATCAAAAAGCCGATTTACGGCAGCAATTGCTAGATGATGTAGAAGGACAAATACAAAAACGAGTTGAATCATACTTCTATGGATATGGTGATGCATCGATTGTTGAGCAAACCTTTTTGCAATTACAAGAAAAAAAATGTACGATAGCTACAGCAGAGAGTTTTACAGGTGGGTTATTTGCAAAAGAGCTTAGTTCAAATCCTGGCGCGGGTGATGTCCTGTTAGGAGGAATTGTTGCATATGCGACAAGTGCCAAGAAAGAGCTATTAAATATTTCTGAGCATATCATTGAAAATGAAGGAGTCGTTAGTCATCAGTGTGCGAAAGAAATGGCGCTTCAAGCTAAAAGGAAATGTAATTCAGATATCGCTATTAGCTTCACAGGTGTTGCTGGTCCAACATCTCAAGAAGGTAAACGAATAGGCGAAGTGTATATTGCCATTGCAGGGATTGCTAACGAGCCAGTATCCTATCAATTAGATTTATCTGGTACGAGAAATGAAATTGCAAATAAAGCTGTGAAATATGGCTGCTTTTATTTGTTGAACGAATTGAAAAGGTGGAGTAAAACAGAATGACAACGAATTTTAATGATTTTCAAATTTCAGAACCAATTAAGCGTGCGATTAAAGAGATGGGCTTTGAAGAACCATCACCTATTCAAGAGAAAGCTATACCGGTCATCCTTGAAAGAGGAGATGTGATTGGTCAAGCACAAACTGGTACTGGAAAGACAGCGGCATTTGGAATTCCGGTTGTAGAAAAAGTAACACAAGAGCGCTATGTACAAGCACTAATCTTAACACCGACAAGAGAACTAGCGATTCAAGTATCAGGCGAATTACAAAAATTATCTGTGCATAAAAAAATCCGCACATTACCGATTTATGGTGGACAATCAATTGGACATCAAATTAAAGCTTTGAAGCAAGGAGTTCAGGTCGTAATTGGGACACCTGGTCGAATATTAGATCATTTACGACGTAAAACGTTAAAGTTAGATCAAGTCCATACAGTTGTATTAGACGAAGCAGATGAAATGCTTGATATGGGGTTTGTTGATGATATTGAAACGATTTTGCGTCAAGTAAATCAAGAACGCCAAACCTTATTATTTTCAGCTACGATGCCTCTAGCAATTCGAAAACTAACTAAACGATATATGAAGACACCTAAGACGGTTACGATTAACAAAGGTGAAGTAACAGCACCATTAATTAATCAAATGTATTTTAAAGTGTTAGAACGAAACAAAATTGATTCCTTATGCCGAATTATTGATAGTGAGGATATCGAGTTAGGTATTTTATTTTGTCGAACGAAAAAAGGTGTGGCTGAATTAACTGAGGCTCTGCAAGCTCGAGGTTATTTAGCTGATGGCCTGCACGGGGATTTAACACAGTCCCAACGTGATGCGGTGATGAAGAAGTTTCGTGATTCTTCAATTGAATTTCTCATTGCGACAGATGTAGCAGCTCGAGGTATTGACGTAGAAAATGTTTCACATGTTATTAATTATGATATTCCACAAGACCCTGAAAGTTATGTTCATCGAATTGGTCGAACAGGGCGCGCTGGTAAAAAAGGTTTAGCTTTAACATTAGTGACACCAAGAGAAATGAAACATTTACGTTCAATTGAAAAAGAAATTAAGATGCCTATTCCTTCTCAAGATGTACCAACGATTGAAGAAGTAGTAGAAAAGCAACAAAGCTCATGGAAGAAGTTAATTAGTGACCAAGTACAAGAAGGGGCAAATGAACTATTTTCACCACTCGTTGAAGAAATTTTACAAGAACATCAAGCTGAAGACGTTATTGCTGCTTTATTGAAGATGAATTTTTCAACAGATTCTTCCGTTGAAGAATCTGGCTATCAATTTGGTGAAACAGGTGGCGCCAAAGGAATGGTTCGTTTCTTTATTAACGTAGGTCGTAATATTCAATTAACACCGAAAATTCTCGTTGATGAAATTTCCGAATTAGTAGGGATTCCTGCTAAGTCTATCGGAAAAATTGACATATTTGAAAATTTCACATTTGTCGAGGTGCCTGAAGATGTTGCTCCATTTGTTTATGAAGCCCTTCGGTATTCACGTTTGAATGGTGCTAGAGTGAATTTGGAACCAGCTAAACCTCGTCCAAAGCGTGAAAGAAGAACCCCTACACGAAATGAACGTTAATCAATCATTTGTTAGGTTTGTCCCGAAGACAAGATGTATTTTGGGACAAACCATTTATTTCCCCTTTTTACATCCTACTTTATGTTCGTTATCTAACCCATTTAATTTGTTTAACTAAATAAAAACCGAATAAATGTTCGTAAAAACTATTGGCAAAAGATAAAAAACAGGTTATGATAGTGTTAACTTCTAGAAAGTAAATATAGTAAAAAAGAATAGTTTTATATAGAGGAGAGGTTTAATAATGAGTGAACGTAAAGCTGCATTAGATATGGCATTACGCCAAATAGAAAAACAGTTTGGAAAAGGGTCTATAATGAAGCTTGGTGAACAAGCTGAACAAAGAGTATCAACGATTTCTAGTGGCGCTCTAGCTCTTGACATCGCGTTAGGGGTAGGGGGATATCCGAAGGGGCGGATTATTGAAGTGTATGGACCGGAATCATCAGGTAAAACGACTGTTGCATTACATGCTATTGCTGAAATTCAACGCAACGGTGGTCAAGCTGCTTTTATTGATGCTGAACACGCATTAGACCCTGTTTATGCGCAAAAGCTCGGGGTCAATATTGATGAATTATTACTTTCACAGCCTGATACAGGTGAGCAAGCATTAGAAATTGCTGAAGCTCTTGTACGAAGTGGTGCAGTTGATATGATTGTTATCGATAGTGTCGCAGCACTTGTACCTAAGGCTGAAATTGAAGGAGAGATGGGTGATAGTCACGTAGGGTTACAGGCTCGTTTGATGTCACAAGCACTTCGTAAGCTATCTGGTGCTATTAATAAATCTAAGACGATTGCGATTTTTATTAACCAAATTCGTGAGAAGGTCGGAGTTATGTTTGGGAATCCAGAAACAACTCCTGGTGGTCGTGCTTTGAAATTCTATTCCTCTGTACGTCTTGAAGTTCGTCGAGCAGAAACGCTTAAGCAGGGGAATGATATGGTAGGAAATAAGACAAAAATTAAAATTGTTAAAAATAAAGTAGCTCCTCCATTTAAAGTGGCGGAAGTTGACATTATGTATGGAGAGGGAATCTCTCGCGAAGGTTCCATTTTGGACATGGCAGCTGATCTTGATATTGTTCAAAAGAGTGGGGCTTGGTACTCATTTGAAGGTGAGAAGATGGGGCAAGGTCGAGAAAATGCTAAGCAATACTTGAAGGAAAATGCTGATGTGACAGAGAATATAGAAGGAATGATTCGTGAGCATTATGGTATTAGTGGTGAGGTACAGGTTGCCGCTCCTTCTGACGAAGAGTTTGAAGAGGTTCCGTTTGATTTAAAGTAAATCAATAAACTAAAACGTATGAACAAAGGTATGTTAAGTCAGCATCTGACTTAACATACCTTTCATCATTCTTTCATTTTGAAATAAGAATGTATTAAATTCGAGGAAGAAATGTGGGGAATGCAAAGAGAATGTAGGCAAACTCAAAGGAGAGCGCCGGCTTTGCACGTTACACGTTTTTCTGAAAGAACCCTACTTTCAGAAAAACTAAAAATCACTGTAACGACTCCGCACACTGCTTTAAAGAAAAGACTGCTGCGCAGTTTTTCTTATTAAAGGAAATGAGGATAAACAATGAAATTTTTGTATGTAACGGATACTCATATACGTGGGACGACTCCTAAAAATCGATTAGATAGCTACGTTGATACATTAAAGAAAAAATTAGAAGAAGTCATTTCATTGGCAAATGAAGAGCAAGTTGATGTGATTTTACATGGTGGTGATGTTTTTGATCGGCCAGATTTATCACCTAATGTCGTTGGTCAGTTTGCTAAAATTTTCAAGCGAGCTAACGCTCCGATTTATGTTGTAGCAGGTAATCATGATACGTTTGGACATAATCCGGAGACTCTCTCTCGTACAATGCTAGGTCTCATGGACTCATTTGGAGTGATGACAGTCATTCATCCGGAACAGCCTTTACAATTTGAATTTAACGGAATTCACATTCAAATTAGTGGACAACCGTACCATTACGACCTTGATCAACGAGATCCAAAGTTAGATTACTATCCTACTAGAGCCGACCACATAGATGTGGCTATTCATATTGTTCATAGTATGCTTGTCGAAAAAGCGTTACCAGACGGTGTTGCACACACGTTAATTGATCATATTTGGGGGACGACTGCTGATATAACGTTAACAGGTCATTTTCATGGCGGTTTTGGAATAAAAGAGCGAGAAGGTAAATTTATTTGTAATCCAGGAGCGTTAGCAAGAGTGAATAATCATTGGTCTGAAATAAGCCGTAAACCGAAAGTAATCGTTGGAACAATTGAAAAGGAAATGATCAATCTCCAGGAAAAAACACTTACGTCATCAGAAGCTGGTGAGGCAGTTCTTGATCGTTCATTTCTAGAAAAAGCCGTTCACCAGGAGGAGAAATTACATTCATTTGTCCAACAAGTAAAAGAGGCATCACAGTTTCAATCTCTAAAAATGGGTGATATTATTCTAGAGATAGCATCCTTACAAAATGTAGAAGAAAAAGTGAAGAAGGAAGCATTGCGAAGAATGACACAAGTTGAAGAAAAGTGGAAGGATGGCGAATATGAATAACATCCATTCGGTGCATATTGAAAATTTCCAATCGCATCTAGATACGTATATTGAATTTGATCAAGGATTAAATATGATTGTTGGTCAGTCTGATAGTGGAAAGACAGCGATCATACGTGCGCTACGTTGGGTGCTATTTAACCAACCGAGAGGAACGGATTTCTTACGAATATCAGCCGATTTCGTGCGTGTGACCGTTACGTTTACAAACGGTACAGTCATTTGTCGTGAACGCACAGCTTCGAAAAATCGCTATACGATACGCCAGCAAGAACAAGATGATTTAATACTCGAAGGTTTTGGTATACATGTACCAACTGAAGTACTTGAGGCACACGGTATGGGTCATTTACGAGTAGATACTGATCATGATCTTGCTCTTCATGTTTCTCAGCAATTGGATGGTCCTTTCCTGCTTGAGGAAACAAGTTCAACAAGAGCTAAAGTACTAGGTCGCATTAGTGGTGCACATTTTTTAGACATGGCCATTAGACAAACAACTAGAGATGTCTCGCAGCTTAATCAACGTACACGACAAGAGGAGGAAACGATTGATAAGCTTAAAAAAGAGCTTGAGCCTTTTGCGCACATCGATTTGCTTAAAGAGAAACTTGATCTTGCTGGTCAAGAAATGCAACGAATAGAAACTTTAATGGCAAGAAAAAAACACTTAGAAAAACTAGCTCATATCCGTAAGCAAATGATTCAAGAAGAGACTGTGCAACAGAATCGATTAAGACTCGTGAAGGATGTAACGGAATGGGAGAATCGCGTAGTTAGGCTTGAAGCTACGTTAAGAAGCTATCAAACACTTATACGTATCCATAAGCGCCAAAAGGTATTGAGTCATGACCTATCCAAATGTTTACTGTGGATTGATAAGACAAAAGGAATAGAAATAGCTGAACGTCAATACAATCAGCTTGAAAAGGTTGTTGAACGTAGAAGAACACTCAAAACCGTTAGTCAACGTGATGACCGTTTAAAACAGCAATTTATAAATGTGAAAAGGTCTATTCAAATGACTTCATTTGTGGACGAGCTTAACAGCAATCAAATTCAGCATATAAGCCATGAAAAAGAACGATTAAAGACATTGAAGAAACTTCAAACCCTTTTTAATAAATCAAATCAGCAGTCCGAAGAAGTAAAAAAAATAATCGATCATTTACCGTCAGTCAATCTTTTGTTAGAGAGAGTTTCATCTTTAGAAAACGAGCAACAGCAATTACTTAAATTAAACTCTCTACATTCGACCATAAATGAATACGACAGAAGAATGAGAGAGGGGGCTGCTTTTGTTCAATCGCAAACTGAAATAGTTGAAAAATATGAAGAAGAACGGTTGGAGCTTTTAATTCAGAAAGGTACGTGTCCAACATGTGGTCAAGAAATTAAAGAAAAGGAACACCACCATTTACTGTAAAGGAGGATTTCATATGTCTGTAGAGCAGCAACTTGAACAAATGAAAAAAGCGATAGAAAAAGCTCGAGATACAAAATACCGTGCAGAGGCCAAATTAGAAGAGCTTGAGAATCAAAAATCAAGATTACTTGAGGAATTAGATGAATTAGGTGTAAAACCAGAAGAGTTAGATTCCGAAATTAATCGTTTAGAGCAAACGATTGAAAAGACACTCAAAGAAACGTGGGAATTGATCCCTAAGGAATTGATTGATCATGACAGCTGAAAACGAGCAAGAACACTTTAATCAGTTGAAGGCGGCATATGAGCAAGCATTAACAAAGTGGAATCGTCTAGATGAACGTAGGAATTTACTTGAGGAGCAAATTAGCGCTAAAAAAGCAGAACTCGATTCATATTTTAAAACGATTGATACGTATGAGAAGGCTCGTTTGCTATTACAACAATCTGCTGAATATGCGAGAGAACAGGCAAAACAGCAAATTGAAACGCTTGTTACAAATGCCCTTCAATACGTATTCGGTCCTTTATTTTCATTTCAAATTGAAATTGACGAACATGGTGCGAGGCCAATTGCAGAATTTTATGTTGTTTCGGAATATGAAGGAATAAAAGTGAAAACAAAGCCACAAGATGCTAGGGGCGGTGGCGTCGTTGATATTGTAACATTAGCGTTAAGGGTTGCTTTAATTGAAACCATTCACCCAAAACGGGAAGGTCCTCTATTGTTAGATGAGCCAGGGAAACACGTTTCAGGAGAATATGTGCACGCTTTATTCGAGTTTTTGAAATCATTAAGCACAATGTTTAATCGCCAAATAATTATGATCACTCATAATTATCACCTTGCGCAATCAGGTGATTTAGCTTATGAGGTGAACATGAAAGACGGGATCAGTGAAGTTTCAAATGTTGACTAGCTTGACAATGCATGGGTTGAGCTTTAAAATTAAGTGGAATGCGATTATTACCATAATTTTTATCTTAATCGCGATCATTTTACATGTATGTTTCATGAAAGTATGAAAAATGACACCCAACAATTAGATAGCAAGAGGAGGTGAAAGAGTGAGCTTTCAGATAGATGTAATCCTCTTCTCCGCTTTGCTTGTTGTCTCTGCAATCGTATTTGCAGTTGTTGGATATCTTGTTCGAAAATCCATTGCCGAAGCAAAAATTACTAGTGCGGAATTTGCAGCTAAACAAATTGTGGAAGATGCGAAGCGTGATGCTGAAGCGAGTAAGAAAGAAGCGATCCTTGAAGTAAAGGATGATGTTCATAAAATTCGTACTGAGGCTGAACGTGAAGTTCGTGAACGCAGAAATGAGATTCAAAAACAAGAGAATCGTTTGGTTCAAAAAGAAGAGATTCTTGACCGGAAGAGTGAAACCTTAGATAAGAAAGAGGAATCTTTGGAAAAAAGGGAGGAATCTCTCACCAAAAAACAACGCCAAATTGAAGAGATGGAAAACAAAGTGGAGGAAATTCGGAAGCAGCAACAATTGGAACTTGAACGAGTGTCCGGATTAACCCGCGAAGAAGCGCGTGAAACTATTCGTCACGAGTTAGAGCAAGATCTTGCTCACGAAACAGCTCATATGATTAAGGAACGAATGGTTGAAGCGAAAGAAGAAGCAGATAAGAAAGCAAGAGAGATATTATCATTAGCCATTCAACGCTGTTCTGCTGATCATGTTGCAGAAACAACGGTGTCTGTTGTCTCACTTCCAAACGATGAAATGAAAGGTCGTATTATTGGTCGAGAAGGACGTAATATTCGTGCTCTTGAGACGCTTACTGGTATTGATTTAATTATTGATGATACACCAGAAGCTGTGATTTTATCAGGATTTGACCCAATTCGAAGAGAAATTGCTCGAACCGCACTTGAAAAATTAGTGCAAGATGGTCGAATACATCCTGCCCGAATTGAAGAAATGGTTGATAAATCTCGTCGTGAAGTCGATGAGTCAATTCGAGAGTATGGAGAGCAAACGACCTTTGAAATGGGAATTCATGGCTTGCATCCAGATTTAATTAAGATTTTAGGTCGCTTGAAGTTTAGAACGAGCTATGGTCAGAATGTGTTAAAACATTCAATGGAAGTAGCACATTTAGCTGGTTTGATGGCGTCAGAGCTTGGTGAAGATGTAAAATTAGCCAAACGTGCTGGATTGTTGCATGATATTGGAAAAGCGATTGACCATGAAGTAGAAGGTAGTCATGTTGAGATTGGGGTTGAGCTAGCTACGAAATATAAGGAGCACCCAACGGTCATAAATGCTATTGCTTCTCATCATGGTGATACAGAATCAACATCTATTATATCAACGTTAGTGGCAGCAGCAGATGCTCTATCTGCCGCACGGCCAGGTGCACGTCGAGAAACCCTCGAAACGTATATTCGCCGCTTAGAAAAACTAGAAGAGATCTCTGAATCCTTTGAAGGTGTAGAGAAAACTTATGCTATTCAAGCAGGGCGTGAAGTTCGTATTCTCGTTCGACCAGATGTGGTTGACGATGCACTTGCTCATAAGCTTGCTCGTGACATTACGAAGAAAATCGAGGATGAGTTGGATTATCCAGGTCATATTCGGGTTACGGTTATTCGTGAAACGAGAGCTGTTGAATATGCAAAGTAAAGTGGCGACTTGTCGCCACTTTCTTTTATAGATGAAAGACAAAGGATGGAAGCTTTTTGATGGAAGGAGAATGTATGAGAATTTTATTTATTGGCGATGTAGTCGGCGCACCGGGACGTCAAATGGTTCAAGAATATATGCCAAAATTAAAAAAGCAGTTTAAGCCAACACTTACGGTTATTAATGGTGAAAATGCAGCATCGGGAAAGGGGATAACCGAGAAAATTTATAAAGGGTTTCTAGATGCTGGTGCACAGGCAGTTACACTTGGGAACCATACGTGGGACAATCGTGATATTTTTCAATTTATTTCACAAGCGAAACATATGGTTAGGCCAGCAAATTATCCTAATGGTACGCCCGGTAAAGGGTATACATATGTGCGTTTTAATGACATTGAATTGGCAGTAGTGAATCTAATGGGGAGAACATTCATGCCTGCATTAGATTGTCCTTTTAAGAAGGCTGATGAGATTCTTGAAGAAGTGTCAAAACGCACGTCTTTTATTTTTGTTGATTTTCATGCTGAGGCTACAAGTGAAAAACAGGCGATGGTTGGTATTTAGATGGGCGAGTGAGTGCAGTTATTGGAACGCATACACATGTCCAAACGTCTGACGAACGAATTTTGGAAAAAGGGACTGCTTATCTATCTGATGTCGGTATGACAGGTCCGTATGATGGAATATTGGGAGTTGATCGTGAAGCGGTTCTTCATAAGTTCTTGACAACATTACCTGTCCGGTTTGAGGTGGCAGCTGGACGAACACAATTAAGTGCAGCCATTATTGATTTAGATAGTAAAACAGGACTGGCAAAAAAGATTTCTCGTATTCAAATTAATGATGACAAACCATTAAACATGATGGAATAATGTTACGTAAAGGGAGGGCATTGAAGAAGTCGATTTGTACTATTTTAGTGCCTTTTTTTAGTAAGTTTAACTGAGGATCTATAGGTTACTTGAATATTTTTGGAATATGATTCGAATTGTTGAAATAAAATGAACTAGATATTGCATCTTGTGCAATTGGGTGTGAGCCAATTGGACTGTCGTAATCATGAAAATACTAGTACTCATGGACAACCTACACGTATCGTTTAAGAGGAGGTACACAAAATGGAAGTCTTAAAAGTTTCGGCAAAATCTACTCCAAATTCTGTAGCTGGTGCTTTAGCAGGTGTGATTCGAGAAAGGGGTGCTGCAGAGATTCAAGCAATTGGTGCAGGGGCGTTAAACCAATCGATTAAAGCGATTGCGATTGCGCGTGGTTTTGTTGCACCAAGTGGGATTGAGCTTGTGTGTATTCCTGCTTTTACCGACATTGAAATTGAAGGTGAAGAACGAACAGCAATGAAGTTAATTGTTGAGCCTAGATAGGTCAGTCAATCATCATAGTCGGTTGACAGAAGTAGCTACTTAGCTGATAAATCAGTTAGGTAGCTATTACATTTTTATGACGAGGTTGGGTCACAACAAATGTGTGTAACAGAGAATTTTCACATCTCTAGAACGTAGCGGGTGAAATATACCTAGATTTCTGTGAGATAAAAGCAAAGTATATTTCAGTAGCCTCTTATTTGTTCCATCTTGTGTTTGTTTGGATTCTCATTCATGAAAAAACTTTTTCCAAGCTTTACTTACAATTTGAATGATTCTAGTAAATTAGTTAGGAATATGCTACGATTGCTAAGGTATAAATGAAAATTATGAAACAACTTACTTTTATAATAGAGAAATATAAGAAGGGTGGAACAAATGTGAAGGAGCAATTGTCATGGAAAGTTGGCGGACAACAAGGTGAAGGTATTGAAAGTACTGGTGAAATATTTGCCTCGGCATTAAACCGCTTAGGCTATTTTTTGTATGGATACCGACATTTCTCATCAAGAATAAAAGGGGGACATACAAATAACAAAATTCGTGTAAGTACAACACCTGTTTACTCCATCTCTGATGATTTGACAATCTTAGTAGCGTTTGATCAAGAAACGATTGATGTAAATATTCATGAACTTAGTGAAGATGGGATTATTATTGCTGATGCAAAGTTCAAGCCAGTTCTTCCGGCTCACTATGATTTGACATTAATCGATATTCCATTTACTGAGATAGCGACGGAGCTAGGAACATCACTAATGAAAAACATGGTTGCTGTTGGAGCTACAAGTGCGATAATCGGTCTTGAACCTTCAGCCTATCAGAATGTAGTGGAAGACCTTTTTCTTCGTAAAGGTGAATCGATTGTTGAAAAAAACATGGAAGCGATACGGACTGGAGCAAATTTTGTTAAGGAACAGGTAGGAGATGCTTTGGCAGACTACCAGTTGGCAAATGCTGATGGTCAAAAAAGAATGTTTATGATTGGAAATGATGCGATCGGTCTTGGAGCGATTGCTGCAGGTAGTCGTTTTATGGCTGCATACCCGATTACTCCTGCTTCTGAAATTATGGAATATTTAATTAAAAAGCTACCAGAATTCGGGGGGACGGTTATTCAAACAGAGGATGAAATCGCTGCATGTACGATGGCTATTGGAGCCAACTATGCTGGTGTTCGTGCTTTTACGGCTTCTGCTGGACCTGGGCTGTCATTGATGGCTGAAGCTATAGGGTTATCTGGAATGACAGAGCAACCACTAGTCATTGTTGATACACAACGTGGAGGACCGAGTACGGGTTTACCGACAAAGCAAGAGCAATCAGATCTAATGGCGCTTCTCTTTAGTACTCACGGTGATATTCCGAAGATTGTCATGGCTCCAAGTACAGTTGAAGAGGCTTTTTATGATACGGTCGAAGCGTTTAACCTAGCAGAAGAATATCAATGTCCTGTTATTTTAGTGACAGATTTAGCGTTATCCCTTGGGAAGCAATCGGTTGAACCATTAAATTACAATCAATTTGAGATTAGACGTGGAATCATTGAAAGAGAAGAGACGATTCCAGAACGTGAGGAAAAGTCTTACTTTAAACGATATGAAGTGACTGAATCAGGTGTTTCAAATCGCGTCTTACCTGGAACAAAGAATGGGATTCATCATGTAACGGGTGTTGAGCATGATGAGGTAGGAATGCCTTCAGAATCTCCGGAAAATCGAAAAGCACAAATGGATAAACGAATGCGCAAGCTCAATCAATTGAATAATGACTTCAATCAACCTTTATTTATTCATTCAGAGCATGAAGATGCTGATCTACTTGTTATTGGTATTAATTCTACGAGAGGGACGATTCAAGAGGTAATCCCACGTTTGGCGAATGATGGTATAAAGGCTAATCATGTTCAAGTGCGACTGCTTCACCCATTTCCAAAAGAAGAGCTTGAAAATGAGATGGAAAAGGCTAAGAACGTAGTTGTCGTTGAACATAATGCTACTGGGCAACTTGCAGCTATTATTAAAATGAATGTTACAAATGTGAAGATTGAAAGCATTCTGAAATATGACGGGAATCCGTTCTTACCTAATGAGCTATATCAAGCATGCAAGGAGTTGGTCTAGATGGCGACATTTAAAGATTTTCGAAATAAAGTTAAGCCGAATTGGTGTCCTGGTTGTGGGGATTTCTCTGTTCAGGCGGCTATACAACGAGCCGCTGGAAATATTGGACTTGAGCCAGAGGAATTAGCGGTAGTATCTGGTATTGGCTGTTCTGGACGTATTTCAGGCTATATTCATTCATATGGGTTTCACGGTGTACATGGACGTGCACTTCCGATTGCTCAAGGGGTGAAAATGGCGAATCGTGATTTAACCGTTATCGCCTCTGGAGGAGATGGAGATGGATTTGCGATTGGTATGGGTCATACTATTCATGCTATTCGTCGTAATATTGATGTGACGTATATTGTGATGGACAATCAAATTTATGGCTTAACAAAAGGTCAAACATCACCGAGAAGTGAAATGGGCTTTAAAACAAAAAGTACTCCTAGTGGTTCTGTTGAATCAGCGTTAAATGTGATGGAGATGGCATTAACAGCTGGAGCAACTTTTGTTGCGCAAAGCTTTTCAAGTGATTTAAAAGGCTTAGTCTCTTTAATAGAAGAAGGAATCAATCATAAAGGATTCTCGCTTATTAATGTTTTTAGTCCATGTGTGACTTTTAATAAAGTAAACACTTATGAATGGTTTAAAGAGAACTTAACGAAATTGGATGATATAGAAGAATATGATCCTTCGAATCGCATGCTCGCGATGCAAACATTAATGGAACATGATGGACTTGTAACAGGATTAATTTATCAAAATAAGGAACAACCTTCCTATCAAGAGTTAATTAAAGGATATGATGATAAACCATTATCAAAGCAAGACTTGAAAATGGAAGAATCGAAATTTAACGAGCTAATGAATGAGTTTATGTAGTATGTAGGTCATCAACAAAAAAGCACCTTTGATAAGTTGAACCTTTTCACTGGTGAGCATAATGTGTGCAATTCGTCTTTTAAGACAACAAATTAGAAATGGTACCTGCCGTTACTAATTTGTTGTTGTTGTGTACAGCTAATAAACGGTTTATAATTACTTATTGTATGTTTGTTTTAATCGCGTTATTCGTAAGAAAGGAGAGCTAATATGAATGAAGAGCAACGACTAGGAAAAGTAACGAATGCAAACGAAAAAGGTGCTACGCAGGACTTAAAATCCTCTAGTGGTAGCCAAAAAGATTATAGTAAGTATTTTGACTTTTCCAATGCTAAAGTCATTTCTGAGGAAGACAATAAAAAGGTCATTCGTATTGAAGGGCGAGATATTTCGATCTTAGAACAGCCTGATTATCGTCAAGGCAAGCGAAGAGGAAAAGAAGAAGTTCAGGTTCTTCGTCCAGATCGTTTAATTCCAGATACGATGAAAGGAATTGGTGACGGTAAGAAATTTCTTATACGCACATATGGCTGTCAAATGAACACACATGACTCTGAAAATATGGCCGGTCTGTTATTGGAGATGGGCTTTGAAGCAACTGACGTAACAGAGGAAGCGGATGTGATCTTGCTTAATACTTGTGCGATTCGGGAAAATGCTGAAAATAAAGTATTTGGTGAAATTGGTAATTTGAAACCATTGAAACTGGAACGTCCTGAACTTATTATCGGGGTTTGTGGCTGTATGTCGCAAGAAGAAAATGTCGTTAATCGAATTATGCAAAAGCATCAGCATATTGATTTAATATTTGGTACACATAATATTCACCGCCTTCCACATTTATTGCATGACGCCATACTTGGAAAAGAAATGGTCATTGAAGTATGGTCAAAAGAAGGGGATATCGTTGAAAATATGCCGCGTGCTCGTCAAGGAAAGACTCAGGCGTGGGTGAATATTATGTACGGCTGTGATAAGTTTTGTACGTATTGTATCGTACCTTACACACGTGGGAAGGAACGAAGCAGACGTCCAGAAGATATTATTGCCGAAGTACGTGATCTGGCACGGCAAGGTTATAAGGAAATTACCCTTCTCGGTCAAAATGTAAATGCATATGGAAAAGATTTAGAAGATATTGAATATGGATTAGGACAGTTAATGGACGAAATTCATAAGATTGATATTCCACGTGTTCGTTTTACAACGAGTCACCCTCGTGACTTCGATGATCATTTAATTCAAGTGTTGTCAAAGGGTGGAAATCTAGTTGAGCATATTCATTTACCCGTTCAACATGGAAGCTCCGCTATTTTAAAGCTAATGGCTCGGAAGTATACACGGGAGCAATATTTAGAGCTTGCTCATAAAATTAAAATGGCGATACCTAATGCTTCATTTACAACGGATTTAATTGTCGGCTTCCCAAATGAAACAGAAGAACAATTTGAAGAAACGTTATCGTTAGTTAGAGAAATTGAGTTTGATAGCGCCTATACGTATATCTATTCTGCTCGAGAAGGTACGCCAGCAGCGAAGATGAAAGACAATGTTCCAATGGAAGTGAAACGTGAGCGTTTAGCCCGCTTAAATGCTCTTGTTAACGACATTTCAGCAAAGAAAAATGTAGCTTATCAAGATCAAATTGTTGAAGTGTTAGTGGAAGGTGAGAGTAAGAAGAATCCTGATGTGTTAGCTGGTCGTACACGGACGAATCGACTAGTGAATTTTACAGCTCCTAAAGAAGTCATTGGGGAAATTGTTTATGTGAAAGTAACAGAAGCAAAAACATGGTCATTAACAGGAGAAATGGTTGAGATGGCGGAGGTAAGGTCATGACAAAAGGATATACACGACAAGAAATACGAGCAAAGGCAACAGAGCTTGCGAAAATGATGGCTGAAACAGAAGAGGTTGATTTCTTCAAGAGAGCTGAAAAGCAAATAAATGAGCATGTTAAGGTTCAAGAGCTAATTGCTAAAATCAAGAAGCTACAAAAAGAAGCCGTAAACTTGCAACATTATGGAAAATCAGAAGCATTAAAAGAAGTAGAAGCACAAATTGATGCATTGCATGAAGAAGTTGACCAAATTCCACTCGTACAAGAATTTAAAGAAAGCCAGCTTGAAGTAAATGAGCTACTACAAATGGTTTCTAATACGATTTCAAAGTCAGTAACGGATGAAATCATCACTTCAATGGGTGGAGATCTTTTGAAACGAAGAACAACGAAGAGTCCGTTCGATAGCTGCCAATAAAAGGATAACTGGTATGGAAGGCATCATTGCTTTTCATACCAGTTTTTTTTCTTTTTAAGTGTTCAACAGCCCCTTTTTCATATTTTCTGTACTAAATTCGTTTATGTTCACATAACGTGTTAGAGATAATACTTTGCTTTCATCTTGTTACTTTCTATTGCACATTGGTCATTCGCCCTGCATAGGATGTCAGTGAAGTAATTGGCGGAGCGAATAAGGCAAAAGCCGTACGAGCGACCGACAACTCGATACGATATGAGAAAGAGGAGGGTTTAGTTTCATGTCCCAAAATGAAAATGTGAATTATCGTGAAATTATTACAAAAGCTGTATGTGGCAAAGGTCGTAAGTTTTCAGAAGCAACTCATACGATCAGCCCTTCACACAAACCGTCAAGCATTCTTGGCTGCTGGATCATTAATCATAAATATACAGCTGAGAAGCAGGGTGACACAGTTGTTGTGCAAGGAAGCTATGATATTAATGTCTGGTATTCGTATAATCAAAATACGAAGACGGATGTTGCCACACAAACCGTTACTTACACTGATGAAAT
This sequence comes from Halalkalibacter hemicellulosilyticusJCM 9152, assembly GCF_000513115.1. Taxonomy (GTDB): domain Bacteria; phylum Bacillota; class Bacilli; order Bacillales; family Bacillaceae_D; genus Halalkalibacter; species Halalkalibacter hemicellulosilyticus. Next base: position 27,764 of record NZ_BAUU01000014.1, read on the forward strand.
TGGTTTAACGATGCGAGATGACAACGTTCTATCGAATCAAATGGACGTTATCGCTCGTGCGGTTCAACAACCAAATACACTTGAAGCAACGATTGCTGAAGAAGGATCGGATGTGAATGTGCAAGTGGAACGAGAGTTTGTCGTTGAATGCATTGGGGAAACAAAAGTAGCAGTAGCAGTTAACCCAAATGGAATCATTGATGATTATCCTATAGAAGATTACTCAGACCAAGTCAGTGACGAAGAATATGAAAGACTTGATCCGAATTTTCTTCACGGTGAATTTGAGAAGTAAGGAAAACGAGCAGGTCCAATTAGAGACTTGCTCGTTTTTTCGATCGTCATTCATGTGATTCAGACATTGTCTATGCTATAATAATAAAAGTGATTAATGGACGGTGGAGGGAAACGAATGGCACAAGTAACACCAATGATGAAGCAATATTTAGAGATTAAGGCTCAGTATACAGATGCCTTTTTATTTTTTCGTCTCGGCGATTTCTATGAAATGTTCTATGAAGATGCTAAGCTTGCTGCACAAGAGCTTGAGATTACGTTAACAGGTCGAGGCCAAGGGGAAGAACGGATACCGATGTGCGGGGTACCATATCACTCTGCAGATGCTTACGTGTCAAAGTTAATAGAAAAGGGCTATAAAATCGCGATCTGTGAACAAGTTGAAGATCCAAGACAGGCAAAAGGAGTTGTAAAGCGTGAAGTCGTGAAACTATTAACTCCAGGAACGGTCATGGATGGACAAATGATTAAAGAGAAAGAGCACAACTATTTAGTTGCGGTAACAGTGTTTGCAGATCGTTCATATGGAGTAGCTCGTGCAGACTTAACGACCGGTGAATGTGCGGTTACGTTATTTGAAGATGATTTCGATGAAGTCATTCATGAATTGATAAATAGCGGTACGAAAGAAGTCGTCATTGCCTCAACATTATCAGAAAGTTTGAAAGTGAAGATAGAAGAACGGAAACAGTTTACGATTTCGATCGAGGATGAATATGATATCTTGGATGGATATGATCATTTATGTGAAAACTTACAATCTCATAAACTCATTCAAGCATTTGGTCGTCTATTGCAATATTTAATTCGTACGCAAAAAAGATCGTTGGAACACTTACAGCCTGTTATTTATTATCCTAGCAACTCTTATTTAAAAATGGATTCCCATACGAAAAGAAATTTAGAACTGACTGAATCGTTGCGTGAAAAGAAAAAGGCGGGGTCATTGTTAGCTGTTGTTGATAAAACAGTCACGGCGATGGGTGGTAGGCTTGTGAAAAGCTGGATCGATCGACCTCTGATTGACTTGAAGGAGATTGAGGAGCGTCTTCAAATTGTAACAGCATTCAAAGATCATTATTTTGTACGAGAAGAACTCAGAGATGAACTGCGACATGTGTATGACCTAGAACGTTTAGCTGGGCGCATTGCATATGGAAGTGTTAATGCACGAGAACTTGTACAGTTGAAACGCTCGTTACAGTGTATTCCTGCCATTAAAGAGCACTGTAAACCACTTTTAAAAGAAAAAGTTGATGCTTGGTTTCACAATGAAGAAGAGGTAGAACAACTGTTAGATCTATTAGAGGAAAGTCTAGTTGATGATCCACCAATTTCTGTGACAGAAGGTGGAATGATTCGACAAGGCTACCACGATGAACTAGATACATATCGAGATGCGAGTCGTAATGGGAAGCAATGGATTGCTGAATTAGAACAGAAAGAACGTAAGGAAACAGGGATTAAGACGTTAAAAGTAGGCTATAATCGTGTTTTTGGTTACTATATTGAAGTGACAAGGGCTAATGTTCATTTGCTAGAAGAAGGTCGCTATGAACGTAAGCAAACATTGACGAATGCTGAACGATTTATTACACCTGAGTTAAAAGAGAAAGAAGCGTTAATTTTAGAAGCAGAAGATAAGCTTACCCAACTAGAATATGATTTATTTGTCGGCATTCGAGAGGCAGCAAAGGAGTATGTTACAGCTATTCAAGCATTGGCTCATTCGATTAGTGAAATTGATGTGCTTAGTGGATTCGCTGAAATTAGTGAGGACGCGCAATATGTAAAGCCACAGTTTTCAAACAAGAACGAAATTGCGATTCAATCTGGACGTCATCCAGTCGTTGAGACCGTCATAAAAAAAGGTGAATATGTACAAAATGATCTCCTAATGGAAAAGGGGCGTGAGATGCTGCTCATAACCGGGCCGAACATGGCCGGGAAAAGTACATATATGCGTCAACTTGCCTTAATTGTTGTGATGGCACAAATAGGCTGTTATGTCCCAGCGGATGTGGCTGAACTGCCTATTTTTGACCAAATCTTTACACGAATTGGTGCGGCAGACGATTTAGCAAGCGGTCAAAGTACCTTTATGGTCGAAATGCTAGAGACGAAATATGCACTTACAAAAGCAACAGAAAATAGTCTGATTTTATTAGACGAGATTGGTCGTGGAACGTCAACTTATGATGGTATGGCATTAGCGCAAGCTATTATTGAATTCATACATGATACAATCCGAGCAAAAACGATGTTTTCTACTCATTATCATGAGCTAACGGCTTTAGAAGGGACTCTTGAAAATTTAAAGAACGTTCATGTTTCTGCTATAGAAGAAGATGGAAAGGTTGTTTTTCTTCATAAGGTTGTTGATGGACAAGCTGACCGAAGCTATGGTATTTATGTTGCTGAGCTTGCTGAGTTACCAGCTGAAGTGACGAGAAGAGCAGACGAATTATTAAAACAGTTAGAATCGACACCTTCGCTAAACCCTGGTAGTGTCGTGAAGGAGAATCAAAGTCAGCCTGAGCAGTTATCATTGTTTTTTGACGAGCAAAAAGAAGCAGAACGAGGGAAACCATACAAACGGAACGATAAGACTGATAAAATTATGAAGAAGCTAAGTGAAAAGGATGTCTTACATATGACACCTATAGAGGCTCTTCATTTCATTAATGATTTACAGAAGCTAATCAAATAGTAAGAGGTGGAGTTCGATGGCTAAAATAATTAGGTTAGATGAGGCGTTATCTAATAAGATCGCAGCAGGTGAGGTTGTCGAACGTCCTGCTTCGATAGTAAAAGAATTAATTGAAAATGCTATTGATGCAAATAGCACCTCTATTTTAATCGAAGCAGAGGAAGGGGGCCTTTCACACATTCGCATTGTTGACAACGGTGATGGTATGGACAGTGATGATGTGGAAACAGCCTTCTTCCGGCATGCGACGAGTAAAATTAAGAACGATCGTGATTTATTTCATATTTCGACATTAGGATTTCGTGGAGAAGCACTGCCGAGTATCGCATCTGTCTCTTATGTAACATTACTAACGAGTACTGGGGCAGAAAAGGGAATCGAGTTAAAGTTAGAAGGTGGTACAATCGTATCGAAAAGTGCAGCCCGAGCTCGTAAAGGTACGGAAGTGGTTGTTACAAACCTATTTTATAATACACCTGCTCGATTAAAATATGTAAAAACCGTACATACAGAAGCTGGTAACATTAGTGATGTTGTTAACCGTCTAGCACTTGCTCATCCGGCTATTGCCTTTCATTATCGGCATGATGGGAAGGACGTCTTACGGACCGCGGGTAATGGTGATGTTCGCCAAGTAGCCTCTTCGATCTATGGTCGTCAAGTTGCTAAGCAAATGATTGAAATTAGTGGTCGATCGTTAGATTATGAACTTGAAGGTTGGATCGCCAAACCAGAGGTGAACCGCGCATCTAGACAGTATATTTCGATTTTTATTAATGGGCGCTATATCCGGAATTTCGCCTTAGCTCGTGCCATCCAAGCAGGGTATCATACGTTACTTCCAATCGGTCGATATCCGATTGGCGTCCTTTCGATTAATATGGATCCTCAGCTTATTGATGTGAATGTTCATCCTGCTAAGCTTGAAGTACGTTTAAGTAAGGAGGAAGAGCTTTCGCAATTATTAACGGAGGTTATTCAAAACGCATTTAAGAAAGAGACGCTTATACCAGAGGTTGATACTCGTCAGAGAAGTTCGTTTGAACCTACTGTGAAAGAGGAGCAGCTACGTTTGAACTTGGAGCAACAACAGAATGAAATGGTTCGAACGATTGAAGATGATCATAGCGCTAGCACATTCCAATATAATGAGTCTGTGAATCATTCTTTTCATGAAGAGACAGATCGTCAGCTCGAACAGACACGTGATACTAAGGGAAATGACAGTGAGCTAGAAGAGAACATGCAAGAGAGCAAATTAGATCGTAAAGAGAATTCAGCATCGCGCGTTCCGACACTTTATCCTATTGGACAAATGCATGGAACGTATATTGTCGCTCAAAATGATACAGGAATGTATTTAATTGACCAACATGCTGCGCAAGAGCGGATAAAGTATGAATATTTTCGTGATAAAGTGGGGCAAGTTACGCGGCATGTACAAGAGTTAATGGTGCCAATTACCTTTGAATATACGGTACAAGAAGCACATGTCATTTCCGAGCATTTAGATGATCTAAAAGCAGTAGGTGTCTTTTTAGAGCCTTTTGGACATCAGTCTTATGTTGTGAAATCTCATCCAAGTTGGTTTCCGAAAGGATATGAGGAAGAAACGATTAAAGAAATGATTGATTATTTATTAACCTATAAATCAATTGATTTAGCGAAGCTCCGTGAAGAAGCGGCAATCTTAATGTCGTGTAAGGCAGCTATTAAGGCGAATCGTCATTTGCGTCATGATGAAATGTATGCGCTATTAGAATCTTTACGTCAAAGCAGTGATCCGTTTACTTGTCCTCACGGTCGGCCTATTATTGTTCATTTTTCTACGTATTCAATTGAAAAAATGTTTAAAAGAATCATGTAAGGGAAAAGGTGAGAGTAATGTGATTATTACAACAGCTAGGAAACAAATAAAAACACTTGCTAATGAGGCTGAAAGGATTAGTCGAGATTTAGATTCTAACTATTTTTTACGTGATGACAGATCAGTCACAACACTTGTAAATGAATACAAAGAAGATGTACTCATTGTCGGAAAAGATCGGTTAACCTTGTATCCTAAAGATGGTGGACAGCCTTTCTTTTATCATCCTAATTCAGCCATGTTTCGGGTAAAACAATTTTTGAAAACAGGATATGATCCACTCGTTGAGGTTGGTCGCTTACAAAAAGGTATGAATGTTCTTGATTGTACATTGGGGTTAGCTGCAGATGCCCTAGTAGCCAAAATCGCTGTTGGTGAATGTGGTCATGTAACTGGTATTGAAGCAAACCATATTTTAGCCTACCTTGTTCGATATGGATTGCATAATTGGAAAGACGGACATCCTTATTTGCTTAAAGCGATGAAGACAATCGAAGTCATTCATCAATCTCATTTCACTTTTTTACAGAGCTGCGAGGATGAAAGCTATGATGTGATCTATTTTGATCCGATGTTTGAGAGTAACATTGAATCGATTGGGCTGAAGGGTTTGAAGAGCTTTGCCGTATATGATGACCTTACATTTGAAACGATTCATGAAGCGAAAAGAGTTTCTAAAAAAAGGATTATTTTAAAGGACCACTTCCAAAGTAAACGTTTTGAACGGTTTGGATTTCATGTAGTCAAGAGACAGCATACCACATTTCGTTACGGTTTTATTGAAAAATAGGTTTGAATTTCCAAAAAACAGGAGATAATGATGAAAGAAAAATTGTTAGTCATTGTAGGCCCTACAGCTGTAGGGAAGACTGCACTAAGTATTGAGCTGGCCAAACGCTATAATGGTGAAGTTATTAGCGGAGATTCAATGCAGGTCTATAAAGGAATGGATATTGGAACAGCTAAGGTTTCTTTGGACGAGCAACAAGGGATTCCACATCATTTAATTGATATTAAAGATCCTGCAGATTCTTTTTCCGTTGCTGATTTTCAGGCAAATGTTATTCCGTTAGTGACAGCGTTAAATGATAAGCAGAAGCTACCGATATTAGTCGGGGGAACAGGCTTATATGTTAATGCTGTTATTCAGCAATATGATTTAGTCAACCGACCTGGTGATGAAAGTTATCGTCGACAACTTGAAGAAGTAGCGATTGAACGAGGAACAACATATTTACATAAACAATTGAAAGAACTTGATGCCAAAAGTGCGGAACTCATTCATCCGAATAATGTAAGGCGCGTGATTCGTGCATTAGAATTAACGAAGGCGTTAGGTATTCCATTTTCTGAGCAACAACAAGAGGAAGAGAAGGACAGTCCTTATGATTTAGTGTATATGGCTTTGTCAATGGAACGAAAACAGCTATATGAGCGAATTAACAAGCGAGTTGATATGATGATGGAGCAAGGCTTGTTAGAGGAGGTGACGAATCTTCATAAGCAAGGAATTCGTCATTGTCAGTCCATTCAAGCGATTGGTTACAAAGAGCTCTATCAATATTTAGATGGAGAAATTTCTTTAGATTTAGCGATTGAGCTATTGAAGAAAAACTCACGACATTATGCAAAAAGACAGCTGACTTGGTTTAGAAATAAGACAAATGCAAAGTGGTTCGATATGACAAATGGATTACATTCTGATGTTTTTTTTGAAATATGCCGATTTATTGAAGGACAATGGCCTTCAATGGCGAAATAAAGAGATAGTCAATTAGAGGAGGAGTCCTGATGAAACAACAACCTGTAAATATTCAAGATCAATTTTTAAATCAATTACGTAAAGAAAATATTCCGGTAACAATCTTTTTAACAAATGGCTTTCAAATTCGTGGACTTGTTAAGGGGTTTGATAACTTTACGGTCATAGTTGAATCAGAAGGGAAACAGCAGCTTGTATTTAAGCATGCGATTTCCACATTTGCACCTCAACGTAATGTTCAGCTTAAATCTGAGCCTGAAGCATAGAAAAGAAGGGAAAGCGATCAAAGAAGCAGCTAAGTTGGCTTATTATAAGCTTATTAGCTGCTTTTTTGTAGTTGTATACGCTGAACATCGGACAAGGTTAAGTATGTTTGTATATATCGTTGAAGTGATTGTTCAGATGTGTATCCCGTTGCCTCTAGTAATTGATGAAGCTTTTCCCCAGATACTAACCTTCTTAATATAGCTGTATTTCGTAATGTCTGTGCTGAAATTCCCTTTCGTAATTGTGCTCGTTCTATTTCTTGTCGCAACATTTTTTGAATAGCAATGATCGTCATACGTTTTGGGGCATCGTCCTCATAGGACCAATGAAACGTCTTTCGTTGGAAATCAAAGGCGACAAAGAACGGGTCGTGGCTATGAAATTTAGGTCTAACTGGTTCGGGAATGGTTTTCATATAACGGTAACTGAGCGCGGCGTCGTCATTTGTAAGCATTAACGTACGAACAGTATGATGAACATCTGCTATTTGTATGCGTCTATGTTGGAATTGGATATGACTCATGTTTATGTTTGTCACTTCTTGGATTGTTAAACCATAGCGAAGAAATAAGGTGATAATAAATTCGTTCCGAGCTTGGTAATATCGAAATGTTTCAAGTTGTTTCTCTGATAAGAATGCAGTAGATCGTAATGATTGAAAGAGCTGTTGTTCTTCCTCTAATGAAATCCAATCAGAAGATGAGAGAGGTTCAACGGTAAGTTCGGGAGGGTCAATCAAAAGGATAGCACGTAATTTAGGTTGTCTTTGATTCTGCTGAAAAAGCGCAAGCTGTTTTAAAACACTATGAATTCGTCTAATTGTCCGAGTATGATAGTTTCTCTTTATTTGTAAATCAAAGAAAAATATATCTATTTCATTTTTAGATAAATCCCATTTGCCATTATAGTTATCATCAATCCATGCTTGAAAATCTAGTAAGTCATACCTATAACGAGAAATGGTGGAAGGTTTTCTTCCTTTAAAGGACAATTCTTGGAGAAATGCTTCTACAAATGGAGGTAATTGATTCTTCATGGGAAACACCCTTTCTAATGGAGGATAAATATGTAAAATAGCTAATTTTAGTTTAAAAGGATTCATATAAAAAATCAATAAATAGAATCTGTTCAAAAAGTACTTAAAATATGGCAATGGCTCCGTTGCTACGCGTCTTGTGGCGAGAAAACGACTCACTATCAGTAGTGAAATCATCCATCTTTCTAAGTTGTATAAAAAGGCCTGAATAGTAGGCCCCGAAATAAATTTTTCAACTTCTTATATGAACGTGCTGTGAATAGTTATCATATAGTCACTTTTTTCTAGAAAATATGACTAATGAACAAAGGTGAAAGGGCGTTTAGTTATTAGAAGTTTAATCAAGGAGGAAGTAGGCGGATACGTGCGATGTGTCGGCTTCACTCGGTACATGTTCTATTTTCAGAAATGCTCAACCAACTGTAACGGCTCAGCACGACGCAATTAAGTTGGAACAAAATAGGCTTTTGTCTCATATAATATAGAAGATCATATCGGACTGGTTTTTGTCAGCAAAGGGGTGAACATCATGGATAACCCAGCGTATGTGAGAAAAAAAGGTCGCATTAATGTTGTGCTAACACAAAAACAAAATAAATTTGAGGAAGAGTCCTTATTTGAGAATGAAGAATCTAAAATAGAGCATGATGTATTAGCACGTTTTGAACAGGAGCTAGGAGAATATGTTGGATTAGAGGAAGTGAAACGGCTCGTTAAGGAAATTTATGCGTGGCTATTTATTAATCGTTGTCGAGAAAAGGAAGGGCTAAAGGTAACGAAGCAAGCCCTTCATATGATTTTCAAAGGGAATCCAGGTACTGGAAAGACGACAGTTGCTCGTTTAATTGCTTCTTTTTTTCATGAAATGGGTGTGTTAGCTAAAGGTCATTTCCTAGAGGTCGAGCGAGCGGATCTTGTTGGTGAATATATTGGTCATACTGCTCAGAAAACACGTGAGGTGTTAAAAAAGGCACACGGTGGTGTGCTTTTCATTGACGAGGCATATTCTCTTGCGCGTGGTGGTGAAAAGGACTTTGGCAAAGAAGCGATTGATACGCTAGTGAAAGCAATGGAAGATCGCCAACATGAATTTGTGTTAATTTTAGCTGGATATTCAGATGAAATGGACTATTTCCTGTCACTGAATCCAGGGTTACCTTCGCGCTTTCCGATCGCGATTGATTTCCCTAATTATTCAACAAATCAATTAATGGAAATGGTACGAAGAATGTTACATGAACGACAGTATACATTAACGGAAGATGCACAAAAGCATGTAAAAGACCATTTACAGAAGATTAGAAGTGAAGAGGAAGGGACATTTAGTAATGGACGCTATGTTCGAAATATGATTGAGGAAGCGATTCGTTTTCAAGCCGTACGATTATTACGTGATGGTACGTTTGATAAGGATTCATTAGTTACGATCAAACGGTTGGATTTTCAGTTTCACTCTTCACATGTAAAAGTAAACTAATTGTATCGCCTGCTTTATGAGAAGGGCACTGAAAAAGTGCGATTTTCACTTTTTCAGTGCCCTGTAAGTAATGTGCGTAGTCGTTGTCCGATTTTGAAAGTCTTGATATGAGTGGTTTTTTCATAGCAAGGCGCGCAACGAGCGGAGCCATTACTCTTCTTTGAGTTACTAGAAAGGACTTTTTCAGTGGTTTCTCGTATCAGGCGAGCAACGAGTGAAGCCATTGCTAGTCAAATCAAAGGTACTGAAAAAGTTGATTTTTACTTTCTCAGTGGCCTCCTTTATGAGCAGGCTTTTAAATTTGCCTTTGCTCATGATATGATGAAGAAGGATTTTAAGGAAAGGTGTGGCTTGATTGGAAGAAGTGATAAAGCGTGAACAGGAACAGGTCGTTCTCATAGGGTGTCAGTTGGATAGTGATGATGAACGTTTTGACTATTCCATGGGTGAATTAAAGAGCTTAGTTGAAACGGCTCAAGGTACAGTTGTTATGACAATAATTCAAAAACGTCAAAAGGTTGAGCCGTCCACATACATAGGAAGAGGAAAGGTTGAAGAACTTGTTTCGTTTATAGAGGATACAGATGTCGATTTAATTGTTTTTAATGATGAGTTAACACCGAGTCAAATAAGAAATGTTTATACGAGAACGAAAGTAACAGTCATTGATCGAACCCAACTTATTTTAGATATATTTGCAGCTCGTGCAAAATCGCGTGAAGGGAAGCTTCAAGTTGAGCTTGCTCAGCTTTCTTATTTGTTACCGAGATTGGCTGGACAAGGTATCGCTTTATCACGTCAAGGTGGGGGAATTGGTGCGAAAGGACCTGGGGAGACGAAGCTAGAATCTGACCGCCGCCATATTCGCAGAAGAATGGATGAGATCAAACAACAGCTTGAAACGATTGTCGGTCATCGAAAACGTTATCGAGCTCAACGTAAACGAAATGAAACGTTACAGGTTGCTTTAGTTGGTTATACAAATGCAGGGAAATCTACTCTTCTTAATCGTTTAGCAAATGCAGAGACGTTGGAAGAGAATCAGCTATTTGCGACATTAGATCCGACAACGAGAAAATGCTCATTAACAAATGGACTTACGATCTTACTTTCGGATACGGTTGGCTTCATTCAAGACTTACCTACAACACTCGTAGCAGCCTTTCGCTCTACTTTGGAGGAGTTAGTAGAGGCAGATTTATTACTTCATGTTGTAGATTGTTCAAATGCTGATTACGTACAGCATGAAGAGACAGTGAAACAATTGGTCGCAGAGCTTGGCGCACAGCACGTTCCCCAATTACTTATTTACAACAAAAGTGACCAAAAAATAATACCGTTTGTCCCTTCCTATCATGATGATTCCATTGAAATCTCTGCATTGGAAGCTGATGACATTGACGCATTAAAAGAAGCAATCGAAGAGAAGCTTCTTGAGCAAATGGTCGCCTACCATGTTCAGTTGTTTGCGACAGAAGGAAAATTTCTAGCAAAATGTAAACAAACAACGATCCTAAAGCAAGCGGAATGGAATGAGGAAGGTGAGTATTATGATGTTTGTGGTTTTGTTCACCAACATACAACAATTGGTCAAGAGTTAATGAAACGGATGAAGGATGAGGAAGAATAGTATGTACAATGATTTTCAACATCAGGAACGAATTGAAACGTTAACGCTCGAAATAGATAAGCAGATTGAATCGAGGCATAAGGAAATTGAACAAATCGCACTTCATAACCAAGCAAAGGTGATGAGCGCATTTAAACAAAATCAAGTTTCCGATTTTCATTTCACACCTTCGACAGGATACGGATACGATGATATAGGACGAGACACCCTTGAACAAGTATATGCAGATGTTTTCAAAGCTGAGGCAGCTCTTGTACGCCCACAAATTATTTCAGGGACACATGCGATCGCCACGACTCTTTTTGGTATTCTTAGGCCTGGAGATGAATTGCTTTATATAACGGGTCAACCTTATGATACGTTAGAGGAAATTGTCGGTATTCGTGGAAATGGAAACGGTTCGCTAAAGGAATTTCAAATTAATTATCAAGCTGTTCCGCTGTGTAAGAACGGCTGGATAAATGAAGAACAAATTGAACAAGCCATTTCAGAAAAAACGAAAATGATTGGGATTCAACGTTCAAAAGGGTATAGTGATCGTCGTTCATTTACAATTGACGAGATTGAACAGATGATCCGTTATATTCGAAAAATAAAATCTGACGTTATTGTGTTTATTGACAACTGTTATGGGGAATTCGTAGAAATAAAGGAGCCAACTGAGGTGGGGGCTGATATTATCGCTGGCTCTTTAATCAAGAATCCTGGTGGTGGCATTGTTAAAACTGGAGGATACATTGTAGGGAGAAAGGAACTAGTTGAACTCGCTTCCTACCGCTTAGCTGCTCCAGGGATTGGAGCAGAAGGTGGAGCTAGCTTGTATAGCTTACTCGAAATGTATCAAGGGTTCTTTTTATCACCACACGTTGTATCCCAATCATTGAAGGGTGCGATTTTTACTGCGGCTTTGTTAGAAAAATTAGGGATGAACACAGACCCGAAATGGGATGATAAACGAACGGATCTTATTCAATCAGTCAGATTTCCAACTGCGGAAAAAATGATTACGTTTTGCCAGGCGATCCAAGCAGCTTCGCCGATTAATGCCCATGTTATTCCTCAGCCTAGTTCAATGCCTGGTTATGAGAATCCGGTGATTATGGCTGCCGGTACCTTTATACAAGGAGCAAGTATTGAGTTGACAGCAGATGGACCGATACGTGAGCCGTATATTGCGTATGTACAAGGTGGGTTAACGTATGAACATGTAAAAATTGCTGTTTTACAAGCATTAGATTCGATCCTATAAAAGGGCATTCGTTGACTTGATAGCCACAATCTAGTAAGATGAAAATTGGATAACTATAGCAAATTGATATCAATTAAATAACAAATTGAGATCATATGAATGAAAGACAAATAAGCTTAGCTTATTTTCTTAATACAATTATGAAGAATGTTGAAAGGGGACTACATACTAATGGCAAAGTACACAAGAGAAGATATTTTGCGTATAGCTAAGGAAGATAATGTTCGCTTTATTCGTCTTCAATTTAGCGACTTGCTCGGTACAATCAAGAATGTTGAAATACCTGTAGACCAATTAACGAAGGCACTGGATAACAAAATGATGTTTGATGGTTCGTCAATTGAAGGGTTTGTCCGTATTGAAGAATCTGATATGTATTTATACCCAGACTTAGAAACGTGGGTAGTCTTCCCATGGACACCGGAAAAAGGTCGTGTAGCTCGTCTTATTTGTGATGTATATCAACCAGGTAAGCCAGGTGAAGAGCCTAAACCATTTGAGGGTGATCCACGTGGAGTGTTGAAGAAAGTCTTACAAGAAGCAGAGAAAATGGGCTATACGAACTTTAATATTGGTCCTGAGCCAGAATTTTTCTTGTTTAAAAACGACGAAAATGGTGAGCCGACACTTGAATTAAACGACAAAGGTGGATATTTTGACTTAGCTCCAACCGATTTAGGAGAAAATTGCCGCCGTGATATCGTGTTAGAGCTAGAAGACATGGGCTTTGATATTGAAGCTTCACACCATGAAGTTGCTCCTGGGCAACATGAAATTGATTTTAAGTATGCGGATGCAGTGACAGCTTGTGATAACATTCAAACATTTAAGCTTGTTGTTAAAACGATTGCGCGAAAGCATGGTTTGCACGCAACGTTTATGCCTAAGCCATTATTTGGTGTCAACGGCTCAGGAATGCATTGCAATATGTCACTCTTTACAAAGGAAGGTAATGCTTTCTTTGATGAATCAACTGAATCACAATTAAGCGAAACAGCTATGCAATTCTTAGCAGGAATTCTTGATCATGCTGAAGCTTTTACAGCTATTACAAACCCAATTGTTAATTCATACAAACGTTTAGTACCTGGTTATGAAGCACCAGTATACGTTGCATGGTCAATGCGTAATCGTAGTCCACTTATTCGTATTCCATCCTCACGTGGTATTAGTACTCGTATCGAAGTGAGAAGTCCCGATCCGGCAGCTAATCCATATTTAGCAATGGCGGCGATGTTAGCAGCAGGACTTGATGGAATCAAGAAGAAGAAGACTCCACCTCCAGCTACAGATCGTAACATTTATGTAATGAGTAAAGAAGAACGTGTGGAAGAAGGCATTGCTGATCTTCCAGCAACGTTAAAAGAAGCAGTAGACAAGCTAATTCAAAATGATACGCTCGTTCGAGCTCTTGGTGAGCATATTGTTGAGAATTTTGTTGAGGCAAAAGAGATAGAGTGGGATATGTTCCGCACGCAAGTCCATCCGTGGGAACGCGATCAATATTTAGAAGGCTATTAATAGTAGGAACCTTGACACTATTCGTGTTGAGGGTTTTCTTTTAATTATTTTTTCTTTTTTTTAAATAGATGTCTATTCATGAAATAAACGAAAAAGAGAACGATCACCACGAAAAAACCTTTTGGTCGCTGTAGCAAGGTCATCATCTCCTTTATAAATGAAAGTTTTATTAACTTTTGCTTTCATTATATGCTAGAGAAGAAGAATGCGAGCAGGTAAGAACCCTTTTTCGTGTTAATAAGGCTATAATGATAGTATGATATAATGACAATGGATTGAATTTGAAGGGAGCTTAGGATGAGTAAAAAGACTGTCATTTTAATTGCGTATGTCCTTACATTGCTCTTCTTTTTAAGAAGTGTAACACTTGTGATTTTTGCGGATGGTACAGGTGGATATGGAATGATTATTGTATCAGCTCTTGTTATGACCTTTTTATTAAGATGGTATTTAAAAGAACGTCAAAAGGATGTAAAGAAAGATACATAATGAATGAAAGAAAAAGGAACAAAAATGATTAACATTTTTGTTCCTTTTTTTCGTGAGTGAGCATTATCGATACCAGCTTGCTCCAAGAATGATCAACAATATCACTAATACAACAATTAACGCAAAACCAAAACCGCTTCCACTTCCACAGCGTGGTGGTGGTGGACAACAGTAACCACCATACCATGGTCCATAGTAGCCCATAACTGACACCACCTTTCATAAGGTTATACTATACCTTATGTCAAATTGAGAAAAACGCACTGGGTAAACGTGGAATGCACATAAAATAGCAGTTATATCTTTATGTGTATGAGCATAACTATTTATTACGGTTGAGGACGAGCTTCGTAATTAATGGATGGTTCTAAATAAACCGACGACTTTCCCTAATACCGTACAATTCTTCAAAATAATTGGTTCCATAGTAGAGTTTTCAGGCTGTAAACGTATATAGTCCTTTTCTTTAAAAAATCTCTTTACAGTGGCTTCGTCGTCTTCTGTCATTGCGACGATAATGTCACCATTATTAGCAGATTGTTGTTGACGAACAATGACCATATCACCATCATAAATGCCCGCTTCAATCATACTTTCACCAACAATAGAAAGTGCATACATATTATCATTTGACGTTAAATGTTCTGGAAGAGGAATATAATCCTCGACATTTTCAACCGCTGTAATTGGGAGCCCGGCGGTGACCTTACCAATAACAGGCACGTAATTTGTCGTACGATCTTTCACGATAGCATCATGATGGTCTAGGTTTAGAATTTCGATCGCTCTTGGTTTTGTTGGATCTCGGCGGATAATTCCTTTTTTCTCTAGACGCGATAGATGTCCGTGTACTGTGGAACTCGATGCAAGGCCGACAGCTTCACCGATTTCACGTACAGAAGGTGGATAGCCTTTCTTTTTTACTTCTACTTTAATGAAATCTAATATTTCTTGTTGTCGTTTTGATAGTTTTGACAATAATCGCACCTCATTTCTTCAAACTTTAATAGCTAAATTGTACCATGCGAACATATGTAATGCAAACATTAGTTCTAAAATGCGTTGACAAAAACAAATGTTCGCATTATGATAATTACACGAACAAACATTCCTATTAGAGGTGATTCACTATGTTATCTGTAAAACGTCTATCAAAACAAGAGTGGTTTATTGTGATTTGCGGGATTGTCGCATTATTATTTATGTACACATCGATTATTATTCCTTCATCCTCTAACTCTATTGATGGAAATGAAGAAAAGCATGTATTGGAGGATCAATATGAGCAACATGAATATCTCGTTTTAAGTGAGGATGAAAATGAGTGAAGCGTGCCGTTATTTATTGTCGTGTAAGTACAAATAAGAAGGAACAGGAGACGTCATTAGAAAGACAGGCTGCCGAATTAAGTTTATTTGCAAAGGAAAATGGTTTTGATGTTAGTGAAGTCGTTTCTGAAAAAGCGAGTGGGTTTCATGTAGATCGAGAAGGCATATTACATATTCTTGATTTAGTGGAGAAGAGTGAGATGAACATCCTTTTAGTTCAAGATGATACACGATTAGGAAGGGGTCATGCTAAAACAGCATTGTTACATCATTTCAGAAAACGAGAAATTGCCATTTTTACGTTACAAGATCAAGGGGCTATATCATTATCAGAAGCAGATGAAATGGTTTTGGATATTCTATCTATAGTGGAAGAATATCAAAGGAAATTACACAATAGTAAGATTAAGCGTGGGATGAGAAAAGCGGTTGAAAACGGCTATATGCCTGAACGGAATTTGAAAAATCGTATACATGGGGGAAGGTCAAAAAAGGAAGTACCTATTGAGGAAATTATCCGATTGCGAGAAAGAAAATTAACGTTCCACGATATAGCAATTACATTGAAAGGTCTTGGCTATGATGTGTCTAAAGCAACGATCAATCGCCGCTATCAGGAGTGGGAACGTAAGCAACCATAAGCAAACCTCTTGAAAGTATGTCAATCATTCGTGTAAAGTAATAGAAGTAGTAAAAAGGAGTGTTTGACATGCTTTCAAGTAAGCAAATTGAACGGATTAATGAGTTAGCAAAGAAGAGTAAGACAATAGGTTTAACAGATAAGGAAGCGAAGGAGCAAAAGCGGTTAAGAGAAGCGTATATAAAAACGTTCCGTCAGTCATTTAAGCAGCAATTACATCAAGTAAAAGTTGTTGATGAAGAAGGAAATGATGTTACTCCAAAAGCATTAAAAGATAGTAAAAAGAATTCATTGCATTAAATGATAAACATAGCAAAGTATGCGTGCACTTGGTCATTAAAATGGTAGTTTGTCCATTTTAATGACCTTTTAGTTGTTCGATTCAACTATTTTCCTGATCTCGCCAACAAATAAGTTTTTTATGGTGAGATATTTAATTTATAGCTTGTATGAACTCGTTAAATTCAATTATGCTACTTAAATAAGATATAATTGAATATTGTTTTGTATAAATGTTAATATATTAATATAAAGCGTTGTCTTTTTCCACTTTAGATGAATAATGCTTGTGAAAATGTTGCAGAAAGTATATCATGATAGACGTGAGTGAGTATTCTGTAAATTTAGGAAGGTAGGTAAAAAAAATGTCAAGACAAACGGAACAATTAGCAATTAATACGATTCGTACATTATCAATTGACAGTATTGAAAAGGCAAATTCAGGTCACCCAGGAATGCCGATGGGGGCTGCTCCAATGGCATTTAGTCTTTGGACGAAATTTATGAATCATAACCCATCCAATCCATCTTGGTCTAATCGTGATCGCTTTGTATTATCAGCAGGCCATGGGTCGATGTTGTTGTATAGTATGTTACATTTAGCTGGTTATGATGTTTCTTTAAATGATTTAAAGGAGTTCCGTCAGTGGGGAAGTAAGACACCAGGACACCCAGAATTCGGACATACTCCTGGTGTAGAAGCAACAACTGGACCGCTTGGTCAAGGAATTGCTATGGCAGTTGGGATGGCAATGGCAGAGCGTCATTTAGCAGACACATATAATAAAGATGATTATACAATCGTTGATCATTTTACATATTCGATTTGTGGCGATGGAGATCTAATGGAAGGTGTTTCAGCAGAGGCAGCTTCACTTGCAGGTCACTTGAAATTAGGCAGACTCATTGTATTATATGATTCAAACGATATTTCACTTGACGGGGATTTGCATTTATCGTTTTCTGAGAGTGTAGAAGATCGTTATAAGGCTTATGGATGGCAAGTGATTCGTGTTGAGGATGGGACAGACCTAGATGAAATTAATCGTGCTATTGAAGAAGCGCAGCAAGATGAGCGACCAACATTAATTGAAGTAAAGACGACAATTGGTTTTGGTTCACCAAATAAATCTGGTAAATCTGCTTCTCATGGAGCTCCACTTGGTAAAGAAGAAATCGCTTTAACAAAAGCTGCGTATGAATGGACATTTGAAGAAGATTTCCATATTCCTGAAGAAGTTAAGGATTTCTTTGCATCTAAAAAGGCTGAAGGTGAACAGAAAGAACAAGAATGGAATACGTTATTTGCTGAATATAAGCAATCGTACCCGGAGCTTGCTGAGCAATTTGAGCTAGCGCAAAAAGGTGAGCTACCTAAAGGATGGGATGCAGACCTTCCAGTATATGAAGAGGGGTCAAGCTTAGCAACTCGTGCATCATCAGGGGAAGTACTAAATGCTATTGCGAAAAAGGTTCCTAACCTTTTTGGTGGTTCTGCTGATTTAGCAGGTTCAAACAAGACGTATATGAAAGATCTAGGCGATTATTCTCGAAATAACTATGCTGGACGTAATATCTGGTTTGGTGTTCGTGAATTTGCAATGGGTTGTGCTGTTAATGGAATGGCATTACACGGTGGAGTGAAGGCATTTGGTGCAACGTTCTTCGTTTTCTCTGACTATTTACGTCCTGCGATTCGTCTTGCTTCTTTAATGAAGCTTCCAGTTGTGTTTGTCTTTACTCATGATAGTATTGCAGTAGGTGAAGATGGACCGACACACGAACCAGTTGAGCAATTAGCCTCTTTACGAGCAATGCCAGGGCTTTCAATTGTACGTCCAGGAGACGGGAATGAAACAGTAGCTGCATGGAAAGTAGCAATGGAAAGTACAGATACGCCAACTGCACTCGTTTTAACTCGTCAAAATTTAAAAACATTAGCTAGTACGAAAGAGCTTGCTTATCAAGGTGTGAAGAAAGGTGCCTATGTCGCTTCAAAATCTTCACAAGCAGAAGTTGATGCTCTATTACTTGCTTCAGGTTCAGAGGTTCCTTTAGCAGTTGAAGCACAAGAAGTATTAGAAAAAGAAGGCATTCATGTGAATGTTGTAAGTATGCCAAGCTGGGATCGCTTTGAAAAGCAGTCTCAATCTTATAAAGATGAAGTGCTTCCTCCAAATGTGAAGGCACGTCTTGGATTAGAAATGGGATCTTCATTAGGATGGGCGAAATATGTAGGTGACCATGGTGATGTGATTGCGATAGATCAATTTGGAGCATCTGCACCTGGAGAAAAGATCATGAAAGAATACGGCTTTACTGTAGAAAATGTAGTAGCTAAATTGAAAGTATTATTACAAAAATAAGAAGTGCTTGAAGAGGTTTGGACATAACTAGCTTCTAATCGTGAGAAAGGTGAATTTGAGTGTGCTCAAATTCACCTTTCTCTATTTTGTGTATAAACTCTTTGGCACCTCCCCGCAGAAAGCGAGGAGGCCACTGAAAGGTTCTTTCTAGTAACTTAAGGAAGAGTAATGGCTGTAGCGCAATGAAACGAACCTGTAACGGCTACATATTTCTGTCAAAATAATGCTTAAGAAACCCCAAAAAATTTCACCGGTTTTTCATTTAAAAGGAGGATTTTGTCCTTTTAAGTTAAGTAAAAAGCTTACTCTTCGACAAAACTAGTGGTCCTCTGCTCCGAGTTCAGACAACTATTTTATCTCCTATCTCGTATACTGAAGGAAACAATAACGAGAGGGTGTCCATGAAATGAGACAATATGAACTGTATATTTTCGAAGAAAGTGTTGCTCACCAGTATTATGGACAAGAATCAAAATTGTTTTATCTGTTTCTTGACTATGAAAAGGCTTCGCCAATTAAAAAAGAAGTGATTCGAAAACAAATCGAGTATATTACAAAACCGATACCGACTTTGTTTGTTCAGCAAAAAATAAAGCAAGCCTTTAAACAGAATCAACAATATAAAAATCATAAGCAGACGAATGTCATTACGCTACATTCAGGAGCGCAAGCAGAGTTAGTTATAGACAGTCAATCGATTCACGTTACCGCGAACGGGACACCAGAGGTCGAAACGATGTTCTTTGAAGTATTGCGAAGCTGTGCACCTACCTTTTTTGCCTTTAGTATTGAAGAGTACCGATACGGTTGGTTGAAACCGATTCAACAATTAAAACGTTCTCAACCTTTATAAGTTTTTTTGATAAAGCCTTTTAAATCGAGAGTCATTAAGATATAATAGGTAAGGTATTTAGCAAGAAGGAGGACGTTGTACGCATGATTTGGCATATCCTTGGATATACACTTGCTGTAGTAGCAGGTATTGCAATTGGGTTTTTCATTGCACGTAAGACAATGATGTCATATTTAAAGAAAAATCCACCTATTAATGAGCAAATGCTTCGAGTGATGATGATGCAAATGGGGCAAAATCCATCGCAAAAGAAAATTAATCAGATGATGAAAGCAATGCAAAAGCAGCAAACGAAATAACAATGGACGAGCACCTCCCAAATAGAGGTGTTTTTCTACTTAATGTAGGGTAGTAGATGTTAGGCTTGAAATGAGGTGAACGCCATGAATGATCTATATATATGGATGACAACGCTTGGTGCAATGGGAATGGCTGCGATGGCGATCGTTATCCGCTTAAAGGCAATAAAACGTCCAGCGACGATAAAAAAAATAATTCTACCTCCGTTGTTTATGTCGACAGGTTTTTTTATGTTTTTATACGAGCCGGCTCGTCCTGACCTCCTACAGGTCATTGAGGCATTAGCAGTCGGGATGATCTTTTCAATTTTACTCATTAAAACATCAACGTTTGAAATCCGAAACAAGCAAATTTACTTAAAGCGTTCAAAAGCATTTGTTTTTATTTTAATTGGACTATTACTTTTGCGAATTCTTTTTAAGTTAGTCATAGGTGACTCGATCCATGTCGAAGAGCTAGCAGGTATGTTCTTTTTACTAGCATATGGCATGATTGTTCCTTGGAGGATTGCAATGCTAGTGAAATACAGGAAAATGGAGAGAGAGTTAGATGGAAAATCTTTGGTAGCAGCTCAAACATAAATAAATCTTATAATGCCAAACACCATTTCACAGCGAAATGGTGTTTGGCATTATTTCTGTGATCAGGAGCTTTCTAATAATTCTTTGTACGGTGTCATATCAATCTTACGCTCCTTTAATTTCTTGATAAGAAACTTATGGTCTCGTTTTGGTGTGGCGATTATGTAACCTTTAATAATGTAGTCTTCGGTTAATTCGTCAATTTGATCTTTTAGAGCTAATTCTCCAATTTTCCCTGCAATCTTTCCTTTTGCCACATCGCGGAATAATTCAGGCACAGGCTCTACTAAATCATTTAATAATTCCTTCTGTTCGTCATTCCATAAATGGAGTGTTTGTTCGATATAATAGTCTTGCCAGTCTAATATTGACTTTCCATCTTCTTTCGGCAAACGTTTCAGGAACTTCCGAAACATGAAGTACCCGCCAATAAACATAATGGTTATTAAAAAGACAGTCCAACCAACAATAAACCACATGAATCCTTCATTAGGCATCTTATTCACCTCAACTTATCTTCCATCCTATCCTACCATATAATTGATATTCATTGCGACTGAATCCTGTTCGATTCCGTGAATATTTGATATGATGAGTATCTGGGGGGAAGAGTAATGTTAGAGATCATTTTTTATGGAATTCATTTAGTTTTTTCCTTATTTTTCTTTTTATTAATTCCGTTTGTTTGGCTTATTAAAGGAAGTGTAATAGAAGGTAATGTACTAAATTTACAAAGACTGTTACGTTTTTATAAGCCGATCTTATTTATGGCGCATATCGGTGTTATTGTTTCATTATTGACGGGTATGTACTTAGCTACTAGCTGGTTTAATCTTTGGTTCTTGGCTGTATTCGTTGTATGGCTTGTATTAAGTGCTTATTTAGGGATAACAGCAAAATATGTTAGGCTTGTTCTAGAACAGATCGAACAGCACTCGGCTTTGAAATCTAGTAATATCGTTAGTAAGTTAAGACGAGCTAGCCTTATCTTGATGATGATGACGGTTCTTATGTTTGCTTTGAAGCTATTGCGCTATGTTTAATTCTCGATATGTACAATAATTATGTCATGATCGTTCATACTATATAAGAAGAAAAATTGTATAGGAGGGTGACAAATGATTATTGGAGTTCCTCGAGAGGTGAAAAATAATGAGAATCGTGTGGCAATGACACCAGCCAGTGTCTCTACCTTAGTTCAATTAGGTCACTGTGTTTTGGTAGAACAAGGGGCAGGTGAGGGAAGTGGTTTTTTTGATCAATATTATGTAGATGTTGGAGCAGAAATAATCAATGAAGCAGAGGTAGTTTGGAGACGAGCTGAGATGATCGTTAAAGTTAAAGAACCTCTCCCTTCTGAATATCAATACTTCCGTCAAGGTCTTATTTTATTTACATATTTACATTTGGCAGCAGTTCGTGAATTGGCAGAAGCTTTAATGAAAAGTGGCGTCATTGCGATTGCATACGAAACGGTTCAAATGGGAAATACACTTCCTTTATTAACGCCAATGAGTGAAGTAGCTGGCCGGATGGCAACACAAGTAGGCGCACAGTTTCTAGAGAAACCTAAAGGTGGAACAGGCATTTTACTCTCTGGCGTCCCTGGTGTAAGTAGAGGGACTGTAACGGTTATTGGAGGCGGAATTGTAGGGACAAATGCAGCGAAAATAGCTATTGGATTAGGTGCAAATGTGACGATTATTGACTTGAATCCGAATCGGTTAAGAGAATTAGATGATTTATTTGGTTACCAAGTTCAAACAATGATGTCTAATCCATTAAATATAGCAGAGTATGTCGCTAAGTCTGATTTAGTTATTGGTGCTGTGCTAATACCAGGAGCTAAAGCACCGAAACTCGTCAGTGAAGAGATAATTAAAGCGATGAGAAGTGGTTCAGTCATTGTCGATGTTGCTATTGATCAAGGTGGAATATTTGAAACCATTGATAAGGTTACAACTCATGATCAACCAACCTATACGAAACATGGGGTTGTTCATTATGCAGTAGCCAATATGCCTGGAGCTGTTCCAAGAACATCAACGATTGCCTTGACGAATGTAACACTCCCTTACATTTTACAAATTGCAAAACTAGGAATAAAAGAGGCTATGCTACGTAACGGTGCACTATTATTAGGTTTAAACGTAGCTGGTGGAAGCATTACCTACAAGGCCGTAGCAGATGATTTGCAGCTTGCATATAAGGCGGCTGAAGAAACATTGGATTCACTTTCTTGAAGAAATGGGGATGAACATGGAAGAAAATGAGGCTAAAGTTATTTTGGAGCAATTACGTACTAAAGAATTAACCCAATATCGGGTTAAGCGCGAAGATTTCCTACAATTTCGTGAAGTATTAGTTAAGCAGGAAGATGCGATTAACTTTCGAGGAAATGCTCAGCATGAAGGAGAAACGATTTACACATATGAGCCAAATTGGACTAAATAAATAGTAAAAGGGATGAACATATAACGCTCATCCCTCATTTATTGTTGAAGATCCTAACAAATATAAGCTGCTCCAACAATAACAAGTAAAATGAACAATACGACTAGTAGCGCAAATCCACCGCCATAATGACTCATGTTATTAGCCTCCTTTAACTTGATTTCAGTATCAATATATGTAGTTAAGGTAAAGGGTGATTGGGTGTTCGTGGAGAAAATGGAGAAGAAATCATTTGCAGAAAATAAAATGTATCGGTAATTATTGTAAAAAAGAGATGTTAAAAAATTAGCGAGACTTCTTTCTAGGTTCATATTAAAATAAGTAGTAGAATGATATAAGGAGGTAATTAAAATGACAACTAAATTAACAGTAGGCGTAATAGGAGCAGGGAATATCGGGAATGTTCACTTACGCGTATTCGATCGACTTAAGCAAGAGGTTGAATTGAAAGCGATTACTGATGTCTTTCTCCCGATGGCTCAATCTAGAGCTGAGGAGTATGGGATTGAGCGGGTGTATGAAACAGCAGACGAATTAATTGCCGATGAGGAATTAGACGCAATCATTGTGGCCGTTCCAAATAAATATCATGCTCCCCTTGCAATCCAGGCATTAAAAGCAGGGAAGCATGTCATGTTAGAGAAGCCAATGGCAATTAATGAACGTGATGCAAAAGAAATCTTACTTACTCAACGGCAAACTGGTAAAGTACTCATGATTCCTCACCAAATGAGATGGGAATCTATTGCCCTACAAGTGAAGGATCAAATTAATCGTGGTGAACTGGGATCGATCTACCATGCGAAAGCAGGCTGGTTTAGACGTAAAGGAATACCAGGGTGGGGAACGTGGTTCACACAGAAAAACGAGTCCGGTGGAGGCCCACTTATTGACATCGGTGTGCATTTATTAGATTTGTCTTTGTATTTGATGGGCAATCCTAAACCGGTTTCGGTATTCGGTTCGACCTATGCTGAGTTCGGACCAAAAAAGAAAGGAATTGGTACATGGGGGAAACCAAATTGGGATGGGACATATGATGTAGAGGATTTAGCATCTGCCTTTATTAAAATGGAGGACGGTAGTACACTCACATTGGATGTAAGTTGGGCTGTTCATATGGATACAGATAGCCAACCATTTGTTCATGTATTAGGAAGTGAAGGGGGCGCATCGATTCGAGGGAATAAAGGTAAGTTTCTAACTGAAAGGTTTGACGAGACAATTGAAGTTGATTTAGAGGCAGTGGAAGAAGAAGAAGGGGATCGACTTCGTTTAAGTCAACATTTTGTTGAATGTATTCGTGAAGGAAAAGAGCCAATTTCAAACGCTTTAACAGGCTATACGAATAATTTAATTTTAAGTGCAATTTATGAGTCTTCTCAAACCGGACGTGAAGTGCAATTAAATTGGGATATTGAAGGTGAATAATATGTTAAAAGGAGTCTCCAATGCCGGTTTAGGCGATGTTGGAACAATTGAAGAATTCATTGTAAACGCGTCTAAGTATGGTTTTGAATCAGTTGATACGAGTGGAAATGAGCTCGTTCATTGGGTGGAAGAAATTGGATTGGAGGAAGCACAAGCGTTTTTAAGAAAGTATAACATTCAAATCGGAGCAATTGGCTTATCAGTTGAGTGGAGACGTGAGGAAGAGGAGTTTAAAACAGGTTTATCGTCATTTATTCGAGAAGCTGAAGTTGCGTCAGCCTTAGGCTGTCGCTTATGTGCAACGTATATATTACCGTCTACTGATTACCCACCAGCAGCATTTATGGCAAGAGCGGTTCGACGTTTTCGTACGTGTGCTGTTATCTTAAATGAGTACGACATGAAATTTGGATTAGAATTTGTCGGTCCTCATCATCTGCGTACTACGTGGAAATATCCATTTATTTGGACGATGTCTGAAACCATCGATTTAATAGAAGCAATAGGTAAGTCGAATGTGGGCTTGTTAATTGACGCTTATCATTGTTACACAACTGGGCTTGATTTTGCCGAATTAAATCAGCTTGATGTGAAAAAAATTGTCCATGTCCATATTAATGATGCAAAAAGTATTCCTGTATCGGAAGTGTTAGATCATGATCGTTTATACCCTGGAGAAGGGGTTATCAACCTTGTTAAATTATTAAAGCAACTTCAGTCTATTGGTTACCAAGGTTCTATAACGCAAGAAGTACTCACTCAAATACCTGAAGATCAAGAATCAGAACAGCTTTGGGTTAAGACATCCAACGCATATGATGCGTTATTTAAACAAATAGAATGCTAACATGAAAATCAAAGACCACTGAAAAAGGATAAATCAACTTTTTAAGTGGCCTTCAAAGAAAGAGGAGGCTTATGAATCAAATAGAGCCTCCGCTTTTTAGTGGGGAAATTTGATTGATAATAAACAACGTATTGAGTTACTTAGTTAGGGGTCCTTTGAATGAGTTTTTTGTTAATTGTGTTACCAGCTTTTTTAATATTTGCTGTTGGGTTTCTTGGACAAAAGGTGATTGGGTTTGATCCGAAACCGATATCTGTATTAGCGATTTATTTAATGTCACCGTTCCTAGCATTTCGTACCTTTTATATGAATCCTGTAACAATCAACTATTTTTATATTTTTGCCTTTTGTTTACTTCTTTGTCTTGGATTAATTGTTGTTTCCTTTGTTGCAGGAAAGATCATGAAATCAAGCGACTCTCAAGTATCAGCTTTTGTTCTTACTGGAGTATTTATGAATAGTGGGAATTATGGAGTACCTATTATATTGTTTGCTTATGGAACAATTGGATTTGATTATGCGGTTATCATGATGGTCATTCAATCTTTTTTAATGAGTACAATCGGATTATATTATGCAGCTAGAGGGAGCCACGAAGGAAATACGATGAAGCAAGCTTTTATTAAAGTTATACGTATGCCATTAATTTATGGTGCATTACTCGGCTTAGCATGCCAATTGCTGCAATTAAATATCCCGATTCAATTGTACCAATCCATTGATATGATTGCAGATGCAACGATACCTACGATCATGATTGTACTCGGTATGCAATTGGCGCTAATCAAACGTAAGCAAGTAGCTATGAAGGAATTGAGCTTCATCGTTTTGATGAGAACGATTATTTCACCTGTCGTTGCTTATGGAATTATTCTGTTATTGCAAATTGATCAACCATTAGCAAGTATACTAATTGTATTAGCTGCCATGCCGTCAGCAGCGAATACGACCATGTTTGCTTTACAATTTGACACAGAGCCGGACCTTGTTTCATTTAGTACATTAGTTACAACGGTATTAAGTATCGTGACCGTTCCGATTATGCTAATGATCGTAAGTATGTAGTCTTACAAATGAGGAGGAGGAGTAGAATGCAATTTAATAGTAAAGATCGTATTTTATTTATTGGTGACAGCATCACAGATTCAGGTCGGAAAGAGGACAATGAAATGCTTGGGTGGGGATATGTAAGGTTAATAAGGGATTATTTACATGTCACGAATCCTAATAAATCCCTTCAAGTTTTAAATAAAGGTGTAAGCGGAAATCGAATCTCGGATTTAGAGGCTCGATGGAAAGAAGATGTGATTGATCTAAAGCCTGATTACCTTTCTGTTTCAATAGGAGTTAATGATGTATGGCGACAGATTGATCACCCTGAAATGGAGCAAGTATTTCCTGACCGATATAAAGAAATTTATGTTAAAATCTTAACGGAAGTAAAAGAAAACACGAATGCGACGATCATCTTAATGGAGCCAACGATTATTGAAGAAGACCTACTAGCTGAAGGTAATCAACTGTTAAAAGCTTATGTTCAAGTTGTCCATGAAGTTGCTGAGGAGTTTGAAGCTATAGTCGTCCCTACTCATCAAGCGTTTGTTAGTTATTTAGAATCACAAAGTGAGATGCCATTAACGACAGATGGTGTACATATGAATTCATTAGGGGACATGCTAATGACGAAAGTGTGGATTGAGGCAGTCTTAGGATAAGGGTTTGAAGGCTGGGAAAGAAGTAAGATATACCCCAGCCTCAAAAACGAAATACGGTGAATCCAATTAGGAAAAAGAGAATGGAGCCGAAAATACTAAATGAAACATATAATACTAGTTCTTTCCATTTCTTTTGCTTATATAGTTGCATCGCTTCAACACTATAAGTAGAAAAGGTTGTAAAAGCACCAAAAAAACCGATTCCGATAAAGAGGTAATAAGGGTCTTCATAAGCCCCAATAGGTAGCTGACTAAAGTAAAATGAAAAGAAGAAACCAAGTCCAAAAGAGCCAATCGTATTCACACACAACATAGCAATAGGGATAGGCGGGTTCGGAAAACGCTCCATCATGTATAAACCTACTAAATAACGTGAAATAGCCCCTAAGGCGCCACTAATGGCTAATAAAATCAAGTTCATCCGCGCTTCACCTCATGCTTTTTTAATCGGATCGATTTACCGGAAATTCTTCTTGCTAATTCGAACCCGAGTAGGGCAAATAGGATACCACCTATCATTGAACCAAATATGTAAATAATTGCATCAAAACTAGAAAAAGTAGTAAATAAAAAGATCGCATCTCCTGCTAATGTCGACATCGTTGTAAAACCACCACACAAGCCAACACCTAACCCGAGTTTCACCCATTCCTTAGGAATAAAAAGTAAAAACCAAGCCGTTAAAAAACCTAATAGAAAGCTTCCGAATAGATTTTCAATAAGCGTTCCAAAAGGATAGCCTGTCTCCAATGTAAATAAGTTCAGTCCGTACCGACTTATAGTTCCAATTGCTGCTCCGACTCCGATTGCAACAACATTTGTCCATTGAACCTTCAATGTATACGTCCACCTTCCCATTAAGCCATCTAATATAGTTTAAATGAAATGTAACAATGAAGCCAACATTTCCTAACCCATTATTAACTTCTGAAAAAAGTAAAAAACTAGTTGACGTTAGAATGTTCAATCCTATAAGATTGAACAAATGAAATGGGTTTCATAGTTGATAACTATCTATATTACGTAAATGGAGGAATGATTGATGAGAAAATTCCCTTTAGCCATCCATGATAACTCACTTAAAACGAGAGTTGATATTCAACAAGCAGTCAAGCAATTATGTGAACCTTTAATGGAGAAATGTAGTCCAGACTTTGCGCATGTTCATATAGGAAACACAGGCGCAAGCTATTCTCAATCAACAGCACTTATGGAAGGGTTTTCAAGGCCTTTGTGGGGGATTGCACCTTTAGTAGCTGGGGGAGGAGAGTATGAGCATTGGGATTCCATTCTCCAAGGTATTAAAAATGGAACAAATCCTGATCATGAAGAATTTTGGGGATGTATTACTGATTACGATCAAAAAATTGTAGAAATGGCTGCTTATGGGTTAACATTAGCAATCACACCAGAAAATTTATACGATCCATTAAATGAGGGAGAAAAAAGAAACCTTGTGAATTGGCTTTCACAAATTCATTCGTATAAAGCTCATGATTGTAATTGGCTTCTCTTTTTAGTTGTTGTAAACCTTGGTTTGAAAAGGATAGGAGTATCGTATGACGAAAATCAGATGGAGCGGCATTTAGATCGAATAGAAGACTATTATCTTCATAACGGCTGGTATTCCGATGGTGTCGGTGGTCATTGTGACTATTATACTTCATTTGCAATCCATTATTATTGTTTGCTCTATGCGAAATGGATGGAGAAGGAAGATCCTACACGTTCACATAAGTATAAAGAAAGAGCTCGTTTATTTGCAAAAGATTTTATTCATTGGTTTTCGAATGACGCTCTGCCATCCCTTATGGTCGTAGTTTAACGTATCGGTTTGCTCAAGTATCGTTTTGGAGTGCTATGGTCTTTGCAGAGGTCGATGCGTTTTCGATTAATGTGATGAAAGGGATCATCCTTAGGCACATACGGTGGTGGTTAGATCAGCCGATTTTACTTGCAGATGGAACGTTAAGTATTGGATATACATACCCGAATTTAATTATGGCGGAGAACTACAATTCTCCTGGCTCACCATATTGGGGTTTGAAAGCCTTTTTAATTTTAGCACTTGATCAGGACCATCTCTTTTGGAAGGCTGAGGAACAATCTCTTCCACGTTTAAAGCAAACATTATTACAAAGATCAGCACACTTAACGATTTGTCGCCAAGATGAAGTAGGTCACGTATTAGCGTTTAATAGTGGCCATCACTCAACAAATGAACATACACACACTTCTGCTAAATATGAAAAATTTGTTTATTCCAACCATTTTGGATTTAGCGTACCGAGAGCCGAGTGGGGATTAGGACAAGGGGCATTTGACTCTATGCTTGCAGTAAGTGAAAGGGATAACCTTTATCGAGTAAAAAGAAAGAGCGAAGAATGGGTACTTGAAGAAAATTATATCTATACGAAATGGAAGCCTTGGGACGATGTTGTCATAAAAACGTGGCTCGTTGTAGGAGCACCTTGGCACCTTCGTATTCATGTGATAAATAGTAATAGGGATATTGATGTTGCTGATGGTGGTTTTGCATTAGGAAAACCATTTGAACCTTATGGGGAAGAACAGATAACTATTGAAGAAAGCCGCAATGAAGTATTAGCCAAAACGACATTAGGATGGAGTGGGATCAAACATTTGAGTGGAAATGGCCACACAACACTTGTGCATCCTCATTCTAATACGAATGTAATAAATTCACGTACCGTTATTCCAACTGCGATAGCACAATGTGGAAAAGGATACAGTATGTTTATTAATGCCGTATACGGGGAACCAAAATCAACCGAAGACAGCTGGGAAGAAGTACCGGTCGTTGAGACAAAAGAAAATGTTATTTTTGTTTATAGTGCTAGACGTGAGAAGCTATTATTTGAATTAGATGTATCAAGTCATTTGTTATGATAATTAAATTTGAGTTATAAGAAAAGTCGACAAAGCGCTAACCTTTGTCGACTTTTCGATATTTTTGAAAGAAAGGATTTTTCATCATACGACCAAACAATAAGAAAATTAAAGTTGAATTTAGTTTGTAAACTGGTCATCATTGTTCCTAAATTTTGTTGATTTTCAAAATATATTTAACGTTTGTTATCTATCATCTCATAAAATAAGTCTCTATAATAGTTGATGTAAGCACTTACAATATTGAAATAGGGGGTAACAAAATGAAGATGAAAATGTCGAAATTCCTATTGTTAATGATCTTGGCGATGTTACTTGTTGTCGTTGGATGTAGCTCTGACACTGGTGGCGATGACGCTAGTGATGGAGGTGCAGAGGAAGCGCCAGCAGATGACGGCGATGAATCAGCAGCAAATGACGGTGAACAAGGAGATGTGACGATTCGAGTTGCTTGGTGGGGGGGACAAGAGCGCCACGATATGACACTTGAAGCGATTGATCTATTTGAAGAAGAGTATCCTCATATTTCGGTAGAGCCTGAGTATACAGGATGGGACGGATATTGGGAGCGATTAAATACACAAGCGGCTGGTTCTAACTTACCTGACGTTATTAATATGGATAATTCACAATTAAATGAGTATATTAGTCGAGATTTATTAGTCGATTTAGCACCATTTATTGCAGATGGAACGATTAATTTAGATGACGTAGATGATGTTTACCAAGAGATTAATCATGATGGCGATCGAGTATTAGCGGTTTCTCTAGGAGCAAACGCACTAGCAACGATTTACAATCGTGATATGTTTGAAGAACATGGAATTACACTTGAGCCTGGTTATACGTATGAAGAAATGGTTGATGCCATGCTTGAAATTGCAGCAAACGCTGATGGAGATTTTTACGGTTTTGATTTAGCAAATGCAGAATTTGAAATGTTCTTTACGTATGCGCGCCAACATGGACAATCTGTCTTTAATGAAGAAGGTACTGGACTTGGATTTGAGGAAGAGGTGTTAGTCGATTTCTTCACACTTATTCAAGATATGGTCAATGAAGGGGCAGCACCATCACATGATATTACGATGGATTATATTGATGGTGGAAATGCAATGCTAGCTGACAATTCAGCTGCTATGCAAATGGCTGCAAGTAATCAAATCATCGGTGTTTCTCAAACAACTGATGCTGACTTAGGGTTAACGATATTACCATCTCTTGAAGGAGGGCAACACGGAAATTGGATTCGTCCAAGCATGTCATTTTCCATTTCGTCACATTCTCAAGAACAAGAAGCAGCAGCGTTATTTATTGATTTCTTTACAAATAGTTTAGAAGCGAATGAAATTTTGCAAGCTGATCGAGGTGTACCAATTTCTTCAGCAGTACGCGATCATTTAGCGCCAATGGTTGAGGGGCCTGTTCAAGAGACATTTGAATTTTTAGAGCTTGTAGCAGATTATACAAGTCCTGCAGATCCATTATCTCCTCCAGGAGAAACTGAAGTTCGTGGTTCATTCTTACGTGTAGTCGAAACATTGAAATACGATCGAATTACACCTGAGGAAGCAGCCGTACAATTTATGCAAGAAGCTGAGAATGTATTGAATTAAAGGAAGTGGGGAGGGCTCGTTCCTTTTTGAGCGCTCCTTTTTCTTAAAAGAGGAGGTATGAGCGATCATGCTAAGCCTGAAGAAGTAACAAAGGTACAGCTAAGCTCAAATGAGCTGGACGAGCATACGAAAAAACTAGAAAAAAGAAAAGCTTTAAAAAACACATTAACAGGTTATGCGATTATTTCTCCTTGGTTAATCGGGTTTATTGTTTTAATTTTAGGACCAATGATCGTTTCTCTCTATTTATCATTCACTAATTATGATTTACTTTCAAGTCCGGATTGGATTGGCATTCAAAATTATATGAACGTTTTAACTAGTGATCCGCGTTTTCGCACATCATTGGAAGTGACCTTTATTTTTGTATTTGTATCGGTTCCGTTAAAATTAATTTTTGCTCTCTTGCTTGCGATGCTATTTAATACTGGTCGAAAAGGGACAGGATTGTTTACAACGATTTATTATATACCGTCGATTATTGGAGGAAGTGTTGCTATTGCGGTTGTTTGGAGGCAATTATTTGGTCGCAATGGTGCAATTAATGAGTTTGTTCAATCGTTAGGTTTTGTAGGGACAAACTGGATCGGTAATCCAGATACAGCGCTATCTGTGCTCATTATACTCGTTGTTTGGCAATTCGGTTCACCGTTAATTATTTTCTTAGCAGGCTTAAGACAAATACCTCAAGAGCTTTATGAGGCAGCGAGTGTCGATGGAGCTAATTCGTTTGTTCGCTTTTGGAAAATAACACTTCCAATGTTAACACCTGTAATTTTCTTTAATTTAGTAATGCAAACGATCGGTGGGTTTATGACATTTACACAAGCTTATCTCATCACAAACGGGGGACCGATGGATTCAACCTTGTTCTATGCATTATATTTATATGAAGTAGCATTTGAATATTTACGAATGGGTTATGCATCTGCAATGGCGTGGATTCTGTTAGTTGTGATTGGGATAATTACGGTCATTTTATTTCAAACGTCTAAATATTGGGTTTATTATGAATCGGAAGGAGGACGTTAATCATGGAAAATAAGCGTCTTCTAAAAGATGTCATCTATTATGTCTTTGTTACTGCCTTTGGTTTTTTAATGATCTACCCCATTTTGTGGATGTTTGCAAGTTCATTAAAACCGGCAGAGGAAATTTTCAACAATGCCATTTCGCTTCTTCCTAGTGTGTTTATGTGGGAGAACTATCCAATAGGGTGGGAAGGATTTGGTCGAACAGGATTTGATGTGTTCTTTCGAAACTCAGCGATTGTTACATCACTTGTTGTAGTTGGTGCTATTTGTTCTAGTAGTATCGTCGCATATGGGTTTGCGAGGCTGAACTTTAAATTCAAAGGGGTTTTATTTGCTTGTTTGATGGGGACGATTATGTTGCCAATGCAAGTAACGATGATTCCTCAATACGTGATGTTTCATAATATTGGATGGGTTAATACGTTTTATCCGCTCATTGTACCAGCCTTTTTAGGAGGAACACCATTTTTCATATTCCTCTTAATTCAGTTTATCCGTGGTATTCCAAGAGAATTGGATGAAGCAGCAATTGTCGATGGTTGCTCAACATTTGGTGTTTTCTGGAGAATTATTTTGCCGTTGCTTAAACCGGCGCTCGTTACAGTTGCGTTATTTGCCTTTATGTGGACTTGGGATGATTTCTTAGCTCCATTAATATATTTAAATAGTGCTGATTTGCATACGGTCACAATCGGATTACGGAATTTTATGGATGCCGATGGTAATACAAACTGGGGACCTTTACTTGCCATGAGCTCACTATCATTAGTTCCACAATTTATTTTATTCGCTTTTTTCCAGAAGTATTTAGTTCAAGGAATAGCGACGACAGGCTTGAAATAAAAAGAGATGTGTGTAAGTTGGAAGGATACTAGGAGAAACGGAGGGTGGTTGGAACTTGAAACGAGTGTTCATCCACCTTAATAAGACGTTTATTAGGAGGGGTTATGGTGCCACAATTGAGTTTTGATGAACAGCACGTAAAAGAGGTTATTGATCGAATCGTTGATCGTACGTTTAAAATGGATTTTAGTTGGGATTGGCCTGGTGGTGTGGCTTTTTATGGAGTAACAGAAGCATATGAAGTAACGGGAGAAGAAAAATACATTGATTTAGTTAAAGAGTGGATCGATGAAGAGTTAGAGGATGGTCTTCCTAAATTAACGGTCAATGCATCGTCGATCGGTCATATTTTATTGACATTATACGAGGTGAAAAAGGAAGATAAATATTTAGAGGTAGCTACAGAAATGGCCGAATATCTTGTAAACGATGCAGAACGTTTTGATGATGATATTTTGCAGCATACTGTAAATGGAGAGAAATATCAATTTCCTGAGCAAGCATGGGTGGATACGATGTTTATGGCCGGTTATTTCTTGTTACGAATTGGGAAATTATTAGATCGAAACGATTATTTTGAA
Source organism: Halalkalibacter hemicellulosilyticusJCM 9152 (assembly GCF_000513115.1). GTDB lineage: Bacteria > Bacillota > Bacilli > Bacillales > Bacillaceae_D > Halalkalibacter > Halalkalibacter hemicellulosilyticus. Next base: position 61,847 of record NZ_BAUU01000014.1, read on the forward strand.
TTTGGATTAAAACAGTATCATGGTCATGAGAACTTTTTACAATCAGATGATACGGACCTATATTATCATGGATGGGATAATATAGCAGGAAACAATATGTCGAGTATTTTTTGGGCGAGAGGGAATAGTTGGGCTGCTATTACGATGGCAAGAGCACTTGAACTTGTTGAAGTTCAGCACCCTTCTTATATGATAATTGACGGATCGCTTCGAGATCAGCAAAGTGCGCTTGTTCGTTTACAAGCAGATAATGGATTATGGCATACGATTGTCCAAGATCCTACTTCGCCGTATGAGGTTTCTGGAAGTGCAGGAATTGCAGCGTCTTTGCTAGTGAGAGGGAAGCTTTATAATAAATATATTCAGAAATCAATAGATGGTCTATTACAGAAGGTTAAGGAAGATGGATCGGTATTAAATGTATCAGCAGGTACGGCTGTTATGAATGATGCACAAGGCTACAAAGATGTTCCAGATAAACGTGTCCAAGGCTGGGGACAAGGTCTTGCTCTTGTATTTTTTGCTTCACTTCTAAAACATCGAAATATAAATTAATATAAGAAAGACGCGACAGGATCTTTTCTATAAAGCGGAGTGCGGAGCCGCCGTTCTCCTTTGAGTTTGCCAACATCAGCTTTTTCCACATTTTAAATTCTTATTTTAGAATCTGTGACAACAGACTTTTGCTAGGTCTGTTGTTTTTTTATAGTAATTTAACATTTTTTATCTTTGTATATTCGACAATATCCAGTATACTTACTGTAAGCGATTACAACTTTATAAGCGAGGAGTTGCTAGTCTATGAACGTTTCAGGGTTTTCAAGTGGATTTAATACGTTCTTTGAATGGTTAATGAGACTGGCTCTACTAAATGCGTTATGGATTCTATTTACGATTTTAGGGTTAGGTATATTCGGGTGGCTCCTGCGACAGTTGCGATGTTTGCTGTTTTACGTCGTCGGTTATTGCATGAAGAAGACTTTTCTTTAATGAAAAGATTCATATATCACTACAAAAAGGATTTTTGGAAGGCTAATATGATTGGGTTAATGCTGCTTTTAGGTGTGATAACGTTATTTGTGAGCACACAATTGCTTGCATTTATGACAGGGTTTGAATTGACGGTTTTTGGTGTAGTTGTGTCGATTTTTGCTGTACTATTTATCGTAATGGCTCTGTTCATATTCCCTGTATATGTACATTACGATATACCTTTAAATAAATGCCTTCATTATTCATTAATGATCGGGATTGCACATGTGCATTATTGTCTTTTTCTCTTATTTGGAATGGCGATCATCGCTGTTTTGCTTTATGCATTCCCAGGGTTGCTCATATTCTATGGGATTAGTTTTGTTATTTCACTCGTATGCGTTGTTTCTTTAAATGCCTTTGCAAAAATGGAGGAAAGACAAGCCCACCAACAGGTACAGGTGAATTATTAGACGTATGAGCATATAAGTATGATGTTTTTCTGTTACTACGATTGATATATACGATTTTAAATCTTTCATTGGTGCTTTTGGGCTGGGGGAATAGCTCGATGTTATTAAAAAAATATCGAATTCGTCAATTATTGTTCGGGAGTTTCTTTTTATTCATTGTTCTGTTATTGTTCATTATTATTTATGTCAGTTATCAGTATTCCGTATCAGGACTTTTGCAAACGACAAATGAGTATCAAGAAAGCCAACTGAAATTAATGAGTGATGATTTAACGAGTAAAATAGGGACGTTTGAGGATTATTCTGTTGTTCTATCAAGGCAAAAAAACTTTCGTGACATGTTAGCTGATCAACATTGGTTTACAAGTTCAACGTCACCAGTTACACAGGACTTTTCAAATATTATTTATAGTATTCCAGCTATTCATTCAATTGAAATTTATTTAACATCACCACCAATAGATAATATTCAATACCCTGTACGATATCACGATTTGAGTGTAATAGAAGATGAAAGTTGGTACACATCTATTCAAGATATTAGTTCAGCATGGCTAGGGCCACGACAAGTTGAGATGGTAGGTGGCGAAACTTCTGTTATAAGCTACGGCAGAAAAATTAATACATCGCGTGGTGAACTCCAATCTGTCATCATTATTAATTTAGATCCATATACCGTTCAAGGCTGGTTGTTCGGTTATAGTGAAGGAGGACGAATCTCTCTATTAAATCAAAATGGAGTAACATTGGCGAGTACAAGTGAAATCGAATTAGATGAAAAGGTATACTCAAAACTAGAAAAAGCAAAGGAAGAAATGGATGAAGGTGAAGCAACATTTCAAATTCGCCATGATGGTCAATATATTGTTGCAACTTCGATTAAACCGGTTAATTGGACCCTTATGGAAATGACTCCATATGAACAAATTATTGCGCCAAGTAGAGAGATGATGAAGTTTTTAATTTTAATCGGTGTTTTTGCATTACTCATTGCGTTTGTTTATACACTACTGTTAACGAGGAGCTTTACGAAGCCTATCTTACACTTGGCTAATGTAATGAAGCGTTATGAAGTGACTCAGCCGATTCCGAGATTTCCGAAAGATTATAATAATGAATTTGGGCAGTTGTTTAATGGGTTTCAAGATTTGATGAACCGCTCTAAAGTCCTTTACGAATCATTGGATGAACAAAATAAAAGGCAACGTGAGGCTGAAATTAAAGCACTTCAAGCAAATATTAATCCTCATTTTCTCTATAATACGTTAGACCAATTGAATTGGATAGCGATTGAGCGTGGCGATCATGACATGAGCAAAATGCTCGAATTATTAGGAAAGATGTTAAGGATAGGCCTTTCAAAAGGGGCTAGTATTATTACAATTGAAAATGAATTAAATTATTTAGAGTATTATTTACAATTGCAAAAAATCCAACTAGAAGATCAACTAGATTATGAAATGAATGTGAGTGACCAAGTCCGTTACTACTTAATACCAAAATTAACGCTTCAACCATTTGTTGAAAATGCCATTATTCACGGTTTTCAAGATGGTCGAAAAGGGTACATTACTATCGATATTCAAGAGCACGACGATCATATTACCTTACAAATTGTAGATAATGGAATAGGGCTTGTAAATAAGCCGGTAAAGCATGAAAGGTTACCTACTGGAGGATATGGCATACGAAATGTTCGTGAGAGACTAGATGTGTATTATGGTGATGAGGCGAATGTTTTTGTTAAGAACCGTGATCAAGGTGGTGTGATTGTTACGATTCAATTACCTAAACAAAAGGATGAAGATGGTCAAATACATGGAACATCATAAAGGGGGTCTTTATATGTGGCAAGTGGTCATTATTGATGACGATCAAAAGGTTTTAAGAGGGATGAAAAAAGTGATTCCTTGGGAGCGCTTAAATTGTCAGTGGGCTGGTGAAGCCAAAAATGGTCAGGATGGTAAAGATCTAATAAGACGTGTGAAGCCAGATATCGTGATTACAGATATTTATATGCCTATCTTAAATGGGTTAGAAATGATCCAAGAATTAAAAGAGGATTGCTTGCATAGTAAAGTCATTATTTTAAGCGGTTACAATGATTTTGAATATGCAAGACAAGCAATGAGGCTCAATGTTGCCGACTATTTGTCTAAACCAGCTTCCTTAGATACGATAACAGAAGTGTTAGAAAGAATGATCAATCAATTGCAACATGAGAGAACTGAGCAAAAGCAAATGGAGGAATTAGAGAATAAGGTAGTCGTTTATGAATCTTTAGTTGAAAAAGAATGGGTTAAATCGGTTGTTACAGGTACAGCGAATGTGTTAAGTGTTCCGAAAAGCATTCAACATTATATCGCAAAATGGAAGTATAAAAACCATGCCGTTCTAGCTATAACGTATGATGAACCGTTGCAAAATACGTCATTCTATCATTCGGATTGGAATTTATTTCGGTTTGCGTGTAACAATATCATTAATGATCTAATGGAAGAAACATTTAGTGATTTCCAATATTTCGAAGTTCATTTGTTTCAAGGGATTCTAACGATTCATAGTGAACAAGATTCAGAATTGTTTATGGACAGCTTACACAATATAGCCCAAAAAATCGAAAATAGTATTCAGTCTTTTCTGCAAGTGAAGGTGAATGTAAGCATTGGTTCTATTCTATCTAATTGGGAGCAGCTACAAGACTCAATGAAAGCTGCACTAGAACGTACAGTCATACCGACTTCTGTATCACCATTAAGTGAAAAAGCAATTGTCACGAATGCACTATGGACAAATGGTATGGAGGTTAGCCAAAAGCTTTCTGAAGCGATTCGACATGCTGATGAAACAGCAGCCCGTCATGTTATTTTATCATTTTTTGAAAAGCTTAAAGATCAACCTTATCATCAAGCTGCTGCAGTAAGACTTGGGATTGAAATGTGGACCATAATGACGTATTCATTACATGATATTGGAATGAATTTATCGGAAATTTTGCCCGAAAATAAAGATTTAATCTATGAATTATCAGTGTTAACAAATTGGACTGAGCTACAGCAATTTATAGAGAAAAAAACAAAACAAATTTGTATCCATCAAAGCTGGGATGAAAATAAGAAACATAGGCAGTTAGTTGAACAAATTGTTGAGTATGTAAATGAACATTTAAGTGAGAACATTACGTTACAAGATATTGCGAATGAATTGTATATTTCTCGTAATTATCTTGGACAAATTTTTAAAAATATTGTAGGGGAATCATTTAAAAATTATATTACTCGAATACGGATGGAGAGGGCCAAGAAAATGCTTCAAGAGGGAAATTATTTAATCTATGAAGTATCTGAGAAGGTTGGATTTGGAAACCCTGCTTACTTCACGACAACGTTTAAAAAATTTACTGGTTTAACACCTACTGACTTAATTCAAAGAAGACCCGTTAATCAATAAAGTTTTAATAGAAAGGAAGATTTAACATGCAAAAGGGCGAAACGATATGGTATATTCCGGACGGATATATTCCTCCAGAGAGTACAAATGATTTATTGAGCCATGAATCGATTTGTGTTTTAAACTGCCAGGAGAGAAAGGCACAATTAGCCATAACGATTTATTTCGAGGATCGTCCACCATTAGAGAAAATCGCTTACGAAGTACCAGCAAAACGGACAAAGCATATTCGAACTAGTGAACTATCATTAGACGGTGAGAAAATTCCAGTAGGCGTACCTTATGCGATAGAAGTCGAAAGTGATGAACCGATTATCGTTCAATACAGCCGACTTGATTCAACTCAACCAGAACTAGCGCTTATGTCGACTATCGCTTATGCTTTAAAATAATAAGAAAAAATCACTTATGATCGTGTTCATGAGTGATTTTTTTGAATGAAGCAACGATTTTTTTACATAAAAAGCATTTATATAATTTGCGGAAGACAAGATGGGAAAAGTATAGAGGGGTGTTGGCAAACTCAAAAGAGCGAGAAGGCTTCGCGCGTTACACATTTTTCTGAAAGAACCCCATTTTTAGAAAAAGTGAAAACCGCTGTAACGACTCCGCACGTCACTTTAAAGAAAAGACGCTGTCACGTTTTTTATTTTGTGTTTACAAATGTTCATTTACGTTCGATAATAGAAAGATCAAAATAGTTTTGTTATCGATGGAGGATTTTATGCATTCAGTAGAACGATTTGAAGCGATATTACATGAATTAGAAAAAAAGAAAATTGTAAAAGTATCTGAACTAAGCCAATTGTTAGGAGTAACAGAAAAGACGATTCGAATTGATTTGGTCGCGTTAGAGGAAAAAGGATTGTTAAAACGAATTCATGGTGGAGCGGTATTGCATGAGGAAAGTGGAAGTCTTTTTCCTATTAAAGAAAGAAAATCTAAATATAATGAACGGAAATTGAATTTGTCAGAGGCTGCACTTACATTAATCAAACCGAATGAAACGATATTATTAGATGGAGGATCGACAACTCGTCAGTTAGCAAATCTGTTAGGGGATTTTCCAGTTACGGTCATTACAAATGATATTACAATCGCGTATGAATTAATGAATAAAGAGCTAGTCCAATTAATGGTATTAGGCGGAACTCGTATTGGAACATCAAGCTCCTTGTTTGGTGTTCAAGCGTCTGATCTCCTTAAACGTATTCGTGTTAACCGTTTGTTCATAGGGGCAACAGGAGTTTCAATCGAACATGGTCTTACTGTACTTAATAGCTTCCATATTGAATGGAAAAGGCAAATCTTACAATGTGCAGATCAAGTGACATTAGTGGCGGATTCAACAAAGTTCGAAAAGGTTGGATTAATTCAATTTGCTCAAATAAATGATGTAAATGAAATTGTAACAGATCATCAATTGGATGTTCATATTAGAAAAGAAATTGAGCAGTTAGGCGTTTCTGTATTAGTAGGTAATTAAGGGCGTTTGTTTTTCTTTTAAGTTGAACTCTTGTGAAGTAGGTGATATAATCGAACTGTAACGAACATAAATGAACGTTTCGACGTTCGGTATTGGGAGGTTTTGGTATGGTGCAAACGTCCTTCTCTTTAAATGGAAAAATAGCTCTATTAACAGGAGCTAGCCGCGGACTGGGACAAGGCATGGCTGTTGGATTAGCTGAAGCTGGAGCAGATGTAATCGGTGCGGGGATTAGTGATATGTCTGATACTCGTCGCCAAATCGAGGCATTAGGTCGGTCATTTTATGAGATTAAGGCTGATTTAAGTCAAGAAGGTGCAGCCGTGCAATTGGTTGATGACGCTTTGAAAAAGGTAGGTAAGATTGATATTTTGGTTAATAATGCGGGTATTATACGTCGAAATGAATCGGAACAGTTTTCTGATGAGGATTGGGATGCGGTCATTAACGTAAATTTAAACTCTGTTTTTCGACTAACACGTGAGGTTGGAAAGCAAATGATTAAGCAAGGTTCTGGAAAAATTATTAACATAGCTTCAATGCTATCTTTTCAAGGTGGTTTAAGAGTTCCTGCGTATACAGCAAGTAAGCATGCGGTTGCTGGCTTAACAAAGTCATTGGCAAATGAATGGGTAAGCAAAGGTATTAATGTAAACGCTATCGCTCCTGGTTATATGGCGACAGACAACACAGAGGCACTTCGTAACGATGAAGTTCGAAATGCTTATATTACATCACGAATACCAAAGGGCGAGTGGGGAACACCTGCTGATTTAAAAGGGCCTGTAGTCTTTTTGGCTTCTGATGCGTCAAGTTATGTAAATGGTCATGTACTTTGTGTTGATGGTGGTTGGATGAGTTCTTAATCTATTAAAATTTGAAAGGAGAAATAAATGATGGAAATTAGATATGCAGCAAACCCAACGGATACAAAAAAATATACAACTGAAAAATTAAGAGAAGAATTTTTGATTGAATCATTATTTGAAGAGGGGAAGATCAATTTATTTTATTCACATCATGATCGTGTTGTTATTGGAGGTGCGATTCCTACTGGTGAAGAACTGAAATTAGATGCTGGGGATGCACTACGTACAGACTATTTCCTTGAGAGACGAGAAGTAGGGATTGTTAATATAGGACCTAATGGAACGGTTACGGTTGACGGACAAACATATGATTTAAAAAAGCGTGATTGCTTATATGTCGGTTTAGGAAATAAAGAAGTAACATTATCAAGTGAGGATGCCTCGAATCCAGCTCGATTTTATTTAGTCTCATCACCTGCACATAAACAGTACCCAACGAAGGTTCTTCCTATCGCTGATGCTGAGCCGACAAAGCTGGGATCTGATAGTGAATCAAATAATCGTACAATTTATAAGTACATTCATGGTGATGGGTTACAAAGCTGTCAGTTAATGATGGGAATGACGCTCCTTGAGCCTAATAATATGTGGAATACGATGCCAGCTCACGTGCACGATCGGCGCATGGAGGTTTATTTATATTTCGACATGGAGGAAGAGTCGCGAGTCTTCCACTTCATGGGAGAACCAAGCGAAACACGTCATTTAGTCGTAAAAAATGAACAAGCCATTATTTCACCACCATGGTCAATCCACTCAGGTGTTGGCACAAATAACTATACGTTTATTTGGGCAATGGCTGGAGAAAATTATACATTTAAAGATATGGACTTCGTTAAAATGGAAGATCTGAAGTAGTTGTAAAAAATGAAGGGGATAAACGAAAATAACCATCCATCTGAAAAAAATTCATGATGGATGGTTATTTGACGTTTCTAATGATGTGACGTAGGAAAAGATGCATCTTGGCATAATGCACCTAAACGCGTCTGCAGATACGTGCCCCCATCCGAGTAGCGTCGGATTTTTCCATTCTATTGGAAAAAGTTTATTTTCTATGTCGCGCTGACAACACCCCGTTTTTTTTGTCCTAGTTTAGATCTTTCTCGTCGATTCATTTATATTAATTTCAGGTTCTAAAACAACGGAATGAGTAGGTTCTTTACTCTCGATCATCGTTAAGACACACTTCGTAATTTCGCTTGCAATTCGGGAAATGGGAACCCCGACTGTCGTTAATTCGATATGTAAGTCCTCTGATTGTGGAATGTTATCATAGCTAACAAGAGAAAAATCTTTCGGTACATCATACTCAAACTCATTAGCCGCACGTAAAATCCCACGTGTTAAATCATAACTACCGCTAATAACAGCAGAAATGTTTCTTTGTCTTTCAAATAGTTGCTTTGCTGCCATATAACCATCGTGTAGCTCTAATCCGTTTGTCGGGATTACGAGCTTCTCTATTTCTGATTTCTCATTTATACCCATACTTTCAAGAAACCCGATTAATTTTGCGCGCTGCAATGTGTTTTCTTTTGATTGGTCACCGATAAATGCAATATGTTCATGACCTAACTCCTTGAGGTGTGTAACAGCAAGTTTGATCGCATATTGTCGATTCACATCAATTGTCGGAGCATCTTTCCAGGTTTGGACGCCGTAGTGTAAAATCGGAACCGTTGATGCTAGTGATAACTCTTGAACGTTATCATGTTCGCCAAAGACAATAATCGCATCTACTTGGAAGCGATTAAAGGTTGCAATCGCTTGGTTGACTTTATTAATGGACAGTAAAGTTGTGTATGAATGTTCTTCGAGTAGCTCATTTAATTTCGTGATTAAGATGGAAGGAGCAACACGTTCAACTGTAGGCCATATGACCCCTACTGTATAGGATTTTTTTTGTACTAAGCTTCGTGCTGCAGCGTTTGGCTGATAACCTAATTGTTCAGCAATTTCTTTAATCTTTATTTTAGTTGGATTTTTTACTAAGGGACTATTTCTTAAAGCCTTTGATACGGTTGAATAGCTCACTCCGGCTTTTTTTGCAATGTCTTTTATCGTTACGCTCATGAAATCCTCCATTATTGAAAACGTTGTTATATTTACTAATTATAACAGAATAGAGTATGATTGATAAGATGTTGTTCTATAGTTGTTAATCAGATAGGTGTGAGAAAATGTTGAAACAAATAAATTCTTTCTTGGAGAAGAGAATGCTTTACTTGACACCAATAGCAGTATTGATTGGGCTTATATGTACAAGTTGGCTACAAATGTTGATCATGCTTGTTCCTTGGGTTTTTGCCTATATTACATTTGTTAGTAGTATCGGCATTAACATAACTCAATTAAAAAAGTCATTTACTCGTCCGCTACCAATCCTATTAGCACTGTCCATTTTACAAATTATTATGCCGTTAATCGCTTTTAGTCTTGGTCATCTATTATTTTCTCATGATCTATATACGTTAGTCGGAATCATCATTGCATTTATTATTCCGACAGGTGTTATTAGTTTAATGTGGGTATCGATTTATAAAGGAGATTTATCCATTACCTTATTAATTGTTTTAATGAATACGCTCTTGTCGCCAATTCTCGTACCACTCTCCTTACAAGTTTTTGTTGGGGCAAATATTGAAATGAACACATGGGAAATCATGCCAAGTCTATTTTGGATGATTGTTGTCCCTTCTTTGTTAGGGATCGTTCTGAGTGAGTTCTCTTTAGAGAAGGGGAGGGAAATAAAAAGCTATTTATCTCCCTTTTCAAAAATAGGTTTATTAGTTGTTATAGCTGTTAATAGCTCAGTTGCTGCACCGGCCTTTCAATTAAGCTGGCATTTAGTTAAAGTTGGAATTAGTGTCTTAGTGTTAGCGATGCTTGGGTATTTAATGGGTGTTATTTTGGCGCAATGGGCTCGTCTTAGCGATAAAGTAACGATTAGTCTTTTATTTAATAGTGGAATGCGTAATATTAGTGTCGGAGCAACGATAGCGATTTTGTATTTTCCAGCACAAGTTTCGGTTCCAATTGTCATTGGGACATTATTCCAGCAGACGTTAGCTGCTCTTTCCGGGAAGCTGCTAAGTCTTTTTTTACAACGAAGTAATGGACTTTAGCATGTTAATGGATCTGATTTAGGCAACTTGTACATATCTATAGTATGATAAAAAGCATAGGAGCAAGAGAGTATATTATTGAAGTAGGTGATTGGATGAAAGGAAAGAAAGCGTCACAATCAAAGGCTGTAATGACAGATCTTGTTTTACCTCCGGATACGAATTTTTTAGGTTCTATATTTGGTGGTAATGTTATGGCGTACATTGATAAAGTCGCTTGTATTTGTGCTATGCGACATGCTCGCTCAATGGTTGTTACAGCATCTAGTGACAGCTTGGATTTTATCTCGCCGATTCACGCTGGTGAAGCGATTTGTTTGGAAGGCTTTGTTACATATACACATAAAACATCGATGGAAGTCTATGTGAAAGTGGAAGCCGAGAATTTATTGACGGGAGAGAGGCGGTTAACAGCTACATCTTATTTAACATTTGTCGCTTTAGATGAGTCTGGAAAGCCTGCGGTTGTTCCACCGGTTATACCGGAAACGGAAGAAGAGAAGTGGCAATACAATGGAGCTCTTGAGCGTCATAAGTTACGACAACAACGGCGTGAGGAACGAAAGCAAAGGGAGAAGGAAGAGTAAGGGGATGGCTAGAGGCTAGGACATAACGAAAGGATTTAGCTGAGAATTCAAACATGACGAGAACGTAGTGAATGAAATATATGTAGACTCCCGCGTGATGAAAAGAAGGCACAGGAAAAGTTTGGTTTTTAACTTTTTCAGTGCACTTTAAGCAATGTGCGTAATCGTTGTTTATTTTTGAAAATCTTGATACGATTGGGTTTCACTTATCAGGCGAGCTGTTAAGTAACAATAAAGGTGCTGATAAACAGGAGTCATTCTATCCAACCAACGGCCAGATTGTTTAACAAGGCGTTTAGGATAGAAATGCAAAAAAGTAAATGGTTTTGAGAAAAAACTGTTAGCATAGGCAGTTGGACAAAGATTATCATGCTGTTCTAAGAGATTACGTACGAACAGCACGGGCTCGACTACTTCTTCTTTGAAATGTTCATCGTGAATGCTCCAGCTGACTTCTGCTTTTTCTGCCACCTGCCTTGCTAGCTGTGCCGGGCTTCCATTGGCGACGAAACGACCACCTGTTAGAATTAAAATACGATCCGATAGTTTCTCTGCTTCATTTAGACTTATTTCGTCTTTCCAGGTGGTGGAATTGAAAAAGGAGAAACTGCTAAAGAGGTACGAGAGAAGCCTATGAAGAGTTTGGCATTGATATTGCCATAAAAGAATCTATTGTTGGTGGAAATTCTGCTACTGGTCAAGGTGAAGAATTCTCAGATGAAAGTAAAGGGACGTACATCATGGGTCTCGCGTTAATGGCGATGAACTTAAGAAAGTCCACCGCCATTAACGAAGAAAGGAGAAGAATTCACCTTTCTCACTATTCGAAGCGAGTTATGTCCCAGTCTCTAAATCAAAAACGTAAGGATGATACGATTGTGCCCGGTAAAAAAATCCTGTGCTTGTGACTTTGAAATGAAGGTTGAGCATTTTCTAACTTTATACATCAACAATGTACGACCTCAGCGAATTGATTCTATAGTAATCTAATTTACATATTTCACAAAGCCTGAATACCTTTCCAAAATACAGACCAGGTCATATTTAATCTATGTTCATATTCTTTATAGGGAGAACTCATCATATGATAAAGCATACCTTCTAATATGGTAGTAAAAGAAGTAACGATTGTTTCCTCGTCGATAAATTCGTTCTCTTTGTTATTCCTTAAGATGGAAAAAACAAGCTCTCGAATCTCTTCCTCTACTTGCTTATTCTTAGCTGTTATAAGTTCTTTAAAACTTTCCGGAGGGTAAATACCATACCTTTTAAGAAAAAAACCTTTGTCATTCATGTAATAGTATTTATTTAATTCGACTAAAACATGATACAATTTTTTTTCTATTGGAAAATCCGCTATAATAAAGGACTGTTGTTTTATAAACTCTAAATAATCTTCAATAACAAAACTTACAATTTGTTCAAAAAGGTCTTGCTTACTTTCAAAATAAGCATAAATCGAAGGGGTTTTAATTTTTACATTTTCAGCTATATCTTTAAGAGCTGTCTCCTCGTAACCATACGAGGAAAACAGCCTTAAACCTTGTGCTAATATCCTTTTTTTCGTTTCTTCACCTTTTTTCAATTTACTTTTCACCTCAGTTTGTTTAATTGCATCAGGTTATTAATTTTAAGCTTACTATACTAAAAATTATTCCGGCAACTAAAACAAGTTTTTTCGCACTCTTCGGTTCTTTAAACAAAAACATTCCAAGTAAAACACTTCCTGACGCTCCTACCCCAGTCCATATACCATAACCGATGCTAATAGGTATTTCGATTAATGCAACGGAAAGAAAGAAAAAACTCATACTCATAAATAAGATAAAAAGATGGAAGGTTTTAATTTTGAAAAACTCTCACTTAACTTTAGATTAATGATACCTATAACTTCAAACAGTCCAGCTAATATTAAAAATAACCAATACATATTAAACATCTCCTCCTGCGCTTTTCTCGTCTTTTGGCTCATCAGAAATTAATTTTAATCCAATGATACAGCTAATTAAAAGAACAACCAACACAATCTTGGTCAAACTCACGGGATCTCCTAAAAGTGTCATACCTATTAAAGCCGTGCCAAAAGCACCTAGACCAGTGAATACTGCATAAGCTGTCGAAACAGGAAGCGCTTTTAAGGTTTTAGCGAAAAACCACCAACTAAGGGCTAATAATATAAGTGTCGGAATAACAATTTCTATTCTCGTAAATCCCTCTGAAAAACCTAGTCCAAGTGCCCAACCTACTTCAAGAATTCCTCCAATAATTAAGTACACCCATGCCATAATAATCTCTCCTTTGAATTCTAAATCTAACTAATGATCGTTAGATTTTTACACAAAAATTTTTTACCTTGTATAATCTATTTAATTATAAGAAATATGACCATTTTTAAACAGCTCCTTCCACATTATCTAACTAACATACGTTAGATTTTATAATATTTATGTTGATTTTGCAAGGGAAAAGTTATCATTTAATTCAACTAGAATGTTTATTATATTTTAGATTTCTTTTCAGTGGGGCCTCGCTTCACATGAATAAGCTCCCAGATTCTCGCGAGGAAGAGAAGGGCATTCAAGGAGGCGACTTATTTGCACCTCCCATATTCTTATTTCAGTTAATTCCTTCCAGCGTGTGCTTGATGAGTATGGTTGTGTTTCTTTACCTTTTTCGATCCACTTAATGGAGCGGGCTGACTATTGGATTGGTGGTTTTTTTGCGCGTTTCTTCTTTGATCTGAATACGTATTATGCTCTGTCATTATACATGCCACCTCTTACTGTCTTTTTTTTGTTTTTTTATTATTCTGTCTCTGCATTTCCGTTAATGGCTCCCCTGCTGCCTCTTGCATGTATCCGCTATTAATACCAGCATCTTTTCCTTGGGCACTTTTAGCAGTCATGGATGTCACTTGATGTTTGGATTTCTTTTTAACCAAGGTTGTGTCACCTCCAATGTTAGTTTTTGTTTTTAATAAGTGAATATTCATGTTTGACATGTCATGTTTTAGGTGATTTTCCAGTCGATTAACTTAAAGAGACTACATAATTTGACGATGTTTGAGAAAAAATGCAAAAAGACGTTTATTCTTGCCTTAACTTTTGATATTCTTAAATAGGGTTATTTGCAAGTTAATGATTAAAGCGCTTCATTAACAAGTAAGTCCAGATATTTAGACAAGAGAAAAAAGTTGATGTATGATAGTTTTGTAAAGGAGGGGCATACATATGTCGCAAAAAAATGATGTATTTAAGGCACGTTCATCCTTTTCTTTGGATGGAAAGAAAATTAACTATTATTCTTTAAAAGCCTTAGAAGATGCCGGTATTGGAAACGTTTCAAGTTTACCTTATTCGGTAAGAGTATTGCTTGAATCTGTACTTCGCCAATATGATGGTTATGTAATCAAGAAAGAACATGTTGAAAACCTTGCAAATTGGGGAACCGACAAATTAAAAGAAATTGATGTACCATTTAAGCCATCCCGAGTTATTCTTCAAGACTTCACTGGGGTTCCAGCTGTTGTTGACTTAGCCTCACTAAGAAAAGCAATGGCAGATATGGGTGGAAATCCTGATCAAATTAACCCTGAAATTCCGGTTGATCTCGTTATTGACCATTCCGTTCAAGTTGATAAGGCAGGAACAGATGATTCATTAGAACATAACATGTTTCTTGAATTTCAACGTAACCAAGAGCGTTACGAGTTTTTGAGCTGGGCGAAAAAGGCATTTGATAATTACCGTGCAGTACCACCAGCTACAGGCATTGTTCACCAAGTTAACTTAGAATATTTAGCTAATGTTGTACACTCTGTTGAAGAAGATGGAGAAACAGTAGCTTTTCCTGATACTCTAGTCGGTACTGACTCTCATACGACAATGATTAATGGTATTGGTGTACTCGGTTGGGGTGTTGGAGGTATTGAAGCTGAGGCAGGAATGCTTGGACAGCCTTCTTATTTCCCTGTGCCAGAAGTAATTGGTGTGAAGTTTACAGGTACACTTCCAAGTGGAACGACTGCTACTGATGTAGCGTTAAAGGTTACACAAGTACTACGTGAGAAGAAAGTGGTTGGGAAGTTTGTTGAATTCTTTGGTCCTGGACTAGCAGTAATGCCGCTAGCTGATCGTGCGACTATTTCTAATATGGCACCTGAGTATGGCGCAACATGTGGTTTCTTCCCAGTAGACGAAGAAGCATTAAATTACATGCGCTTAACAGGTCGTTCAGAAGAGCAAATTAAGCTTGTAAAAGAATACAATAAAGCCAACGATTTATTCTATGTTCCGGGTGAGACGCCTGATCCCCAGTACACAGACATTGTTGAAATTGATTTAAGTACGATTGAAGCTAATCTTTCTGGTCCGAAGCGTCCACAAGATTTAATTGAGCTTAATGATATGCAAAAGTCATTCCGTGATGCTGTTGTTGCACCTCAAGGAACACAAGGACTGGGCTTATCAGAAGCTGAATTCGATAAAAAAGTTGAAGTGACATTTAAAGACGGTCGTAAAACGACAATGGAGACTGGTTCAATTGCGATTGCAGCCATAACAAGCTGTACGAACACATCAAATCCATACGTACTAATTGGTGCGGGACTTGTTGCAAAGAAAGCAGTTGAAAAAGGTCTTCAAGTACCTGATTTCGTTAAAACCTCTTTAGCACCTGGATCGAAAGTTGTTACAGGTTATCTAACTGATTCGGGACTTCTTCCATACATGGAAAAGCTAGGATTTAATATTGTAGGTTATGGCTGTACGACATGTATCGGGAACTCAGGCCCGTTAGCTGATGAGATCGAAGAAGCAGTTGCTGCGAATGATTTAACGATTACATCTGTACTTTCAGGGAACCGTAACTTCGAAGGACGAATTCATCCTTTAGTTAAAGCAAATTACCTTGCTTCACCTCCTTTAGTTGTTGCATATGCATTAGCTGGTACAGTAGATATTGATTTACGCAATGACTCATTAGGAAAAGACCAAGACGGCAATGAGGTTTATTTTAATGATATCTGGCCATCAGCTGAAGAAATTGCCAAAGTTGTCAAAGAAACAGTAACTCCTGAGTTATTCCGTCGAGAGTATGAGGATGTCTTTGATAGTAATGAAAGCTGGAATAAAATTAAAACAACGGATGATGCACTGTATAAGTGGAATAATGATTCTACGTATATTGCTAACCCACCGTTCTTTGAAGATTTATCTCCTGATCCAGAAGATATCAAACCATTATCTTCACTACGTGTGATCGGTAAGTTTGGCGATACGGTTACAACTGACCATATTTCACCAGCTGGTGCGATTGGAAAAGACACGCCTGCAGGTAAGTACTTGATTTCTAAAGGCGTTGAGCCAAGAGATTTCAATTCATATGGATCAAGACGTGGTAACCACGATGTGATGATGAGAGGGACGTTCGCAAATATCCGTATTCGTAACCAAATTGCTCCAGGTACTGAGGGTGGGTACACAACTTACTGGCCAACAGGTGAAGTCATGGCGATTTATGATGCGGCAATGAAATATAAAGAAGACGAAACAGGTCTTGCGATTTTAGCTGGAAAGGATTACGGAATGGGTAGTTCTCGTGACTGGGCAGCTAAAGGAACAAACCTTCTTGGTATTAAGACGGTTATTGCTGAAAGTTATGAGCGAATTCACCGAAGTAACCTTGTTCTTATGGGAGTGTTACCTCTACAGTTCAAGGAAGGTGAAAGTGCTGAAACGTTAGGATTAACAGGTGAAGAAGCGATTGATGTTCAAATTACAAATGATGTGAAACCTCGTGATGTTGTGAAAGTAATTGCAACAGCTAAAGATGGTGCAACAACTGAATTTGAAGTAGTCGTTCGTTTCGATAGTGAAGTAGAGATGGATTACTATCGTCATGGTGGTATTCTGCAAATGGTGCTTCGCAACAAGCTTGTTGATGCCAAAGCATAATGTGCTTTTAACAACTGAATGAACGAATCCATTTTAGGGTGATCGAAAGATGTGAGCACAAATTCTTTCGGTCACCCTTTTTATGTTGTGACACATAAGATTTCAAACGGTGTGCAAACTAGTATTATTAAAGATAAGGAGTGGTTGAGAAATGGGTCGACAAAAGAAGGGAAATGCGAATGCGCAACGCAATAATAATGCAAAGAAATACGGTAAAGAAAATCATTCTGAAAATAAATTTGCGTCTTATGCTGAAATGGAAGCGGAAAAAATGGATCGTGAACAAAAATAGCCAGTAACGGAGGATTTCCATTGTTCGAATTTTGGACTGGAGGCGAAGCAATTCCCATTTGGGGCTTTGTCGTACGAGCAACAATCGTTTATGTGTATATCTTTCTTATTGTAAAAATATTAGGTCAACGTTCAATGAGCTCTATTGATGCACTTGATTTCATTTTTGGTGTCGTCATTGGGGATATTTTAGGAGAGCCATTAACTGATGGCTCACTACCATTAGGAGGACCTGTGAGTGCAGCAGCAACGATTGCAGCTCTGCATCTCGGACTATCCTATTTTGCCTTGAAGGCTCCACGTTTCAGACGTGTCATCGAGGACGAACCCATTATTTTAATGAGACATGGTGTTATTCTATACGAAGAGTTAAGAAAGGCAAAAATTACGTTAGAGGCGTTTATGATGGATTTGCGATTAAGCAGTGCTAGTGATTTAACTGAAATTGATTATGCGATATTAGAAATGAATGGGCAAATTAGCGTTATAAAGAAGTCAAGTTATGAAAGTGTAACCTTACGAGATATGAATAAGAATACCGTTTCAAAAGGGTATTCAACCGTTTTAATTGAAGATGGTGAAATTATTGAGGCTAATGTGAAAAAAGTTGGAACGATTGATTGGTTGCGCAATGAGATTCATAAGCAAGGGTATGCAAATCCAAAGGATATTTTCGTTATGACGATTGATGAAGCAGGACAAACATATATTAGTCCTAAAAATATTTCAATGAATGTATAAAAAAAACCTCTTCGTTTAAAATGGGTAAAAAAGAAGAGGTGACGTTTATGAAAAGAAGGAAAAAACCATCATTAGCTAATTTAATTCACGAAAATCGATTGCAGCTATTAAATAATCCAAAAGAATTAGAGAGGATAGAGAAGCGTTGGGAAGAAAAAAGAGCCCTTAATCATTTGGATATATAAGGGTGGCATAAGGGGGACTACTTGGAGAAACGCTATGAATGAGGAGGGATTTGTATGAAAAGTACGAGTACAAAATCAAACTTTGCTCAATTTCGCCCCGATCATCTAGGGACTCAGCCTGTCAAATCGAATCGAAATAATGGAAAGAAAATGAATACAAAAAGTTCGAAGCAACCTAACTATATACCACCTAAAGGTTAATAAATGAAAGGTCTGTCTTAAAGATACATGAAATCTTTTAGGGCAGACCTATATTTTTATTTACAGAGGAATTGATCAAATTCGAGGAAGGAAGTGTGGGAAAAGCATAGATGATGTCGGTATACTCAAAGGAGAGCGACGACTTTGTTCGTTACATGTTTTTCTGAAAAAACCCCACTTTCAGAAAAACTGAAAACCGCTGTAACGACTCCGCACGTCGCATTAAAGAAAAGACGCTATCGCGTTTTTCTTATTTCACACTTTCTTCAAAAATGAATGTTAATATGAAGCCTATGTGGTAAAATGTTAATTTGATGCGTCTGAATAATTCGGTTATTGCATAAAAACATAATAGGACGAGTATTTGAAATGGGGGAGGAAGTTGAAGCTGCATCAAATTCTAACATTTATCTTTATTATTTACATCATTGGTTTATTATACATTACATTGTTAGCATGGAATTATGGAGCATCCCTCGGTCCTGCAGGTCCAGGTGGTCGTAATTATAATATTATACCGTTTCGAAGTATATATCGAATCGGTGTATTTAGTCCAAGTTTGGTCGATCCAATTCGAATATTAATCGGGAACATCGTTCTATTTTTGCCCTTTGGCTTTTTAGTACCTGCTTTATTTTCACAATTACGAAAGCTGATTGTTGTAATGGTTTTAGGCTGTTTAACATCAATAAGTATAGAAGTTAGCCAATTTGTATTTACCCATCGTGTAGCCAATATTGATGATGTTATATTAAATACTCTCGGTGTACTAATCGGTTATATAGCTTTTTCGATATTGTACAGTTTAAGAAGACGTATTATTGTTTTTATGAGCAGTAGTCTTTAACGAATTTGTTCTCTTCTTTTGAATAAGCGAAAGAAGAAGTATACGACAGCTAAAAATGTTCCATAAAATACAGCAATCAACAATAGATCTTTCGGTTCGTTTACAATCGTATTACCAACAACGGCAAATAGAATCATTGAAGGCATTTTGCCTAAAGAGGAAGCAATCGTATAACGAACAAAGGACACTTTACTTAATGCAGAATAAATATTCACGATAATCGATGGAATAATCGGGATCAGTCGTGTTAGAAATATGGTCATAAAGGCATTTCGTTCAAATAAGCCCGTTAGTTTTGCGACATAATCATTATGGTATAACCACTTTTTTCCCCAGCCGCGATAACCATAGCGTACAAAGCTAAACATCACAATAGAAGCAAGAGATGAGCCTATCCATGTTATGATACTACCAATAAAAGGGCCGTACGCAGCTCCTAGAACACCGCCGATAATCGGGTAAGGTATGATAGGGAATAAGGAAAAAAGCGTTGCTAGTATAATAGTCAGGAAGGCATAATCCGTTCCTCCAGCGCGAATCCATTGGAGCAAAGAATCGCCATATTGGTAAATTAGAAAACCGATGATGATGTATCCGATTAGGATAATGAGCTTTTTCACATGTCTCTTCCTCTCTACAAAATGTAACGTAACTATTCTCTCATGTTTGCATGATTTTGTCTTTACGTTTGAAAGAATGTTCGTAATGGTGACGAAAATCTTTCATTTGATTGCGTAACAAAACTAATTGTATAGTAAACAAATGAACACTTTATGAAATATCAAAGTAGGGAAGTGCTTAAAATGAAAAGAAAGAGTTATTTACTAGCATTGATTAGTATAAGTGTACTACTACTACCAACAATTGTATCTGGACATTCGTATGTAGAAGAATCAGAGCCAAGTGAAGGTGAACAGGTAGAAATAGTGGAAAAAATTGTATTAACATTTAATGCCGGAATTGAGAAAGTAAGTACAGCAACCGTTATAGGTGACGAAGGTGAAGTTGAAGGCACCGTGGAAGTGGAAAGTCCTGTGCTAACGATTTACCTTGAGGACATGCTTCCATCGGGAGAGTATGAAGTGCAATGGCAAGCTTTAGGTGAAGATACTCATACAACGGAAGGATCTTTTTCATTCATTGTTGATGCACCGTTAGAAGAAGAGATAGATGAGGAATTGGAAGAGATAGCCGAAGGGCAAACTCCTTCTATTGAGGTTGAGTCTGAGACAGAGCAAGTGACTGAAGAAAGCGAAGAGGTTATCGAAGAAGAAAATGATAGAGATGATGATCCAAATTCGATCGTCTTACCTATTGCTATTGTTAGTCTAATCATAATTCTAACGCTTATTTTTCTATTAAGAAAGAAGAGACGATAAATGATTGAATCCATTGCAAACTGGCTTTTGTATGTTTGTTTATCATTTGTAATCGGATATACGATTTTACAAGCGATTTCGCAAAAACGAAGACCAGAAATTATGGGAGATAAGATTTATTTAATTTCTATATTTATTACCCCTTTACTGTTAGCTGTTCCTGTAGGCAGAGTCGTATGGGTGTTGTCAAATCAATTTGGTCTTTCATGGATAGAAAGTATTCAAACCGTTTTATTTGAGTATTCAGTAGGCCAAGCGTGGTTTCTATCGATTATGATTGTTTTCGTCTTAATCACATGGAAAAATAAAAAAAATGGTTGGCAACAAGTTATTCTAGCGGCTTTACTTGTTGGATTAGCTAGCTGGTCGTCTCATGCAGCTTCTATTGCAGGCTGGGGCGGGTTCGTGGGGAATTATATTCATTACTTAGCTGTTACCGTATGGATTGGAATATTAGCTGTTGTTTCGTGGTTTTCAGTTGATGATAAAATTCCTTCGCCTTTCTTTAAATGGTATTCACTCACTGCGGCGTTTTCAGTTTCTGCGATTATCCTCTCAGGGTTTTTGTTAATGGGGGCAATTGTACCGGAATACGTTCAATCGTGGCTTCTAACATATGGTCAATTGTTACTGATTAAACACTTACTTTTCTTGCCTTTGCTCGCTTTTGGTTTCCACCATCTTGTACTTGGGATGAAAGCGGAGATCACGAAAACGGGCTTAACAAAACAGTCATTTAAAATTGAGTCTGTACTAGCTTTTGTTATTCTACTTATATCAGGTATGATGACCGAACAGACACCTCCACATGAAGTGGTGAGAACCTTACAAACAGAATCGATTACACCAATGATGCAGCTATTTATCGGAGATGCTGTTCAAATAGGGGTTATTCATTTAACCGTTTCGAGCATCGCCCTTATCACCCTTCTATTAAGCTGTCTATTATTTCTATATGGCCTTTATCAATTGTTAAAAAAACAAACCAATTATCGCTCCGTTATTTCATTTGTAATCGCCATTATCGGGATTTATTTTAGCTTCATGATGTTCGTTGAGGTTGGAGACAATCAGGTTGATGAAACGGTTTATCAGACTTTAGAGCAAGCACTTATGCAAAATTACGAAGAGTCGACGGAGTTGGTCGTTCTAAAAGAGATGGAAGTTGAAAATGAACGTTATGTTGTTTACACCGTAAATGGTGATGATTTAGTGGCAGAGCGTTTAATCAAGGTTGAAGATGGTTATCAGCGCCTTCCAGTTGCGATGTTAACCATTGGTGGGACTTCTGTTAGAGAGGAAGAACAAAAAATTCGAACATTCCGTGTTCAGAGTGGGAATTGGCATGATGATGACTTTGTATATACGTATGTGACATTCGGAATGATTCAAGAACCTGAGGATGTCGTACGTGTTCAAGTTCATTATGAAGGCGGATCGTATATTGCTCAGTTAGAAAATGAGGTTTTTTTAAATGTCACTTCAACGAATGACGCTTGGGATGATCAACATCCAATTGACTTTTTGGCGGAGGATGGTACAGTCATTGAGACATATGCACGTAATGTCATGGAAGAAGGAGTGTACTGCCATTAAGGAGGTAGGCACTTCTTTTCTATAGTCAAAGGTAAGACGGGCAACGCATTTCTCTTAACAAATGACATAAAAACTGTTTAAATGATTTTAGAGGAATCAATTATTAGTCCACTTAATACAACTGCAAAGTAGGTGATACAGTTGCTACGAGAGAAAGGGTCAAAGGAAGAGATTATTCATATCATACAGAGTGTACAATCAGGGAAAAAGAATCTACGTGAAGCGGATATATGGCAATTAATGAATCAAGCAGAGAAGTATGATGACTTTCCATCTGATATGCTGTCTACATTGTACATATGGTTAGCAAAGTCTCGATTTGAGCGTATCGGTTTTGTCGATGCAATGACGAATGAATGGCTAGAACATGTGGATAAAATCGATTCGACCAGTCAAGAAGTGTTAGAGATGTACGTTGAGCAGTTGTTCTCGATGTTAAAAAAATTACCGATACCAACTCGCTTTCAACCAATTCGTGAGACAGATAATAGTGTAACAAAGAAGGAAACAGCCAGTAACTATTTTAAGATGATTGCTGATTTTGACCATCAATTGCATGACATTCAGAACGCATGGAATAAGGTTTCGGATCGAATGATAAGTCATTCTGAAGACTCACGTATAGAGCAAGTAAGAATGGCAATGGAGCAAGTTAATTCACTTGAAGAAATGCTTCATAAGCTTAAGAAAACGACAAAAAGGTATTTGGATTCACTACAAGGTATTTATCATTCTGTTCAGCTTTATGGTGAGTTATTGAACATGATTAAGCAAATTGAAACGACTAGTCAAAAGTGGCATGATTTAATGAGGAACGTCAATGAGGAACAACATGTTTCTGCGATTAATGAATTGGAAAACATGGTTGGCTTAGAAGAAGTTAAGAAACGAATTAAGAAACTGTATCAATATTTAGATTATCAGCAAGAACGAATAAAAAAAGGATACCAATCGAAGGATGGTCTAAATTTACATATGATTCTAACCGGTAATCCAGGTACCGGTAAAACACACCTTGCTCGCTTAATCGCCAAAATTTATTATGAATTAGGACTTTTGCAACGACCTGATGTATTAGAGGTCGACCGTTCTCAGCTAGTAGGTGCCTATGTCGGACAGACAGAAGAGCAAACGATGAAGCTGATTGAACAAGCAAATGGTGGAGTTTTATTTATTGATGAGGCATACAGCCTAAAACGATCAGGAGTTTCAGCTAATGATTATGGACAAACGGCAATAGATACACTTGTTGCAGCAATGACAGGACCAATGGCAGGGTCATTTGCAGTTGTGTTGGCTGGTTATCCAGTAGAAATGAGAGCCTTTTTGCGAGCGAATCCAGGTTTAAGAAGCCGTTTTCCTGAACATAACATGATTCATATTGAGGATTATTCGATAGATGAACTGTTAGAGATTGGTGAAATGATAGCAGTTGAAAATGATTTTCTTCTTACAACGGAAGCAACGTATGAGTTGCAAAAGAGATTAGAAAAAGCGAAGGTAGATGACTCGTTTGGTAATGCCCGTACGACAAAATCATTCATTCTTGAAGCGATCTTTCAAAAAGGAGCAAAAGTATCGATTCCATTTGCGGAAGCTGATGATTTTGTTTTGCTTCATGCAGAGGATTTCCAAACAGATGAGAAACGAACTGAGGAGAAAAGGGCGTTAGATGAGCTGAATGATATGGTTGGTTTAGATCATGTTAAGGAAGAAATTCATTCTCTCGCATCGTTCGTCCGAATCCAACAAAGACGCCGTGAAGAAGGGCTTCAAACGTTACCATTAGAACTACATTCTGTTTTTACGGGTGAACCAGGAACGGGTAAGACAACAGTAGCTAAGCTATTCTCTAAAGCCTTAAATGAATTAGATTTATTAAAAAGAGGGCATGTGGTTGTCGTTAGTCGAGCCGACCTAGTTGCTGGTTATATTGGTCAAACGGCAGAGAAAACGAAAGAAAAGGTTAAAGACGCATTAGGTGGAGTATTATTTATTGATGAAGCGTACAGTCTGTTAAGTGGTGGACAAGGTGACTATGGTAAAGAAGTGATTCAAACACTCGTTCAAGAGATGACAGAGAATGAAGAAAATCTCGTTGTTATTATGGCCGGATATGAACGAGAAATGAACGAATTACTTGATAGTAACCCAGGGCTTCGCTCACGCTTCAAAAAGACTGTACACTTCCATCCGTATACAGCTGATGAATTAATGGAAATTGTTGAAAAGAACGCGAAAGAAACTGGTTATTTCTTAACAAAAGAAGCGAAAAAGAAAATGAGAATTCTATTGGATGAGGCTCATACGGGGCAAGCACGGTTTGCGGTAGATCGATTTAAACAGGCTGTTCAGTCTCAATCCGTTCGATTAAGTGCGTCACAAGCGTTAACAAAAGAAGCCTTAATGACGATTACGGAAGAAGATATTTAATTAATGGAAGGACGATATTTTTGTACATTTCTAAAAAAGAAATTCAACTATTGTATGCAGATACAGATATGATGGGTGTTATTTATCATGCTAATTATTTAAAGTATTTTGAATTAGGTCGAGCGAGTCTCATAGCTGAAGTTGGGTTTAGCTATGTAGAGATGGAGAATAGTGGATATTTTGCGCCTGTATATGATGTTCAAGCAACATACAAGAAGCCCATTCGTTATGGTGATCGGGCATACGTTCATACATGGATTGAATTGAATGATGGAATTAAAACGATTTATGGCTACCATATTGTGAATGGAAAAGGTGAACTTTGTGTTGAAGGTCAAACGACACACATCGTAGTGAAAAAAGAAAACTTCAAGCCTGTTGCATTTAAGAAAGCTTTTCCGGAGTGGTTTAGTAAGTATGAAGACCTGAAAAAATAAAACCGCTGGAAAATTTGACTAGCAATGGCTTCGCACATTGCTTAATGGGCACTGAAAAAGTATGGTTTTTAACTTTTTCAGTGCCCTTCGTATAATCTCTACTCTTTTTTCCATACTAATTATGTAATAAATTCTCATTGGAAAGAGGGAGAAAGTAATGGCTAAGCCGGATAACCGAAATGATAATGTAGAAAAGTTACAAGAAATGAAGCGAAATACTCAGCATAATATTGAAGCGGCTGAAGAGGCAATTGCTGAAACGAACATGTCAAGTGAACAAAAACAAGATGTACGAGCTAAAAATGAACGTCGAGAAGAAAGCATCGAAGCATTTGAATCAGAGATGGAAGATGAAAAACGAGCTAGACAAAATGGGTATAAAAATGAGTAATTCATAACTCTTTATGGTGTGTATCGTAGACAATGCGATACACGCTTTTTTATGATAAGAAAGAAAAGATGCTGTCACGTTTTCCTTATTGTTCAAATAAGACAGTATTCTTATTCTTATGCTATACTATTGAAATAAATAGAAATCAAAAGGGGAAGAAAATGGCTTTTGGTATTTCACGTACACAATTAATGGAATGGAAAGAAAAAGCAAGTAACGGTGAGATTGCTTTTTTGACTCATTATTGGTTAGATGATCGTTTTCCGAATTGTACGACGGTAACGAAAGTCGCTTGCTCAAATAGACAAGCTTTGATTGAATGGGGAAGGCAATATGGCTTAAAGCAAGAATGGATTCATCAAAGAGATGTATACCCTCATTTTGATTTGGTCGGAACTGTTCAGAAAGACGTTCTTTGGAAGGAAGGGCAGATTGATCAACTACATCGATTATTGAAAGGAAAGGATGAGATCAATGAGGACTCAGCAACAAATCGTAATGTCTGATTTACAAACAAAACCAGCTGTTGAACCGAAGGAAGAAATCCACAGAAGAGTTCAGTTTTTGAAAGACTATTTAGTACATACAGGTGCAAATGGATTCGTTTTAGGGATATCGGGAGGACAAGATTCCACGTTAACCGGAAAGCTAGCTCAAATGGCTATTGATGAGTTAAATCGGGAAGTGGCAAAGGAATATGCATTTTATGCGGTGAGATTACCATATGGTGTTCAACAGGATGAAGAGGACGCACAAGATGCCATTCGTTTTATCCGACCGACAAAGGCGATCACGATTAATATCAAAGCCGCTGTAGACGCATCGATGGAAGCATTTGAACGTGCAACTGGTGAATCATTATCCGATTTTAATAAAGGAAACACGAAGGCAAGAGAGCGAATGAAAGCTCAGTACGATTTAGCTGCGCATTACGGATGTCTTGTTATCGGAACCGATCATGCAGCTGAAGCGATTACTGGTTTTTTTACAAAGCACGGTGATGGGGCTTGTGATGTTACACCTATTTTCGGTTTAAATAAACGACAAGGGAAAGCATTATTAAAAGAGCTTGGCGCACCGGAGCATTTATATTTAAAGGCACCTACTGCTGATTTGGAAGATGATAAGCCAGGTTTACCTGATGAAGTGGCATTAGGGATGAGTTATGATCAGTTGGATGACTATCTAGAAGGTAAGTCAGTCCCTGATGCAACGATGAAGCAGATTGAAGAACGTTATAGAAAAACAGAACACAAACGTCAGCTACCAGTAACTGTGTATGACGAGTGGTGGAAATCTTAAATCTAGAAAAAACAGAGCAAGAATGAACCGGTCATTAGGTTTGTTCTTGCTTGCTTTCGATTAATGTATCGTTCAATGCTTGTGTAGCGAGTTTATGGGCTTCTTTATTTTTGCTTCTATCAATTAGAGCATATTCAATCTGTACGCCTAATTGTTTTGCTAGCTCGTCAATCCGGTCTAACCATTGGCGAAAATGTTCTTCATAGCAAGGCCATTCACCTGATGCTTGTTTGACGACTGTCAAAGAATCAGAATAGATCACAATAGCTTGGTTTGTTACCGTTAGTAATTCACATGTTTGGAGACAGCGATAAAGAGCCGCATATTCTGCTTCATTGTTGTCCTCTAGTAAGTCTAATCGATCGTTTTGACGATGGCGCCAGCTGCTTCCATGCTGTTTATAATAAATCACCCAGCCAATCCCCGCTTCTTTTGTATGTGGATCGAAGCCACCATCTATAAATACTTGAACGTTATGAGGCATTGTTCGTTCCTGTTGTAAATATTTCTTGAAATCTTTTATAGTCCATGAAGTATCGTATTGATCAATGGCCGTATAAGAAACCATTCGACCTGATTGCTCAAGATCTATTATTAGATGATAAGCATCTTGAATCGTCAACCACTCGGATGTCATCATGTAGTGGTTTTTCTTTTTTTTCATACGATATGTCCATTCAATTTTTACGTTCATATCATCACTCCCTAAAGGATGGTAAGAATTGCATAATCGTCTCTTTCATGATAAGGTAAATTATCGAAATAATCTATTTTTTATTTGTGTCTTATTGTGAGTAGTATGAAAATAATTGAGTCAACTCATACATATGAAGTAAAGCTAAAGGAGTAAGTGTCAATGCCAATTAAAATTCCAGATCATTTACCAGCTAAAGAAATATTAAATAATGAGAACATTTTTGTGATGGATGATAGTCGCGCATATAGTCAAGATATTCGTCCTTTGAAAATTGTCATATTAAATTTAATGCCGATAAAAGAAACGACGGAAACTCAATTACTTCGTTTATTAGGAAATACCCCCCTACAAGTGGAAGTTTCGTTTTTATATCCGAGTACTCATGTCTCAAAAAATACGTCACATGAACATTTACAAGCTTTTTATAAGACATTTGATGATATTAAGATGAAGAAATATGATGGCATGATTATTACAGGGGCTCCGATTGAGATGCTTGAATATGAAGAAGTGAACTATTGGGAAGAATTAACAAAGATTATGGACTGGAGTAAAAATAATGTGACATCAACTTTGCATATATGTTGGGGAGCGCAAGCAGGCTTATATTATCATTATGGTGTTCAGAAATATCATCTAAAGGAAAAAATCTTTGGTGTATACACTCATTCAATTGAAATGCAAAACGTGAAGCTTTTGAGGGGGTTTGATGATGAATTTTTGGCACCTCACTCAAGGCATACTGATGTGAGAAAAGAAGATATTGATAAAGTTCCAGATTTAGATATTTTAAGCTTATCTGATGAAGCGGGAGTGTATATTGTCGCATCGAGGAATGGTAAGCAAATTTTTGTGACAGGTCATTCAGAATATGATGTATGTACGTTAAGGGATGAATATGAGCGAGATCGTCAAAAGGGTTTAGACATTCATGTGCCTGAAAATTACTTCCCTAACAATGATCGTGAAAGGCTTCCTCGATTACGATGGCGTGCTCATTCCAATTTATTGTTTTCGAATTGGCTGAATTATTATGTGTATCAAGAAACACCATTTGATTTAAATGGTGAATAATGAAACTTATATTAAAAAGGAACGGTTGCTAGCTTCTTTATTCTTTCAAGCTTGTTTGAACGAGAATAAAGTGTTGGAGGCATACGTTCCTTTTGCTTTAGGCAAACTATGTTATAGGTTAATGGTAAGAAGGGAATGGGGTGAACAAGTGGAGAAGGAAGTTATTCAATCTACATTATTTCTTAATGAAACGGACGTCTACTATCAATTTGGTAAAGCGAATGGTCATTCAAAAGGTACGATTATTTTAATTCATGGGTTTGTTTCATCGTGTTATTGCTTTCGAAAAATCATACCTAAGTTACAAAAGCATTACGACGTTTATGCAATTGATTTACCTGGATTTGGCCGAAGTGGTAAACGAAAAGACTTTGAGTATTCATTTCATAACTATGCTAATGTTATTATTTCCTTCTGTCACTTATTTCGATTAACGAATGTGATACTAGTTGGTCATTCTATGGGGGGGCAGGTCGCCTTATATACCGCTCTACAAGAGCCCAATTTGATCTCGAAAATGATTCTTATGGCTAGCTCGGGTTATTTAAAAAGAGTGCGAAAACCATTCGTGTATGCCTCATATTTACCGTTTGCTAAGTTTGTTATGAGGCGTTGGTTTGAAGGAAGAGATTATAAGCAATCATTGTTGCAAGTTGTGTATAACAAAAAGCTGATTGACCAAGCAACAATCACTGAGTACACGAGGCCATTCTCTGAAACCCAATTTTTCGATGCATTACTTGGTTTAGTAAGGCATCGTGAGGGAGACCTTTCAAAAGAAGATCTAAGTCATATACATCATCCGGTTCTTCTCATATGGGGAGAAGAAGATCAAGTTATTCCTATTCGTATAGGAAGAAGATTAAGCGTTGACTTACCTAATGCCGTATTTACTTCATTTAAGAAAACAGGTCATTTAGTACCAGAAGAAAAACCAGATCAAGTGACAAAGCTTATTTTTACATTTATTGAAAATGAGAAAGCTGTACAATAAAGCGATTTGTCATAACGTATGGTATAATTATAAATATCGTTCGTGTTTGCCGGATTTCAAGGAGGTGGTTGAATGGATCCGTTAGATATTATCATGAATAAAGATAATATTACTCCTTACTATCAAGCAGTTGTAAGTGCGGATAAGCAATTAGTGATTGGATATGAAGTCATCCCTCAATTTCAGTCTGGGAAGGATTTCATACCTTTAGATTGGTTTTTTCGTGATTCTAACATCCCTGATGAATATCGATTAGAGTTACACGATTATATTCACCGACTTGTGCTAAATGAATTACAAGCTGAGCAGCAATCGGCCATGATGTATTTTCAATATGATATTGAACTACTCATTAAAGATAATGGTGAAACTTTTTTGAAAAGAATGGCGCAATTGGAACAGCAAGGGTTAAACTATAATCAGGTTGCCCTGCAATTTCATAGTAATGAATTAGTTGATAAGGCTAATGAATATAAGCACTTCTTTTTTTATTTGCAAAGTTTAGGGTTTCGAATTGTTATTACGGAGATTGGCCAATCGACTAACCGACTTGATCATATTGTTATGTTGAAGCCGAATGTTTTAAAAGCAAAAGTCTCATTTATTGATGAAGAGGAATTACCTCATATGTTTGGAGAAGTTCATCAAACATTGTCCATGCTCTCGAGGAAAATAGGAGCTACGTTATTATTTGAAGGTATATCGAACTTTAATCAATTGAATTATGCATGGCGTAATGGGGGGCGTTATTATCAAGGGGAGTTTATTCAACGTCCCCGTCCTTCTCTCGTCCCATTAGATTGTAGTACAGTACGTTTAAGAAAGAGTTTTACCCATTTCATGACATTTGAACGAAAAAAAATAGAAGCACAAGTTTCGTTAACAAATGAATTGAACTATATTTTGCGTGAATCTTTGAAACTAATGACAACAGACGATACATTCGATGAAATGTTAATGAAAGCAGCGAAAGAGTGTGATCGATATGCATTCCGTCTTTACATATGCGATGCTGAAGGATTCCAACAGTCATCAAACGCAGAAAAAGATAAAGAGAATGCATGGAAACTAATAGAAGAAGGACGCTACAAAAACTGGAGTTGGCGGCCATATTTTTTGGAAAATATTGTTCGTATGAGTATTGAGAAAAAAGGTATATTATCTGATTTGTATACGGATATCGAACGAGATGAACGGATAAGAACGTATTCTTATCCCATTTCAGAAGAATTGTATTTATTTTTGGATATCCCTTATGACTATTTATTTGAACAGGAAGGATTGTTGTAGTCAGACCTTGTAATCTAAGGTCGGCTCTTTCTTTTTTGTTTAGTAAGTCAGAATAAGCAAAAGTCGATTCAAAAGAAAAAGATTTGAGTTGCTGTGGGTTAAAGGGCACAAAAAAGTTAAAAATCAACCTTTTCAGTGCCTGGTAAGAGGGGAGAGTTTTTTTTGCATGAGAAATCAGCGTATCGTTTAATGGCCTATTTATTCTTTATCCATTCTACGATGACCATTATTGTTGGGTATATTCCGGTCTATTTTCAAGCGGAGGGTTTATCAAGCTCTCAGGTTGGATTATTAATGGCTATTGGTCCATTAGCGACTATTATAGCACAGCCGTTTTGGGGATATATGAGTGATAAATATAAAAGCATTAAACGGATGCTTCTTGTTGCTATTGTAGGTGTAATCGTATCGGCTATGATGTTTCTGTTTATTGATTCTTTTTTAGGATTTATGGTTTTAATGTTTGTTCTTTTTCTTTTTATTTCACCGACAACTGCATTAGGTGATTCTTTGGCACAGCAAACGGCCTACTCACAACGAATTAGCTTTGGAAGAATTCGTATGTGGGGTTCGTTAGGGTTTGGAATTACTTCTTTACTTACGGGCTATTTATTAAGCATTGTTGGTGTTGAAAATATTATGTACCCTATGCTGACAATGGCTATTGTATCGTTTTTCTTTGCTTTAAACATTCAAGATGCTCCGCAAACGAACAAACCCGTTACAGTCATTGATGCCTTCAAGTTAAGCATGAACCCTGCCCTTCTGTTTTTTTTAGGCTGTGTTCTCTTCATTTCGGTTACTCATCGTGCAAATGATACGTATTTAGGCTTGTATATTGTTGAACTTGGTGGACCTGAGGCAATGATAGGATGGGCGTGGTTTATTGGAGTCTCAACAGAAGCGATCGTTTTCGCTACAAGTGCTTATTGGTTTAGAAAGTGGTCACCACTAACCTTTGTTATCATTGCAGGTTTTATTTATGTGTGTCGCTGGTTTATGTTAAGCTTATTGAGTGAGCCGTGGATATTACTCCCACTACAAGCATTACATGGTGTGACCTTTGGTTTACTATATTTAACTGCATTCCAATTTGTAAACTTCTTAATTCCGAAGCACTTACAAGCGACTGGACACGTTTTATTCATTACAATTGTCTTTGGACTTTCAGGTATCATTGGCTCGCTATTAGGCGGGTATCTCATTGATATAACGTCAATGAATCAGCTTTACTTTTTCATGTCCATTAGTGCATTATTTGGAACTGGCTCATTAATTATATTTAAACGGTTTTATGATGCTAGAGTAGAAATTAAAAAAGAAGCAGTCTCATAATGATAGAATAGGAGGTTTTGATGATGGATATACAAGTAACTCCATCTGCTATTGACTTTTTCAAACAAACATCGTTAGAAGGTAAAAAAATTCGGGTTCGCGCTTATGACACATTTGAGTGCAGTACGATGGTTGCCTATGATATTGTGTTAGATCATAAAAATGAAGATGATCATGAAAGTATGTTAAATGAACTTCCTTTTATTTATAATAAAAAGGCGATAGAGGAAATAGGGAAGTATATTAAGATTGATTATGTTCCTTCTCAAGGTTTGAAAATGGTTAATACAAATCAAACGTTAGCATATGGTTTATCGTTAAAATCAGTGTGAATAATTATTTATTGTAACACCACCTACGAAAAGTATTTCACTAACGTAGGTGGTGTGTTTTGTTACTTCTTTAGAAATAGACCGCCGACTTGCTTGATAATCGGACTCACTTGGTTAACGGTCTTAACTACTTGATCAACGGTTTGAACGGTACGGTTCATATCAAATTTGCCTTCTTCATTCATAAATATCGATTTTACGAACGACGTTTTTTTCGGTGAAGCGTTTGGCTGTTGCTGCATATGTTGGTGATAGGGCTGTTGAAAAGGTTGTTGAAAAGGTTGCTGACGCCTTTGTTGAAATGGGATCCTTCCGTTTGGCATATGCTGTGGGAATGGATGGATAACAGGGTGATAAGGTCTAGGTTGCTGCTCGTAATATGGTGATTTCATTTGAAACATACAAGTATTCCTCCTATTCAATCGTAATTTGTTTTCGATTGTGTGGGATTTGAATGGTAAGTAGGCCATTCGTATAGGATGCTTTTACATCCTTTTCGTGAAATGTGAATGGAACATAAAGAATGCGTTCACGTACACTCTTAGCTGCGTACTGTTCGGTACGACCGGCTTGCTCATCATTGATTACGGTTTGTTCCTGTTCAATTACTTGAATCCGAATTGATTGGTTGTATATGTCTAATTTAATTTGACTTTTCTTTACACCGGGTAATTCCACATCTGCACGCCATTGTTGATTTTCTTCAGATATATAAACGGGAAATGTTGGTTGAAATAGAGAGTGATCTGGCAAAGAAGAGTAGGTTTGTTGGAAAAAGTCATCGATTGATTGTAAAAAGTCTTGGTATCCTTGTGGGAGCTTCTGGAACCAAGGATGATTTTCAGACATGATGTTCACCTCATTGTTGAGTAGTAGCTACTTTTATATGTATGTGTCATTTAACGAAAGGTGATTGTTTCATAAAAGGAAAGGTGGGGGTAACTGATGAATTATGAAGTGGCTGATAGTCATTGTGATGCCCTATTAAAGCTATGGGAACAACCGTTGCGAAGCTTTCGAAACTCAAAAGAGATCGATGCAAACTATGAAAGGTTAAGACAAGGGAATGTGAAGGTACAATTTTTTGCGATTTTTGTTGAACCTTGGATCAAGCAAGATCATAAATTTCAAGTCGTTTTAGAGCAGGTGGATCATTTTTACAATCAAGTCTTAACTCAACCAAAAATGAAGCATATAAAATATTGGCAGGAAATAAATGATATCCAACCAGATGAGATCGGAGCAGTATTGACATTGGAAGGTGTTGATGCCATTGGAGATGACCTCGTTAAGTTATCGATATTGCGACATCTTGGTGTATTATCTGTCGGTTTAACTTGGA
This sequence comes from Halalkalibacter hemicellulosilyticusJCM 9152, assembly GCF_000513115.1. Taxonomy (GTDB): domain Bacteria; phylum Bacillota; class Bacilli; order Bacillales; family Bacillaceae_D; genus Halalkalibacter; species Halalkalibacter hemicellulosilyticus. The sequence continues at coordinate 95,633 of NZ_BAUU01000014.1, forward strand.
ATCAAGCCAATTTAGCAGCTGATGGAGTTGGCGAAGAACGTGGGGGTGGATTGACGAACTTTGGTAAAGAAATTGTCCACTTTATTAATGAAAACAAAATGTTAACGGACGTTTCTCATTTAAGTATAGCAGGATTTTGGGATGTCATTGAGTTAGCTCATAAACCTATTGCAAGTCATTCAAATGCGAAACGGTTATGTAATCATAGACGGAATTTAGCTGATGATCAGATTAATGCATTAATAAAGAAGGGCGGATATATTGGGATTGTCTTTCATCCCTTATTTTTAGCAGACGACGGGCATGCATCGATAGTACATATTATCGAGCAGATTAATTATTTTTGCTCGCTTGGTGCAGCGAATCATATTGGATTTGGGTCTGATTTTGATGGAATTTCATCTTATGTTAGTGGTTTAGAACATAGTGGTCACTTTTACCAACTAGGTGAAGAGCTTGAAAAAAAGTTTTCTTCTTCATTTTTAGAGAAATTATTTTATAGGAACATGAAGCATTTTCTTCTTTCGTAGGAAAATACAACGGTTTCAATAAGGTTCATTGATTAAATAATCATTGAACCTTATTTTTACATATTTTTTGATACGTCTCGATGTTAGTTGACGCCAATATTGGTTTCATCGCGTTTAAAGGCAAGGAAATGTTTTAGTTTTTTTCAATTTTTGATCTCAGAAGAATGACAACCGTTGAACGAGTATGAAACCGAATGATGACGTATGTTACACTTGCGATAGAATTTAAAGAAGGGATGAAATGTACATGGAGAAATTTTTTACAGTCATTTTTTCAACAGCGCTAGCTTTAATATTAGTTGCTTGTGGTGGTGATGAAGAACCTGAACAAGTTGACGGAGATGTGAATGAAGATTCTGGTGAAATTGAGCAGGATATAGATTTAGGGTTTAATGAAGAGGATATTCCTGAAGTAATTGCTACGGTGAATGGTCAGGAACTAGATCGTGATCTATATATTGCTTTATTGCAACAAGAAGCAAATAACTTATTAATGCAGGGCGTTGATATGAGTACTGAAGAAGCACAGAATTATATGAACGATGCGAAGCGAGAAAATTTAGAGCATTTAGTAAATGAAGAGCTCATTATTCAAGTAGCTGAAGAACGAGGAATAACAGCAACCGAAGAAGAAGTGGATGCAGAAATTTCGATGTATCTAGATAGTATGCAAATTGAAGAGTCACAGTTGAATGAGATGCTAGATGAGCAAGGCTTATCAATGGATGATGTGCGTGAAGATTTTATTGATCTTGTTCTTAGAGCTAAATTTATTGACGAAGAGATTTCAACGCCGGATATTACTGAGGATGAAATTGAAGCTACTTATGAAGAGCTAGTGGCTAATGCTGGTGAAGAGATTCCTACGTTAGATGAGTATCGCGAGGATATTGAACAATACTTGAAGAGTCAAAAGGAACAAGAAGAACTCAATTTAATCATTAAAGATTTAAAGGAAGATAGTGAAATTGAACGGTTTGTTTAATGAGAAAAGAGTCCTGAAACCTTAGCTTTCGGGACTCTTTTTTTATGTTCATATGCGAACTTTATTAATTCGTATAAATTTATGAAAATTATTGTTGCTGATTCTATCTATTCTCCTATAAACTATAAGTAGGAAATTAGTTTCGGTAAATGGAGGAATGGATATGGAAAAGAGCAATATTTTGCTTGAAACAGGAACGAACGAACTAGAAATTATCCTTTTTAAAGTCGGGAAAGGAACATTCGGTATAAATGTCCTAAAGGTAAGAGAAATTATAAATCCTTTGCCGATTACAGAGACTCCTAATGAGCATGAGCATGTTGAAGGTGTCATACGGTTACGAGAAGAGGTTATTCCTGTAATTGATTTAGCCAAAGTATTAAATGCTCCACCTTCAGAAAATCTAAATGAAGATAAGCTCGTGATTGCTGAGTTAAATCAATTAAAAGTAGCCTTTCATGTACATAGTGTTTCAAGAATTCATCGTATTTCGTGGGAACAAATTGAGAAGCCAAGTGAATTATCTCAAGGGGTTACGCAAACAATCGGAATCGTTAAGATGGAAAATGAAATGCCTTTATTACTCGATTTTGAAAAAATTGTAGTTGATATTAATCCAGAATCCGGCTTGAGTGTCGAGCAAGTAAAGTCAATGGGGCCGAGAATGCGTTCTCAGAAAAAAATATTAGTTGCTGAAGATTCACCTACTCTTAGAAAATTGTTGCATGACACATTGCATGAAGCCGGTTATGACAGTATACAATTTTTTGAAAATGGAAAGATGGCTTGGGAGTATTTAGAGCTGTTAGCAAAAGAAAATAAAAATGATATTGACCGACGAATCCACGCTGTTATTACAGATATTGAAATGCCACAAATGGATGGCCACCATTTAACAAAAAGAATTAAAGAAACTCATGCTCTTAAACACTTGCCTATTATTATATTTTCATCATTAATTACGAATGATCTTTATCATAAAGGCGAAAGTGTTGGTGCATCTGCACAAATTAGTAAACCAGAGATTGTGAAGTTAGTCGAAACGCTCGACGACCTGCTTAATTAACGTAAATAGGAGGTGACTGTAGAAAGGAGAAGCTTTCTTCTGCAGTCACCTTTCATCGTTTTTAGCAACCATACGTTTGGAACGTGTTAGTGAGTTTTTTGGTGTAATGTTTTTAAAATATCTTTTTTTTGTTGTTCATTTATAAGGCCTAGTTTAGTGAATAGATGTGCACAATAAACTGTTTTTTGTTTTGTGCTCATATTAAAACTCCTTTTTCTTTATAATATGTCCAAAGGAAATAAAGTTTCCTTCAGGAAACTTTATTAGGCGCTTGATTAGACAAACAAGAACGATCATTGTTATGATGTATGGAAAGTGAAGTTGGGAGTGAGATCATTGAATATTGAAGTAACGAAACCTGCTATCCAATGGTTTAAGGATGAATTCGATATAAATAGTGAAGAGCATTCGTTTATCCGTATTTTTGCAAGATATGGAGGATGTGGGTCATTACAGAGTGGTTTTTCGTTAGGGATAAGTAAGGAAAGTCCAGAGAAGGTAGGAGAAAAAACAGAGGTGGAAGGTATAACATTTTATATCGAAGAGGAAGATCTATGGTATTTTGATGGTCATCATCTTAAGGTGAAGTATAGTCGGAAAAACGAAGAAATTGAATTTGTGTATGAACAAAAATAAAGAGGCCGGGACGGCTTCTCAGCTTAATGATTTTGCTATGTCCAAGCCTCTTAAAGTAGTCTGTAGGGCCCTTATGAGGGCATTACCCAAACAATTTCTTGGATTCGAACAAAAAACGAAGATTGATTACCAACTTGAATAACAACATGATCTGGTTTCACATCTAATAGTGTGCCTCTTAAATTACCGCGAGTCGTTTCAATGACAACGGTAGATTGAACAATTGATTGCAACGTTTGAACGACGAATGGATCAACCATAGAAACAAGTTGCGGACGGTTTGCCGATGCAGAAGTAGGATTATTCATAAAAGGGCTCCTCCTTTTTGTTAATATGCACTGTCATCCTATGCATTCGCCGTGACGTTGGTTAGGCTTAAACCTATAAGTTAGAATAATTTGGTGAGAAAGCAGGAATATTTATGGAGAAAGCGACATTTGCAGGTGGTTGTTTTTGGTGCATGGTTAAGCCCTTTGATGAGCTTCCAGGCATTATTAGAGTTGAGTCTGGTTATATGGGTGGCGTTGTACAAAATCCAACCTATGAACAAGTGAAAACAGGGGAAACAGGACATTATGAAGTTGTTCAAATTACGTATGATCCGTCATTGTTTTCTTATGAGCAGTTATTAGGTCTTTACTGGCCACAAATTGATCCTACTGATCCTGATGGACAATTTCATGATCGAGGTTCGCAGTATAGAACGGCGATCTTTTATCATACGAATGAGCAAAAGAATTTAGCACAACAAACGAAAGAAGAGATTGAGAATAGTGAACGGTTCAACAAACCAATTGTTACACAGATCCTACCAGCTAAAATATTTTATTTAGCAGAAGATATTCATCAAGGTTTTTATAAGAAAAGACCAGAAGAATATAAGACTGATCGTGAACAGTCAGGTAGGGATTTATTTATAAAGAAAAACTGGGAAAGCTGAACCGAATAAAAGAGTCGCGGAAAAGACAATGAATCTTTTTCGTGATTTTTTTGTCGTGAAAATATTGTTGAAGTATATAAAAGATTCTAATATTGTGTGAAAATATGAAAAAATATGAGAGAAAAACTCACTATTATGAATTATTTCTGATATACTAATACTAAAGAGAGAGGAGTGGATATGATGAAACGAAACTTACACAGAATGCGCATCTTTATCATGATATCTTCTCTAACATTGATCGTATGCGCTCTTTCAGTTGTTTTGATTGTTCATTATTGGACCCATACAGAGGCAGGACGAGTACCTCCGAAAACAGCCGTTGTTTTACAGGCGATTAACGAAAATTTAGTAACAACAGATATGAAAGCGCCTCAGTTTTTAACGTCTTCAGGCTCGGCTCGTTTTACACGTGAATACATTGAAATTCCTGTAGGTGATGGCAGTACAATTAAGAGTAAAATGTATCGACCGATAGAAGGTGACTCTCACCCGATTATTCTTTACTATCATGGTGGAGCATTTATGGAAGGTTATGGTGATATTGAAACCCATGATAACATTGTTCGAGCTTTGGCAGCTCGAACAAATAGCATTGTGATTGCTGTAGGATATCGAGTTGCACCAACCTACCCGTTTCCAACAGCTATTGAAGACAGTTATGACGCTTTAAATTGGGCTCATACGAATGCGTTTTCTATTGGCGGTGATCCAAATCATATTTCAGTAGCAGGTGATAGTGCAGGAGGCAATATAGCAACAGTTGTTTCATTGATGTCGCGGGATCGGAATGGACCAGACATACAGTCACAGGCATTGTTCTATCCGTTAACTACGTTTCAAGATGTAGATTTTGATTCGCGTTATAAATATGATAGCGGTTACTATTTATTATCAAGAAGTGTTATGTTAAGAGCGCGTGACACATACACACCTCAAGAATCGTTATGGGGCCATGCATATACTTCTCCACTTGATGCTGATTTGGAAGGGTTGCCTCCAGCGATCATTATTACCGCAGAGTTTGACCCTTTGCGTGATGAAGGAGAAGAATACGCAAGAAGGCTTGCTGAGAGTGGCGTACCTGTCGTGAATTATCGTTATAACGGTGTGATGCATGGCTTTGTTTCATTTTATGAAATCATGTATAGAGGTAATCATGCTTTAGCAGAAGCATCATTATTTCTTAGAACGGCAGATACTTCTACTGAAAGTATGTATCAATTTCAAGTAGTTGATGGTGCGACAAATACAAGAATTCAATTACGAGAAGAAGCTGAAGCGTATGCGATTGGGACTTTTTTAATCGGCAAGAAAGCTCTATCTTTGTTCTATAGTATTGTTCAATAAAAAATGTATTCAATCACAGCGACTAAAAATAAAGTCGCTGTGTTTCTGCATGTTTAATCACTAATCGCTTTTAAAACGAATAACTTGGAAGAGAAGTCTCCTTCTTTTTTCTTTGACCAAAACTCATTTGCGCGATCGGTGTAATTCTCTGCAAGTATAATACCGACGTTCATTAATTCATCGCCATAGTGAGTAGTTTGACGTTCTTCAATGACATATTTTTGAGTAGGATCTAGTCCTTTTAATGGAATACGGTAGTAATGATCATTTGGTTTAGATAATACTTTGTAATAACCGACAATTGCTTCAGATTGGTCGGCAGCTACAATCATCCAAGAAACTTCATTTGATTCAAATGGATTTAATAATCTGAAAAATGTACCAGTGCGAATGAGTTCTCTTTTTTCCTTATAGAAGCTGACTTGTTCTAGAATACGCATCTTTTCGTCTTCATCGATATTTGTAATATCTAACTCGTAGCCAAAGGTTCCAAAAAAGGCCACATTTGCTCTAGATGCAATAGGAGTGATTCGACCAACTTGGTGGTTAGGAACATCAGACACATGGCTACCAATTGAATTTAATGGATAAACCATTGAACTCCCATATTGTATTTTCAGTCGTTCTACGGCGTCTGTATCATCACTTGCCCACGTCTGTGGAGCATAGTAAAGCATTCCAGGATCAAAGCGAGCTCCGCCACCAGCGCATGACTCAAATAAAATGTGCGGATATTTTTCAATTAATTGTTCATATAGGTTATATACACCCAATATGTAGCGGTGAAAGACTTCTCCTTGCTGATCTACATGAAGATTGTTAGAGTACGGTTCAGTAATATAACGATTCATATCCCATTTTATATAACTAATATTTGAGGTTGAAAGGATGTCGTCCATCATTTTAAAAATATAGTCAACCACTTCGGCTCGACCAAAGTCTAATATAAACTGATTTCTTCCGTGAGAAGCTGTTCGATTAGGTGTTTGAATAACCCATTCAGGGTGCTTCTTAAATATTTCCGTATCTGTACAAACCATTTCTGGTTCAAACCAAAGTCCAAATTGCATTCCCATGTCTGTTACTTTCTTCGATAATCCTGGAATACCATTTGGAAGCTTCTTTTGGTTGACAAACCAATCGCCAAGTGAGCTCGTGTCATCATTCCTCTCACCAAACCAACCATCATCAAGCACAAATAACTCAATGCCAACCTCTTTCGCTGCTTTAGCAATAGTGAGTATTTTCTCTTCATCAAAATCAAAGTAAGTTGCCTCCCAATTGTTAATGAGAATAGGTCGGACGCGATCTCGCCAGAAGCCGCGAACGAGTCGTTGACGATATAAATCATGAAATGCTTGACTCATGCCATTTACCCCCGTATCACTATATACCATAACGCATTCAGGAGTTTGAAACGATTCGTTAGGCTTTAAATTCCAAGCGAATTGAAACGGATTGATCCCCATTGTCACGCGTGTTACTTGATACGTATCTACTTCAACTTGTCCAAGGAAATTTCCGCTATAAACAAGACTAAATCCATATACTTCACCCGTGTGCTCAGTTGTGTGTGGTCTTTTTAATGCTAAAAAAGGATTATAAATATGACTACTTGCACCACGAGAGCTATAAATGGACTGTATTCCTTTTGTGAGTGGTTGATTTTCTACGTGGGTTTCCCGTGCCCAAGCCCCCGATAAATACGTCATTTCATAATTGGCATCAGGAAAGTCAATGCTTGTACTCATTGCACGATTTAACTGAATATTCGTTTGACTTTGATTAACGAATTGTGCATGTCGACAAATAACCGGTCGATTTGTATAAATGGTATAGCTTAATATGAGTGTACATTTTAAGATGTGATCAAATAACGTGATCTCAAGAGTATCAGCTTCATTGACATCGTCGACATACGTGGAAGGTAAGCCATTTAGTGGCGGTTTCCCTTCAATCATTCGATAGCTTTGATAAGTGAAGTTCGTAATAGAACTTCCTATTTCATTTGTGATCATATGAGAAGGGTAACGATAATCAGTCGCTCCATAACTTGGATATTCTTGCTTTATATGTTCAAAGGAGGATGTGTGGTCCCCTTCATAAAGGTTGCAGGAAGGTCTTACTTCACGTTCAATGAGATGATCATAAGAATCTCGATGTTTAATGGTTTTACCATAGTAAAGGTGCTCTAATTGATGACTTTTCTCTAAAACTCGAAATATATAACTAACTTTATCGTTAAACAAATGAAACTCCAAGCTTTTCTCGTTTACTTTAATTGTCAAACTCCTCACCGCCTATTTTTATTAAGTATAATTGCTTCTATTGTAACAATGTCAAACAAATGATTCAATACATTTATTAACTAAATTTAACTTAACGTTACCTTTATTTTTAACTAATGTTTTAATGCGCACTCATAAGAGTGTTTTATCATATATAAACAGAAAAGCTAAAGGAGGGAGCAGGATGTATATGATGTGGATGGATCTTTTTATTATGATATTTGCTACATTTCGAATCACTCGATTAGTTGTAAATGATTCCATTACGTCTTTTTTACGCAATCCTTTTTTAGAAATTTCATATATGGAAGACGAAAATGGTCAATTATTTGAACAAACTGTTATAAAAGGAAAAGGTATACGGAGATGGATAGGAGAATTATTAAGTTGCTATTGGTGCTTTGGCATCTGGTGTTCTCTCTTTGTTGTTCTTGTATATGTAAATGTTGATCAAGTTCAGATTGTCTTTCTTATTTTTGCAGTGGCAGGAGTCGCATCTTTTATACAGTCAATGGTGTCAGATTAAAGATGTTAACTAGTAGACAATTGCCTAAGTCAAAACAATCATTGTATGAATAGTATAAATGTGAACAAATAAGGAGGTAATCGTGTGAAACAATACAAACCTGTTGTCATTAATCGCGGAAATAAAAAAAAGTCTAGCCATTTAACACAGAAGCAAGATGCAACCATACGACCAGTAAAAAGAGCAGGGTGCTGTTTGAAAGCAAAACGATAAGTAAAGAGGCTGTGGGATATAACAAAAGTTTTTAGTTGAGAATCCGAACATGTATAAAACGTAACGGATGAAATATGCGTAGACTCTTGCGGGCCTCAAGCAAATGTGAGACCCCGCAATGCTAGAGGGCACCCAAAAAGTTAAAAACTTAACTTTTTGGGTGCCCCTTAAGCAATGAGAGAAACCGTTGCCTATTTTGGGAAGCTTGATACGAATGGATTTCTCGTATCGAGCGAGTAACGGGTGTAGAGATTGCTTCTTAAATGAAAGGTATTGTAAAAGCCGATGTACGTTTTCAGTGGCACCTTGCTCCACGAGGAGGCCCAACAGCTTCCCGCGGAAAGCGTCAGGAGCGGTGAATGTGCTCGGTTTCTCATTTTTTGTCCGAGCCTCTCATTTTGTTGACAAAGTCTTAGCGACGTATATTCAGGAGCAGGTTTATTTACATAACCGTGATTTGTTCGTATTCTTGTTTATAAAAACTCTTTTTTCTCCGTCTCTTTACTTTTACGTTTCTGTCATTTCATCTTCCAATTGTGTAATTTCCTCATTAAGGTTTGTTAATTTTTCTTCTAATTGATGAATAAGTAAATTCTTTGAATAGAATTGTTCTTCAAATTGAAAGGTTTCTTCTAATAGAGAGCGAAAGTAGTTTTCAATATTGTGGATGAATTCTTGTTTTTCCTTGTCGTCAGCCAATGTTTCACTAATCATATCTGATGCTAAAAATGGCTCTTGCTTCAGCTTTCGTTTTTCAAGGGATTCGATCTTTTCCGTTAATGTTTGGATCTCATTTTGTGACTGTTGTAATTGGGCTGTGAGTCGTTGTATTTCGCTGTCTTTTTTCACTAATTTGGTTTGAAATTGTTCTTTGTCATTCTCCGATTTTTTTTCCGCTTGTTGTTGTAATTGTTGGATAGCTCTTTCTTGATCAACTTCGTATTTCTTTTTAAGTTCATTTAAATTAGTTTCCTTCTCCTCCAATTGCTGTTGTAGATCCATTCTTTCGTCTAATAGTAGTTTTTTTATGTTTTCGTGTTCATTCGACATACGCATTATCTGTTCTTCTAACTGATTGGCTTTTGTTTCAGATTGACTTTCTAACTCCTTGTGTTCAAGACGCAATTGTTTATTTTCCTCTTTTAATTCCTTTAGTTGTGCATAATGATAATTATTTTCATATTGTTCAACTTTCTTTTTATATTTGGTTAACTCTGATCGATAATAAATGAGCTTTTGTTGTAATTGTACGATTGAATCGTTTGTATTCATGTTTAAAACCTCCCATCATAAAAGTATGTAACTGTTCAGCTAGAAGTGCCTATTTGGCTATTAATTTTTCTAATTGACTATTAATGAGGTCATATTCTTTCTTTAAGGACGCCACAACCTTTTCATAATGTTCGACAACGTCATCTAACTCTTCCTTCATTTCAGGTGTTGTTTGAGGTGAGTGATTATTCCTTTGAAGTGACAACGTTAATAGAGTGATAAATTGGTTTAATGTTTTATGGTCCAAATAGACAAAGCTTGAGCTTGCTAGTTGTTGATCATCTTTTAAAAGCTGTATTTGCCTCGTTAAAATGTGACGTGCTACATATTTCAAATATAGCTCTTGTTTCTGTCCTGTCATCATAATCGCCCCTCTCAATTATGAACCACTTATAAACAGCTGGTTTATAGCGGCAATGCCTTCTTTGTACTCTTCACAATAAGTAAAGCCCGTCACGCTTCCTGAATAGGAATCAGTGCTTTTCCATTTTATCCTAAAATCAGAAAATGATAATATCTCATTTGGTTTTATAAGCTGTACATTTAACGGCTTTAACCAATATTCCATCCGATTTGTATGATCATTTAATTTCTCCCAAGCACCTTGAGGAATCGTCGCCAATTTACGAGGTTTGTATACATATTTACCTGAAAAATGAAAGGGAGCATCTTCGCTTAGTTTGATACAAATATATGGGTTTGTCATGAATGTATGACTAAGGTTATGAATATGATAAGTACCAATAATGAAGTGATCTTCTTTTGATTCTGAAGAGAGGTTAAGAGAATAAGTGAAGTAACTAATGATTTGTTGCTGTTGCTGGTTTTCAAGTGTTGTAAGAACTTCTTTCACATGATCTAAGAATATATGTGTTTCATGATTCCATTCATTTATCATATTTAAAAGTTGCTGTTTTGTCATAATCTCACCTCAAAAAAAATAAATGAGAGGATGATTCCTCTCATTTACAATATGCATAAGCTGGATTAATCATCACCATTATTCGGGAATATAACTGGACATTGTGGCGGAATAGTTGGAGTTGGGCATGGAACGATTGGTAATAATTCTCTTGGTTCGCAGAAGTCTGCAAAGATTTCAAGAGTAACCGGGAATGTTGATTGAATACTTTGACATAACCGAACGGTTACACCGACATCTAATGTTCCGACTCCTGGAGTAACGTCATCACAATTGAATACACAAACGAAGCAGTCAACATCTGTATACGTGACATTAACGTCTGTACCTTCTGGTGCACACAGAACGACTTGCTCACAACGAGTGAAAGGGAATGTTCCCGCTTCTACTGTTTGACCTGCTGTCGTATTGATGATAATGGTCACATCGAAATTCTTCTGTAATGAGACAAGTTGAAGTGTAATAGGTGTACCATTAATCACAAATGGACGATCTTCACGGTTTAGTACTTCAGTATCGTTTGTTTCCACTTCACACGTGACAGACTCTACATCATCACAAGTTATCTGAACTCCATTTACAATCGGTAACTCAATATCGTCAATGGTTAAGTCAAATGTGGCTTCGTTAATAATCCAGTCATATACTTTCTCTGTATTAATGCAAAGGAGTTCGCCATCTCCATTTACTGGTGGTTTTGTATGCATGAAGTAAACACCTCCGGGTAAGATTAATTTCTTTTCACTTGTAGCATATGAATATAAATAAATATGGTTACATGTTTAGTTGATTTTTTTAACTTCATCATGAATGTGGGGTGTAACATGAACTAAAACCGTGTTTAAGCTGGCTATTTCTGAGACGATTATTATGAAGGAGAGGGTGAAATATCATGCAATATTCTAAAGAAGAGCTGGAACAAAAGCTCCAATATTATAAGGAAACGTTGCAATCGTTAAAAGCAGGAACCTTGGTGGATGACTATTTTCTTTTAAAGGAAGAACTCACGATAATAAGAGAGAATCAAACACAATATCTTAAACGAATGGATCAGTTAGAAGAATTAATAAATAATCATGATCGTAATAAAGAAAATGAGAATCACCAATTATTAAAAAATGAAATCGAATTACAAATTGAGAATCTAGAAAAACAGTGGAATATTTATATGGAAGATTTCGAGGACAAAAAATGGACATTTCAACAAGCGGTTGAAAAAATGGAACAAGAACTTGAGTTAAAAGTTGAGAATGATTCCTACAAGGAGCTATTAAAGAGAGTGAATGAAATGGAAGGGAATGTTCGTGATCGACTTTCTAATCAAGAGCAGCAATTAAGAAATATTGAGGATAAATTAGAAAAAATGGAGGAGTATGTTGAAAAACAAAATGAATTGGCTGAAAAAGCAGAGTCAGATGAATTCACTCAGACAATTGCTAAACGTTCTTCTTCTGACTATAAGAAATTGCAGCAGCTCATTTCTTCATCAGGACAACAAGAAGAGCAACAGTCAAAAACGAAGTGGTCTGCTAATTCTCCTATGAACAAGGCACTTGAATCGAATAAGACTAATGAAAAAACAGCTCTTCAATCGTATTTCCCTCCTAACAGTAAAGGCTTTCAAAAGCATAGAGATACAAGAAAGGAGAATAAATAACAAATTGCGTTTATTCAAAACAATCAGAAAAAACGAGGGTTCCGTTTATTGTAGTTAAATGAACGGGAACCTTTTTTTGTATGTTTGAAATAGTAGATAATCCCTTTCTTGACTACTGAAGTTGTTTTGACCTTCGTTATGATTTTAGATGGGTGGCTTGTCATGAACCGTCAAGCGTTTTTTAGCATATAAAAAAAGAGAGTGTCAAATAGACGAAGGGAATTGTAATGGTTTTAATGGGAAGGAGGGGTTATATTGAAAGGAGTAATCCTAGCAGGTGGTACGGGAAGTCGTTTAAGACCATTTACAACTATTATGAACAAACACCTCTTGCCAGTTGGTGCAAAACCGATGATTTATTGGTCTATTTTTAAATTAAGGGAAGCAGGAATCCATGACATATTAATCATTACGAATCGAGAAAGCTTAACGTATTTTATTCAATTGTTTGATGATGGTCAAGAACTAGATGTAAAGCTAACATATAAAATTCAAAAAGAGGCTAGTGGTATAGCTGATGCCATTTCTTTAGCAAAAGGTTTTGTAGAGGATGAGTCATTTATTGTGATGCTTGGAGATAATTTGCTAGAAGATTCATTATCTCCATTTATTCAAAAATACAAAGAGAAAAAAGAGGGTGCAATGGTCCTTTTGAAAGAAGTACATGACCCAGAAAGATTTGGAATTGCGGAAATAGATAATGAAAAGAAAGAAGTACTGTCAATAATCGAGAAACCGAGCAATCCGAAAACGAATTATTGTGTTGTCGGAATTTATATGTACGATCAACAAGTGTTTCAATTCATCGATCAGCTTATTCCTTCAGAACGAGGAGAATTAGAAGTGACGGATATTAATCGATTTTATATTAAAAACAAGCAGCTCACTTATGAAGAGCTTAAAGGTTGGTGGCTCGATGCAGGAACACATTATTCATTACACGAAGCAAATGTACGCATGTATCAACGATCAAGGAAAAGAAAGGACAAATGAAGATGGAGCTACTAGTAACGGGTGGAGCAGGGTTCATCGGTTCACATTTTATCCGATTGATGCTAGAAAAAGAAGATGTCTCGATAACGAATATCGATGCTTTAACATATGCAGGTCACATTAGCAACACAGAAGATTTCCTCGCAAATAAGAACTATCGATTTATTCAAGCTGATTTGACGAATGCGATTGAAGTCGATCGTGTCTTTGAGCAACAGTATGATTGGATTGTTCATTTTGCTGCTGAATCACATGTAGATCGCAGTATAAATGATGCAACCATCTTTTTAGATACGAACATAAAAGGAACTCATAACTTGTTAGAAAAAGTAAGAACGGGTCGGGCTAAAAAAATGATTCATGTATCAACAGACGAGGTTTATGGATCATTGCAGCAGGGGGATAAGCCATTTACAGAAAAGCACCCTTTATCTCCGAATAATCCGTATTCAGCAAGTAAAGCAGGAGCTGATTTGCTCGTGCGTTCCTACTTTAAGACGTATGGAATTCCAGTGATGATTACACGTTGCTCTAATAATTATGGACCGAATCAACATCCAGAAAAGCTCATACCTAAGGTGATTCAATGTGCCTTACATGATCAATCTATCCCACTTTATGGTGATGGTCTTAATGTTCGTGACTGGTTATATGTAGAAGATCATTGTCGTGCAATCGAGCGAGTCATGAAGAGAGGACAATACGGTGAAGTTTACAACGTAGGCGGTCGAAACGAACGATCCAATAAAGAGGTTATAAAGGCGATTCTTCACTTCTTAGGAAAAGATGAACATTTAATTACGTATGTACAGGATCGTCAAGGACATGATCGAAGATATGCGATCGATCAAACGAAAATACAAACTGAGCTTCAATGGGAACCAACCTATTCATTTTCAGAAGGATTGCAGAAAACGATCAATTGGTATGCTCAAAATGAGGAGTGGTTTCATACGATGTTAAAATGGTGTGAGCGAAAATGAAATATGTCGTCACAGGAGCAAATGGTCAATTAGGTAAAGCGTTAAAGCGAAGAACCTCATCTTTTCACGAATTGATTGCACTTAGTAAAAATGACCTTGATGTAACAAATGAATCAATGGTTCACAACGTGTTGACTGAATTGAAGCCTGATGTCGTCGTACATGCAGCTGCATATACGAAGGTTGATTTAGCAGAAGAAGAACGTACTCAAGCGTTTCAAGTGAATGCTGTAGGAACGTTTCACATTGCTAAAGCATGTGAAGAAATAGGGGCAACAATGATGTACATTAGCTCTGACTATGTGTTTGACGGACTTAGGCAAGCGCCGTATACCGAAGAAGATCAAGTAAATCCACTTAGTATGTATGGGGTAAGTAAGTGGCTCGGAGAAGAATTTGTTGAAATGGTATTAAAAAATCATTATATCGTCCGAACGTCTTGGCTGTATGGACATGGTGGGTTTCATTTTGTTGAGGCGATGCTCAAGTGTGCATTTGCTGGCAAAGGAGTAAACGTCGTTTCAGATCAAGTAGGCTCTCCTACTTATATAGAAGATCTAGTTGATGTGATGGAACGGTTGCTCGATGGTAAGCCATATGGCAAATATCATGTACAAAATAGTGGGTCTTGCACGTGGTTTGAGTTTGCTAAAGAAATTTATCAGCAAGTCGGTTGTGATCCGTTATTAGTCAAACCAACGTCAACGAAGGAGTTTGGAGCGAAGGCTCCGAGACCTGCATTCTCACAGCTATCTCTTCATAAACTAGAAACAATAGGGATTAAAAAGCCAAGACATTGGAAAGATGGTTTAACTCTTTATTTGCAAAGGGAGGGGCTTCTATGATAGAAGGAGTCAAAGTGAAAGAGCTTGTTAAACATTGTGATGATAGAGGGTATTTCTCTGAGCTTGTCCGTGACGACGAGCAATTATTAGATCGCTTTGGGCAAGCTTCTATTTCAATGAGCTATCCAGGTGTTATTAAGGCGTTTCATTATCATGAAAAACAAGATGATCTTTGGTTTTTTCCATCTGGAAATGCACAAGTGGTGTTATATGATTTACGCGAATCTACCACGAAAGGGCAGACCGATGTCTATTATATGGGTGAAGAGAATCCTATATTGCTATTCATACCAAAAGGTGTTGCGCATGGATATCGAGTACTAGGATCTACACCAGCTACGATTATTTATTTCACGACACATTCATATCATGCTGCTAATCCGGACGAAAAAAGAATACCGTGGAATGATGAGGAAATTGGGTTTGATTGGAATACCCAAAATCGTTAAATCATCATTTATTGGAAAGTCATTCATTCAATCATTGCCTACTATGCTTTGCATGACATAGTAGGCTTTATTTAAAGCTTATTATGAATAAGGGTGTGATTTAATGAGGTTAAGTGGAAAGAAATCAAAGGCCGTTTGTATACTGGGAATGCACCGTAGTGGCACTTCTATGACCACTAGAATGATAAATCTACTCGGCGTTCATTTAGGTAACCCTAATGAGGTTATAAGTAAAGGCGGTCAATTTAATGAAAAAGGGTTTTGGGAGCATAAAGGGATTACTCAGACGCAACAACGTATATTAAGATCATTATCACGCTCATGGGATACGAATCAACCATTACCAGAAAATTGGTGGAAAATGAAAAAGATTGAACCACTTATGCGTAAACTATCTACAATAATCGATAATGACTTTTCAAACAAGAAAGTATGGGGTTGGAAAGACCCTAGAACATGCCTATTATTGCCGATGTGGAATGAATTACTTTTGAACAAAAATGTGAACATTCATTATATGATCGTTGTCCGAAATCCTCTTGATGTCGTCTATTCATTAAAAAGGCGAAATGGATTTACGTTAGAACATTCCTTTCAACTTTGGCTATTGTATGTATTAAATTCACTCTATTGGACAAATGGAATGCAGAGAATGATTATTGACTATGATGACTTTTTACAAAACTGGGAATTGAGAATTCAAGAAGTGGCTAAAGAACTTCGTGTCGAACCACCACAGGAAACGATAAAAGAAAAAATGCGATTGTTTGTAAGTCCTTCATTGCAGCATAGTAGCTCAACTATAGAAGAGCTAAAGAGTTGTGATGAAGCCCCGCCCCAGGTTATTCAAGTATACGAAATTGTTCAAAAAGCTCTTGCATCATCAACTTATTTCTCATCAAAACGCTGTATAGATGAAATACGATTGCTGTACAAATCGAAATACGGAGCAGGAAGAAAATTATGAGGCTATTATTTGTTACATCTGGCAGTGACACGTATTCCAATCTTGATCCGAATATTATAAATGGTTTTAAAGAAATCGAAAGGTTGAAACGAGTAGAACCTTTTCATTTTTTTTATTCGATGCTAAGTACGAATGAAGATGTACAATATCAAATTAAACAAAATAAACCTGACGTTGTGCTAGTTCTAAAGCGTCAACTGCCAGACGATTGGATTCAGTCGTTCAAGAAACATGAGATTCCGATTGGATTATGGGTTGTTGATGATCCTTACTTACTAAAAAAACATGTTTTGCGTGGTTATTATTATGACTTTATTTTGACACAAGAGATTAACGCACCTGCTTATTATAAAAAGAGAGGAATAAAGGCTTTTTATTTACCATTGGCTGTTAATCCGTCTGCTTATTATCCTCAAGAAGTAGACAGTGATTATCAATCTGATATTTGTTTTGTTGGTTCAGGGATGGCCAATCGTATTCGCGTACTTCAGCAATTAGGAAACGGCTTTGTCGACGAAACTATCCGTATTATTGGTAGGTGGTGGGAGCCACTTCAAAATCAATTAGGAAGAAATCACTATATTTTGAACAAACCAATAAGCGCAGAAGAGGCATCAAAGTACTATAATGGTGCCAAAATCGTTCTAAATATGCACAGAAACCCTTATGATTCAAAACATAACCCTTCTCGAATACAGGCTGCTACTCCGAATAATAGGACATTTGATATTGCTGCTTGTGGTGCCTTTCAGTTAACATCTTATCGAAAAGCCCTAAGCGATTTCTATCAAAAGGATGAGATTATTGAATATCAAAGTTTGAATGATTTAATTAAAAAAATAAATTACTATTTAGTCCATAGTCATGTAAGAAGAGAAATAGCCAAACGAGCTTATAAACGTACGATGAATGCTCATACGTACGCTGTTCGGTTAACTGAACTGATTCATTTACTAAAAACAAAACGATTACGCTCTTAACTCCAATCGAACCTTCGTTTTATTAATTGATAAAGCTTTTCGTTATATGGTTTGAAATAATACGATAACTTTTTTCTTACACTTGGATTCAGTGGAGCATAGGAGCCTTGATGATACACTTTGTATGAAATGGAATCGGTTTGTTTCACTCCTAAAAAATGAAATGTAAGATTCATCATCTCGGATGTTTTTTGATAAAAATCATTGCTCTCAATAATGTGAAACTGATGTAATGGGAAATAACGCAACCATTGCTTTAATTGCGAATAATATAGTCCTTTTAGTAAATAGTTATTTCCTTTTTTTGTATTAAGCGTCTCTTCAAAAGAAAGAAACGAGGAAGAATGCTTCTTTTTTAATTTCTCGGATTTATTCCGAATATCCATTTGATAGTTAGAAAAAGCTCGATCTATTGGATCTCTTAATAATAGAATGAGTTTCATATTAGGATTATATTGATAGACACGTTGTGGGCATTTACTGTGAAATAAATAGCGTGGTGTTGCCTCACCTGTTATATGTCCTTTTGGAAGTGGTGAGAATTGCTGTTCATACCATTCTGTCCCTTTGTCATAATAAACATCAAAATAGTGGATTTCCTTCCTTTTTGCTTGTGAAATTGTAGGGTGCTTTATTAAATACTGATAAAGAGAAGTAGTGCCACACTTTTGAGCACCAATAATGAGGAAAGAAGGAGAGGCCATTTTTATCATCCTCCTAATATGGTTAGTAATTTTTTAAATGTGGGTCGAGAAATTTTATGACGCTATTTAAATGATCGCTTCGTTCTTTACCTAATATCGAGTTAAATTGATAAACATACGGAGTTGGATCGTTTATCATCTGCTCGTAATCGATATCGATGATTTGTTCTTTATCGATATTACTTGTATAACGATAGTGGTGAAAATTATTCCAATAGGGAGTAAGGATTTTACGGGCTTTTCGTTTTCGATATTGATTTCTTCTAGCAAGTGAGTGAATAGAGGACTGAAGTGGTCGATGAATAAAAACATATGTGATCGTGGCTAATTGTTTGAGTGCAGGTAATAGTACATCCAATGTTAGTAGTGTTCGGGGGTCTTTAAGCCCCCAAAAAGGTTGTACTTCTGTAGAAAGATGTTTTATTATTTTTTCAGTTGTAATAGGTGTCGTTTGAACAATGTGACGGCTTGGAGGCTGATTCCAACTATGATTAACACTACGTAAAATGGCGTTGTTTAAATTGACGAATTTTCTGTTTTCAAAATGCCCTTTTGCATTATAGTCACTTGAGCCTAATAACCGTCGTCCCATATGGATACCTAATTCATTCATAACTCCGGCTGTTGCACTTGATCCAGAGCGATGTAAGCAAAGTACTAAAAATAAGTGACTTTTTTGCTGTTTCATTATCATTCACCTCTCGTTTCAGTTAAAAGAGCTCGGACGTCATCCATTTGTTTTTGAGAAAAAATCGAAATGTCATGCTCTTTATAACGGTTAATGGAGGAGGGTTTCTGAATAATTGATGAAAGATTATTTATGGATTTGTTCGGTTCAATATTTAAAAACGAAATGATTTTGTTTAATTCCTCTTTAGGGTGCTCACATAATGATTCAAATTGAATCATCATATATCGGCCTTTTAGTTGAGTTTGACTTATATTTATGGCACGTCTGTTTGCTTTAATCCAATATTCGAGAGAGTACTGAACAAGTTCAGTTTTATTTTGAGGTTTTGCTATTTGATAAAAAGCTCCCCATCTTTTTAATTGTTCCTTATTACCACTAAAAGCCATGTCTAATCCGTTTCTTATAACGTGAATGTACCTTAATTCTGTAAAGTGATTAATTAAAAATGGTAAATAAATATGAGTGATGGGATTCTTCCAGCCCCAGCCGACTGTAGTTCTCTTTTGAGCCTGATGTAACATTTCTTTTTCAAATCGTTGCAAACGTGTATAAATTGCTTTTTTGTTTGTTTTTATATTTTTCATAAACCAATCTGGATGTCTAAAATAAGAAGCGAATTTTAAATTGTCATTTGCTTTGTTTAATGGACCTAAATAATATCCTAGCTCTTTCAAAATTTCTGCTACAACTCTAGTTCCGCTTCCACCTACACCTCCAATAATAACAGGCGAAACAGTTTTATTCGAATTCATCATTTCCTCCCCTTTTAATAAGAGACTTTTTCCCTTACGTTATAAATGATTGCAATCGGTCAAGTATCGATTCAAGGCGAATCGTATACGTATGGTTAAAAAGTGTTCGCTTATATGCTTTTTGAGCGATATGCTGTCGTTCTTCAGAATGTTCCAAGTAATATAAAATGTGTTCCCGTAATTCCTCTTTATGATTAAAACAAATGATTTCGTCGTTAATCTTATAATAAGCTTCTAATTCTTCTAAATAAGCGGTCAGTTGAAAAGCTTGACAAGCTGCAATGTCAAAAGTGCGATTGTTTGGAGTGATAGCATTTACTTTTTGTTTGTTTAATCCTACATCATTAATAGGGCGGTTTAAATTTAAAACAATTTTTGCACCGTTGTAATATTTTGCTACTTCGTTTGGTGGGAGTGTCTGGTTCATGATACTATTTTTCAAAGTTGTGTAGTTTTTTAGCTGTTCCCATTTAGGACCAATGATGATTGTGTTTTTTTCTTGAAGTAAGTCAGCTAATGAATCGATAATAGCGAGTCTGTTTTTATAAGGAGTCCCGATAAAGCAAATATCCGAGACGTATTTATCACTTACTTTCATTGGATAATATTCTTGTTCGTTCGTTGCTAATGGACCATGGATGGCTCTCAAATTGTTTTTTTTATAAACGGAAAGACAGTTTTTCTCCTGTGTAATGACAAAGTCATATGGTTTGCATTTCAAGACATGTTTATCTATTCTGTGAGGGTCATCGACAACCCATCTTCCTATTGGGATCCGTAATTTTTTAAAAGCTGATAAATAAGCTGTTGGAAGTGGTGCTCGAAAAATAATGATAACGTCGGGTTTGAATTTCTTAACTTTTGCAAGGAGACTTTGAATACTTTCTTTCTCTTTTGAAACGATATTTATTTTGTGTGTAGCCTTTTTATTAATGTTTTCATAAGCACGAGACATATTAAAGTCAAGGTTTGATAATGAATCAACACCTGAAGTAATATGGATGACTCTCATACAAACACTCCTTTATTGAACGGGTCTAATGATAGTTAATTCATCAGTGAATGAATTTAAAAGTGTTTCTACTCTTTGTTTATACGTATGGCATTGTAATGTCCGAATAAAGCCATTTTTTGCAATCAGCTCGCGTTTCTTCTTATTCTGTATAAAATAGTTGATCTTATCTGTTAAATCACGAGCATCATGAAATGAAACAATCTCTTTATTTAAGTCAAAATAATCTGTTAAACCTTCACGATAGGATACAAGTTGAAACGATTTAGAGGCACAAATATCGAATGTACGGTTATTTGGTGTTAAAGCTTTTAATTGATATGGATTTTTATTAAGGTCATTATCACTTCTATGAAGATTTAGTACGATTTTTGATTGATTGTAGATTTTGCATACATCTTTTGGCTTCATGAACATAGATTTGATCTGATGCTGGAATCTTTTATATTGTCTTAATTGATTCCATCCCTTTCCTATTAAAATGAAAGTATGGCTATGCTGTCTTTTTAGTAATGAATCAAAGAAGGATAGTCTGCTAGGTGTTGCATTCCCTATAAATGAGAAATCATAGCATTTGTTAACGTTTGGAATTGGATAATAGTTTTGTTCATTTACTCCTAAAGGAAAGTGGAAGGCGTGGATATTTAACTGTTTCTTATAAAAAGGTACACATGAAGATTCTTCCGTTATAATAAAATCATATTGTTTTGCCTTATCGTAATAATCAGATATGCGATAAGGGTCATTTACTACCCATAATCCGATAGGGACATTCATGTGCTTAACATATTCCAAAGCCGGGTGAGTATCTTGGCCAAAAATAACGATTATAGTTGGATGAAATGTTTTTAATTTCTTTTCTAATGCTTCCAATGATTCTTTAAGAAGTGAATGAGTTTGAAAGCGAAAACCTTTTCGTGAGTCTTCTAAATGTTTAAAGGCGAGAGTAAGACTTGGAGTTAAATCTGATAAGGTTTTTTTCCCTGATGAAATATATAATAGACGATTCATGATCTCACCTCGATTACGAACGTATTTTACCAATTGTAATGTGGACCTATTATATTTATTAACTCCTCGTTATAAGGCTTGTAAAAAGATTCAAGTTCATTTTTTGTTTTAGGGTTCATTTGAATGGAAGTCATGCTATATTGAAATCGTTTGTAGTTATCTAAGTTCCAATCATGGACCCCAAGAAAGTTCAAAACGAGTTTATAACTAGACTGTGGATCTCTAAAAAAATCCTCACTTTTAATGATATGAATTTGTTCAAACGGATAATACTGTAACCACCTATTTAATTGTTGACTATAAATGCCCCGTTCTACAAAATCGACCCACTTACTTTTGTTCGTGTCGGGCGATTGAATGGCACTTAAGGAAGAATGGATAATGTCATCAAACGTGTATTTTTCTCGATGATTCCTCATGTACAATCTTTTCTTATCCTTTTCATATTCCATCTTATATTGAGAAAATGCTCGTTCTACTGGATTTCGTAAAAGAATAATAAGTTTAATTTGAGGAAAGTGTTTGAACACTCTTGCGGGCACAATTTCTTTGTATAAATAACGGGGAGTTGCCTCTCCAGCTATCTTGTTTGATGAGTCAATGAATTGTGAATTGTACCATGAAATCCCCTTTTTATAACGATTTGTATCAAAAAAGTGTATTTCTTTTCTTGATTTGGTCGGATTAATTTGTGGATGCTGAATTAAATAATTGTAAAGTGAAGTTGTACCACATTTCTGAGCACCGATAATTAAAAATGTTGGACCAGGTTTGTTCGTAGTGGAAGAGGTCATAGGCAAATTACCTCTCTTTCTCATGAATATGAGTATAAATATTATCTATATAATAAGCCTTGATATATAATTACGTATGTAAATGTAAAAGTAAATGTTCACTAATCAGTTATACGTTTAGGCCTATTTTTATAGCAAGATGTTTAACGAAACATAAATTATTAAGATGATAGTGATTGGAGGATGGACCATTGGATTTAAAAAAAGCCATACAAACAAAATTTGATTTACACATGCATACAACAGCCTCAGATGGCGAATATAGCCCTACTGAAATTGTTAAAAAAGCTTATAAATGTGGGCTTGAAACGATTGCGATTACTGATCATGACACGTTAGCTGGTATTACTGAGGCGAAGAAGGCTGCAGAAAAGTATAGAATGAATGTGATTTCTGCCGTTGAATTAAGTACGAAATATGATGGGGTAAGTGTCGATGTGCTTGGTTACAATATTCGTCCAACAGAAGCACTTGAGGAAACATTAGTACAGCTAAGAGAAGGTCGAGTGGATCGAGCGAAGCGAATTATTAAGAAATTTAACGAAATTGGCTTTTCGATTTCGATGGAAGATGTCCTTGAGTTCAGTGAAAATGGTGTGATTGCACGTCCACATATTGCTAAAGTGGTCGTTAAAAAAGGATATGTAAAAGATTATCAAACGGTCTTTGATGATTATTTAGCAGATGGTAAGCCTTGTGCATTGCCCAAAAAAGTGTTAACTCCTGAGCAAGGAATTGAGCTCATTCATCAAGCTGGCGGAAGTGCTGTACTTGCCCATCCAGTTTATTTAGATATTGATGTAGTAAAGGAGCTTCTTCGGTTTTCTTTTGATGGAATCGAAGTGTGGCATCGAAATCATCTAGCAGAACATCGTCAATTATTTAAGCAGTTGGCAAAAGAATTTCGGTTATTAATGACAGGAGGTTCTGATTTTCATACAGATGAGCATAAATTAGGCGAATTCGGTTTTTCAGAAGATGAAATCCATTGATCTCTTAAAAAATGAACAAAACATCTAATTATATAAATTTGTGTTCAAGTCTAGGAAGTATGTCCACTCTTAATCATCATTCCTGAATATGTAAATAGTAAGTCGGTTTATATTAACAATCGATCAAATGATTTTAAGGAGTGATTAGATGGGTTTTTATCAAAATGAGTTCGTGAAAGGAGAACGTGGTTTTGTTCAAGTTCCGAAGCAACAAAAGAAAAGCAGCCAGCCTTCCCACTCATGTGATGTAGGTAAGAAATGTCCGCCAGCAAAACCAAGTCCGAAGGCTAAAGTGACACAAGTGGATTCACAAGCAGTTGAACTTGGCTTAGATGGGAATGTTCTAAATGTTCCTGTTATTGATGCGCCTGTTGCATTAGCTGAAGTTGAGTTAACAGCAAATGTTGAAGCTTGCTTTACGTTGCCTACTTTTGCAACAGAAATTAAAAACATTCGTAAAAATGTTTCGTTAAAGCAATGTAGAGCAGTTCCGTCTCTTGCGGGACCTGGTTTCGTTAGCTTATTTATAACAGGTGTCATTCATAAAAATATTCAATATTCAGATGGCAGTGGCTTTATTAGAGACTTTGCGATTGATGTTCCATTTAGTTCAAATCAAACGATAGCTCTTATTAATCCAAGAGATCCTTCGCTTATTAGTGTGAAGAGTTCCGTTGCTGAACGTCGTGAGTTAGCCAAGGATGGACACGGTGCTGACCGTTGTACGCATTCTCAAATCAATTTTGAATTTTTTAATGAGCCGATTAAATGTAAGTTATTGGCCTCCTTTATTAACGAAATAGATTTATTAAAGGATTTCAATAAACATGGTCAATTCCGTTCTATAACGGAAAAAATGGAAGTACTTCTATTCCTCAAATTAACACAAACACAGCAAGTCGCATTAGCTGAAACGAATAATAATGCTGAGTCAGCTACGATTCGCTCACGTATTGAACAGCTTCGGCAGCAAACAGATTCTTAATTTAAGAGGACCGAAAGAGTTTGAATTGATTAAGCTTCATTGTTCAAACTCTTTCTTTGTGGTTGCATAACAAGTGTGATCATTTGTTTAAGTCTGCATTGAATGGTATGGTCAGTCAGTACGCGCTTTCTAGCATTTTTTGCAATTTCCATTCGTTCTTGGCCATGTTGTAGATAATAGGATATCTTTTGAAGTAAGGCATTTGTAGTATGATAAGAAACGATTTCTTTATTTAAAGTAAAATGGTCGCTGAGGTCATCTTTATGTTCAATTAATTGAAATTGTTGTGCACAGGCTAAGTCAAAAGTACGATTGTTCATACTATTGCTATTTATTTTGAGTCGGTTTTTATTTTGTTTTAATTGAGTAGGACGATGAGGATTAAGGTGGATGGATGCTGATTGTAACAATTGATTTACTTTGATCGGTGAAATCCATTGATCCAAAATCGTAAGTGATAGATGTTTGTTTTCAGTTAAATACTTTGACCAATTTTTGCCGACAACTAAACACGATACCTTCAATGATGCTAATATTTTTTGTATAAGTCTAACTCTGTTTAAATAAGGGTAGCCAATTAACATTAAATCATATTGATTGTTCGAAATTTTATTTGTTGGATAATAAACGGATGGGTCCGTTCCTAAAGGGAGAAAATAGACATTTGAATGTCCAGCATCTTCATACACCTTTTTTGCGGCGGAATCAATCGTGAAAACATAGTCAAATTGAAATATTTGTTTGACCGTATGATCGATATAATAGGGATCCTCAGTTAACCAAACGGCCATTGGAATTCTTTTTCTATTTAATGTTTCGATTGTATGAGTGCTCAAATTCGAACCCAATAATGTAAGAATAAGATCAGGGGGATCAATGAGACAATCGTTTAATAAATCAACCTCGTTATAAGCATTAGTTTGTTTGCTGAGACCTAATTCATTTAAAGAGTGAACAATTGCT
The DNA here is from genome assembly GCF_000513115.1 of Halalkalibacter hemicellulosilyticusJCM 9152. GTDB lineage: Bacteria > Bacillota > Bacilli > Bacillales > Bacillaceae_D > Halalkalibacter > Halalkalibacter hemicellulosilyticus. The sequence continues at coordinate 121,139 of NZ_BAUU01000014.1, forward strand.
TGATCTAAATAAGCATAAATTTGCTGAAACCCTGAATGTACATAATATACTTTCATTCATGTCACCTCATGAAGGGCAAAGGCTTATTAGAGGAAAAGTAAACCGAATAGAGTTTCGATACTTAATCCGATTACAACTGGGAAGAAGCTCTTGCGAACAAGATCTATAACGGAAATTCGGGCAAAGCCGGCAATAGCAATAATCGGTGACCAAGCAACTAACGTTCCACCACCCACCCAAATAGCTCCTACTTGACCGATCGAGGCTAATGTTGCTGCATCCACTCCAGACGTAGCCGAGAACGCTTCTGCTAATGATCCGATTAGAGGAAGACCTGAGAATCCCGATCCATCTAAACCAGAAATCATTCCTAATAGCAATATTCCAAATCCTGTAAATAAGGCATTGTCAGGGATGAAGCTTTGACTTGCTTGAACAAGATCAAATAGAAACGTTGGTGATGATTCTTCATTAACTCGTAAAATACTTGCTGCATAATTACTACTACCGATAAAGAAAAAACCTGCGACAGGAATAACAAGCCCCATCACTTTGAATGAATAAACAAATCCATTAATGAGATGATCACTAACCTCTTGTAATGACTTCTTATAATCACGCACTCCTGCAATTAGTAGAAGTAGAATGATTGCTGTACCTCCGATTAAAGAGGCGCCCGATCCATCACGCATCGTTGGAACAACTGATGTAAACGTAGCTAAAATGACGTAAATGACGATAGCTAAAAAGGTGAGTGGGACAATAAATGCAAACCACTTACTATGGGGTCCTTTTTTAATAATGAGATGATCATCATCAACCTTTGCTCCTTTTTCTCCTGTTTTCTCCCATATGATCAGATTCTCGTTTGATGGAGCTACAATGTTCTTTCTCGTAACCAAGTAAACAATTGTCAAAGCGATTGCACCAGTAATTAAAGAGAGTATAAGTGATCGATCAGCGACAACTGTTGCAGAAATGACCGAAGAGGTGGATGCAGATAATCCAGGTGCAACTTGGAGGACAAAATCAGACGATAATGCCATTCCATGCCCCGCTAAGGAAACAGCAATTGCGGTAGCAAGTGGTGGTAACCCTGAGCGGATTGCTACAGGTATTAGAAGAGCACCTATTAGAGGGACTGCAGGAGCTGGCCAGAAGAAAAGGGAAAGAGCGTACGTAACAAATACGATAATCCAAAAAGACCAATGCCCATTGTTCATAATCTTTTGAAAAGGGACAATCATTTGTTCGTCTGAACCGATTGATTTTAATGCTTGAAGAAGTGAGGTCATAATCGCAATAATTAAGAATATATGAAACAATTCTCGTGCGGCTGTTAAGTTGGCATTGAAAATAACATGAATGCCATCAAGAAATGACTGACTATAAACAACGCCAATAATAAAAGTCATCAGTAATGCTGGAACGACTACATTTTGGCGAAAGAGCATTGTTAAAATAATCAAACAGGTACCTATAAAATAAAGCCAATGGGCTAATGTTAATTCCATTTGATCGTTCCCCCTTCCTACATATAGCTACTGTAGCTTATGAATAAAAGGTAGGCAGGTGATGAACTTTTTCATGTATACCAATTGTAATGAACAAAGGTGTTGTATCAAGTGTCTGTTTTATTCCTTTAATTCTAGTAATTGGTTGATAATAATTTTTCTATAAATGTGGTAACTTTAATATTTTCACGTTTTATACACTCTATTAAGTAGTTAGAAGGTATGGGTGTTTTTACTTTGAATCGAGTGTTCTCATTGATTAATTGTTCAATTTCATTAAAGACGATTTGTAATGGGACTAGCTCTTGTTTTTTTAATGTATAATCATTAATTCCATGATTATATTCAGCGAGTAAGGTAATAAATGGTTGATCTACTCCTTGATTTGATTTACTTGTTATGGAAAATGGTTGTTTTTCTATAGGAATTATATTACCAAAATCTTTTTCAATATATTTAATGCCATGCTGGCATTTTAAAGTTGATTCATTTCTTATATAGTGTTGTTTTTGATACACATTTCCTTTCATATCTATCAATCTGTAACAAGCACGGATGATAAATGGATGCTTACTAGTTTCACTTTCACTATTAGACATATCAAGTTTGATGGTACACGTGTTAGGTGCATTTCTAGGATTATCAGATTTAATATTAACATTAGATTTATCTTCTAATTGAAAAGGGGAAAACAAATGATTTGGAAAAATCATTTTGCATCTTTGGTGTCTTAGTGTTTTGGTGTATTTCTTCCAATCGTCAAATGCTTCCATATATAATTTAAGTTTCTCATTTGAGGAGGTTTGGAAGTTGTCTACTGTTTTGTTTATGCTTTCTTTTTTTATGATCTTTATTAATCTTTTCAATAGTCCAGATTGTTGGCGCGATTTTTCAATGTAATCACTGTGTTCGTTTTCATATTCTTCCTGATATTTTGAAAATATTCTATGTTTTTGTTTACTTACTTCAAGCTCCGTCTCTAAATTGTATTTTTTTAATATTAAATTTAGATTCCTATTGAATTGTTGAATCTTTAATTGGATTGTTGAAGTTAATTGGAAATCACCTTCTAGAAAATAAGAAATATCCTTTGAGAAATAATGAGCGAAATTAAAATACGTATATCCATAATGGAAGTAATTATCTATTTCATTAAGGTCTTTCAACAATAATTCTATATATAAAGTGAATTCCTCTAAGTTCATGGTTTCTTTTGAAGAACATACTTTTAAATTGTATTGATAGGAGCTAAATTCATTAAAGCCTACAAAAGAAGAAGATAGTTTTTGAATGTAGGCTTGTTCCCTTTTATCTAATTGATCTCCAGTAATTTCCTCTATGATAATCATGCGGAAGTCATTCAAAGTACAATCATTTTCCAACATATATTTAAATATCTTACAAGCATTAATTTTACCCTCATAGTAAGAATATTCATTTGAAAAGAAGTATTTATAGTAATCATCATAGGATAGCCTATTTAATGCTAGTATTTGGATTAAATGTTCTTTATAACTCTTTTGTATATTAGCCGATTTTCCTATGTAAATGGGAATAACACTTTCATTAGTGAAGTGATCTATGTAGAGTAAATAGATTCCCGAAGTGGCATGGTTAGTATTTGAAGTTACTTCTTTGACTGAATGGCTCTTTATTAAATGTTTTACCTCACCTTTTATTCTTTTAATATTTGTATTCATGCGAACCTCCTATAAATGAAATTGGATAGAGTCACCTATTAACAAATTCCGAGAAAATCTACTGTCTATTTACTTATGAGTTTTCTAAAGAAATAGAATGACAATTGGATTAATCGCTACATTCAGAAGAGAGGCTAGGAGAGCAGTACTGCTTCTCTAGCCTCCTTAATATAAAAGGATTAAAACGCCCAATTCCCATCACGGAAAATCGGTTCGCGCTTCCCATCTTCATACACACCATCAATATTCATGTCCGCAGACCCCACCATGAAGTCAACATGAGTTAAGCTCGTATTTAATCCGTTTTTCTCAAGTTCTTCCTTAGACATCTCTTTTCCACCATCGATACAAAAAGCATAAGCAGAGCCTAAAGCTAAATGGTTTGAAGCATTTTCATCAAACAACGTATTAAAGAAGATAATATCTGCATTTGAAATCGGAGAATCGTGAGGCACGAGTGCGACCTCGCCAATATAACTTGAGCCTTCATCCGTTTCAATTAGACGTTTTAATGTTTCATAGCCTTCTTCCGCTTTGAAATCAATCACTTTTCCGTCTTTGAAGGTTAATGAAAAATTATTAATGAGCGTTCCTCCGTAATTTAGTGGTTTTGTGCTCGAAACGGTTCCGTTTACTCCGGTTTTCTTTGCCGATGTAAATACTTCCTCTGTTGGCATATTAGCAACAAAGGAAACACCTTCTTTATTAATACTACCTCCGCTTACCCAAAGGTGAGTAGTCGGTAACTCAATGACAAGGTCCGTCCCTTCAGATTGATAATGTAGGGCATGAAAATGTTTTTCATTTAATGTATTCATTTTTTGATCAAGGTTATTTAAATGGTCGTTCCATGCGGATACAGGGTCGTCCTCATTGATTCTTGTTGCTGCGAAGATCGCCTCCCAAAGTTTATCCATCGCTTCTGAAACTGGGACATCCGGAAACACCTTTTGCGCCCAGCCTTCTGATGGTACTGCGACAATGGACCAGCTAACCTTATCGCTCATAATATAAGAACGGAAGCCTTCCATTGCTTTTCCGCTTGCTTTATTCATATTAGATACGCGCTCTGGGTCCGCACCTTTTAATAAATCTGGGTTTGAGCCTGTAATACTTAAAAAGGCAGCACCGCCTTCTGCCATTTCTTCATAGCCTTTTGCGATCCATTCCGGGTACTCATGAAAAGCCTCATCGGGAGCGAGTTCAAATTTTGTCTTTGTTAGTTCCTCGTCACTCCATTCGACATGAACATTTTTAGCACCAGCCTCGTATGCTTTTTTGGCTACTAGTCGAACGAGGTCAACTGCAGTAATCGGGGAGCGTACAACAAGGGTTTGGTCTTTTTGAATGTTCACACCGATTTTAACAGCAAGCTCAGCGTATTTTTCTAATTTTTCCGTAAAACTGGTCATCTTTATCTACCTCAATTCTAATTAATGTATTCCATTCATTACATACTATACCAATATTATGTCCGAGAGAAAAGAATAGCACGACATTGTTTATTTATGCTATGATAATAGTGATAAGAAAGAGGTTCGCGAACTCCCTCTATAAAAAACTAAGGTGATAACTGTACAGTGGTACAGTTTTCTTGTCGTTTTATTATAAAATGATTAACCTAATAGGAGTGATCGAATGCTCGTTCTTCATAAATAGCGGCAATTAACGCTAATTAAAGGAGAAATGAGTCATGAAAAAAGATAAGGCGGTCGTCGTCTTTAGTGGTGGACAAGATAGTACGACTTGTTTATTATGGGCACTAAAAGAATTTAAAGAAGTAGCAACTGTAACCTTTGATTACGGTCAGCGTCATTACGAAGAAATTAATTGTGCAAAAGATATTGCGAAGGAGTTAGAGGTTTCCTTTCACCTTCTTGATATGACCTTTATGAATCAGCTTTCACCGAATGCACTCACACATCATGATATGAAGGTCGAGGATGGGGTGGCTGGTGAATTGCCATCAACCTTTGTTCCAGGTCGGAATCATCTATTTTTATCATTTGCGGCTGTATACGCCCATAGCATAGGAGCTAAGCATATTGTAACGGGTGTTTGTGAGACTGATTATAGTGGCTATCCTGATTGCGTGATCAATTCGTGAAGTCTTTGAACGTGACGCTTAATTTGGCAATGGACCAGCAATTTGTTATTCATACACCGCTGATGTGGCTTAATAAAGCAGAGACTTGGGAGCTTGCGGATCAATTAAATGCTTTGTCATTTGTTCGAGAAAGAACATTAACTTGCTATCATGGAGTGCGTGGTGATGGCTGTGGAGAGTGCCCATCGTGTAAACTAAGAATGCAAGGCTTAAAGCAATATGAAAATCAAAAGGAAAGGAGGGAAGAATAGTGCTACAACAATTTTACCCACAGGTACCTCATTCGTATCGTTATGAATTAAATAAAGATATGAACTTATCTGCAGCTCATTTCATTCCAGATGAAAAAGCAGGGGTTTGTAAAAATATGCACGGCCATACGTATTTTATAAATGTTACGATTGCCGGTGATCAACTTGATGAACTTGGGTTTCTTATCGATTTTAAACAAATTAAGGACCTAGTCCATAAACGTTATGATCATACGCTATTAAATGACCATAACGAATATAAGGAAATCTTTCCTACGACAGAGCGTGTTGCAGAACAAATTTGGAAAACGATTCATGAGAAATTACAATCGTTACCACATCAACCGAAGTGCTTACAAGTTCTCGTTCGTGAAACACCTACAAGCTATGTTGTTTATCGTCCAAAACCGGAGGAATTATTATGAAAATACCGGTAATGGAGGTGTTTGGACCGACGATTCAAGGTGAAGGAAGGGTCATTGGTCAGAAGACAATGTTTGTACGTACAGCAGGCTGTGATTATCGCTGCTCATGGTGCGACTCGAGCTTCACATGGATGGTACAGGAAAAAGTGTGTTAATGGACGCGTCTGCGATTGTCACAGCTCTTAAAGAGCAAGGTGATAATCGCTTTTCTCATGTAACAATATCAGGCGGGAATCCAGCCTTGCACAAAGGACTTGCTGAGTTTGTTGAGTTATGTCATGGAGAGAAATGGACCGTGGCACTTGAGACTCAAGGTTCCTATTGGCAGGATTGGTTAACGATGGTCGATGAAGTGACGATTTCACCTAAACCACCTAGTTCAAAAATGAAAACAGATTTAAATCGATTAGACGATGTGATGTCTCGTTTGTCGGTGGAGCAAGTGAATTTAAAAGTTGTTATCTTTGATCAAGATGATTTTCAGTATGCTAAAGTGATCCATCAACGTTATCCTGACGTTGCAATGTTTTTGCAAGTAGGAAATGATCAAGTAACCTCAACGAAGAAAGATGAACTCGTCTCCCAGTTACTGATAAGATATGAATGGCTCATTGAATTGACATTAAGCAGTGTCGAAATGAATGATGTTCGTGTATTACCCCAGCTGCATACTTTTGTGTGGGGAAATAAACGAGGCGTATAATAATGGAAGTGGAGGTGTGCAAATGAGCGGTCGATCAGATAACGAACTAGATGGTGTAAACTTACTTGGAAATCAAGGAACGGAATATACCTTTTCTTATAATCCAGCGGTCCTAGAAGTGTTTGAAAATAAGCATCAAAATCGAGATTATTTTGTCAAGTTTAATTGCCCAGAGTTTACATCGCTGTGTCCAAAAACGAACCAACCAGACTTTGCGACGATTTATATTAGTTATATTCCAAATATAAAAATGGTCGAGAGTAAGTCACTTAAGCTATATTTATTTAGCTTTCGTAATCATGGGGATTTCCACGAGGATTGTATGAATATTATTATGAATGACCTCATCGAATTGATGGATCCACGCTACATCGAAGTGTGGGGGAAATTCACGCCTCGCGGTGGTATTTCAATAGACCCATATACAAACTATGGACAGCCAGGGACGAAATACGAAAAAATGGCAGAGTACCGTATGATGAACCATGATCTGTATCCAGAGACGATTGATAATCGCTAGAAGTGGGGATTTTTAATTAGTGTAATGGCTCCGCTCATTGCGCGCCTTGCTATGAGAAACCCACTCATTTCAAGGCTTTCAAAATCGGGCAACGGTTACGCGCATTACTTAAAGGCCACTGAAAAAGTGCGATTTTCACTTTTTCAGTGGCCTCCTCCTTTGTAGA
>NZ_BAUU01000013.1 GCF_000513115.1 Halalkalibacter hemicellulosilyticusJCM 9152
GCCGCCACCAGGAGGAGAAGAGCCGCCACCAGGAGGAGAGGAGCCGCCACCAGGAGGAGAAGAGCCGCCATTAGGAGATAGTAAAGATCCTCTACCTGATACGGCAACTAATCTATATCAGTTCCTATTAATTGGAATCTCTTTATTGTTCGTTGGTGGTATTGTCTACTTATTTAAAAGAAGAAAACAAGAGCAATAAAGATTAAGGTCACGCGCCTAATGTTTAAGAGTAGAGCTTGGAATAAAAACCAAGCTCTACAGCTATATTCTAGTTCGTAATAGATTTCAGTGTAACGACTACGATTTCTGGTCGATTAAATAGACGAAATGGAATCACACTATTTCCAAGACCTCTATTGACAATCATGGTCGTATCGTCTAGTACATGTTCTCCAGAAGTATATTTCGGTAAAAAGCCTTGATTAGGAGCAACCAGTCCCCCAATAAAAGGAATTCTCATTTGTCCACCATGTGCATGTCCAGAGAAAACTAAATCAAAATCATATGTTGAATAAAGCGGTATCATTTCTGGACGATGAGCTAATAAAATTTGAAAATGCTTAGCTTCGAGTTCATTAATGGCTTCTAAAATAAACATTTCTGTGATAGTACGCTCTGAATCATTCCCCTTTGTGTGTGCTGGATCATCAATACCAATAATTTGAATAATATCCTGATTGTTCATTAGCTCAACAACTGAATTTCTCATTACATGAACACCTATATTGACTAATGAATTCTCCAATGATTCAAAATTACCAGCCCACCATTCATGGTTCCCTGTTACAAAATAAGTAGGAGCTATTTGCACTAATCCCTCTATTAATAGAAGGCTAGGTGTGTTATTATCCTTTTTTGAATCAACTAAATCTCCTGTAAATACAATTAAATCTGGATTCGCATTATTGACTTTTTCGAGTAAAACTTGTTGGTCATTTGAAAAGCTTTTATTGTGAAGATCTGATAATTGGACAATGGTGAATTCGTTAAAGCCGATCGGAATTTTTTCGGACTGAACCTGGATTTGAGTAACGACAAGGGAGTTGTTTTGAACATGAAAGAAAATAATGAATAAACAAAGAAGGCTAATGATAAGAAAAAATATAAACATTCGATTCTTTTTCAATTTCTCACCTCAGTTAAAGTTTTGGAACTTTAAAATAATATTTATTATAAAGAAAAGATCATTATCCTTTCAATTAAATGTTTAAAGTATGATAGATTGACAAACAAATGAGATAGCGCTTACTATAAAACTAACAACGTTGTTAGTTTAGAATGAGGAGGAATTGAGATGACGGTAGGAGCACTAGCTCATTTATTTGGAACACACACGTATAAAGAATTGGCTCAAACATTAGGGGAGTACAGGATTAAGCATGTGCAATTAGCCATTTGGAAAGCATTTAATGACTATGATTTCACAAAACCTGGACTATTAAATCCCGGACTCGTTCGAAATATAAAAAAAGAATTTGACAAAAACGAAGTGGACATCTCGATTATTGCATCCTATTTACACTTATTTGATGAAAATGAAGACGCTCATCGAACCTTTTTACAACGATATAAAGAATTAATTCGCTATGCATCAATGTTTGGTGCACCAATGATTGCGACTGAAGTGGGAAGACCTCAATCGAATGGGGATTATGAAAAGGATTGGGATAAGCTCTATCATTCGTTAGTTGAATTAGTTAAAGAAGCTGAGCAGTGGGGAATCATTGTAGGGCTTGAAGCTGCACATGGTCATTTAATAGGGTCAGCACGAACATTAAAACAAATGCTAGATGATTTAAATAGTTCTCAAGTTGGTGTTGTTCTTGACCTTGGGAACTTATTAACACAAGAAAACTATCAACAACAAGATGAAGTGATTGAAGAAGCGTTTGAATTATTAGGAAAGCATATTGTTGCGTGTCATGCGAAGGACCGCTTCCTAGATGAGCAAGGGATTTTACGAGAAACATCACCAGGATTAGGATTGCTAAATTATGATTTATTTTTGCAACGATTGCATCAATATAAGCCAGAATGTCATATTGTTATTGAGCATACAGAGCCAGAGGATATGAATAGAGCGGTTCAATTTATCGAACAAAAGCGAGCTCAGTTTGCGAAATAATTATGTTAAGTCTATTTCTAGTTAATCCTAGGAGTAGGCTTTCCTTCTTCTACTAATCAGTTCAAAAACATCTATCATCCAATTGGTTGGAATGTGTTATAATAATCTACATATTATGTAAAAGATTCGTCGTTTTTAGAAATGTAAACCCTTACAAAAAGTGAAGGGAGGGAAGCAGTTGAAAAACCAAAGCTTATTAACAAAGCTTATCGTATTTGCAAGTATCGTTAGTGTCATTCCTGTTATTATAGTAGGTGTTTTTTCGTATGTGCAGTCATCAAAACATATTCAAGAAAAAGTAAATCATGAAAAGGTACAAGTAATCCGGCAAATCCAATCTAATATTGAGCAAGTATTAGTAACCGTTCATCATAGTGTTAGCAGGTCAATTGATTCCCCCTTAATGGAATCTGTTATTAGGCGGCCATTATTGGCTGAAGACTTTTCGATCTATCGCGAATTACGACAGGAATTGAGCAATTTAAGGTCGTATGATACGAAAGTAGATGAAGTGATTCTATTAAATTTACAAGAAGATTGGATTGTTGATTATACAGGAATTTCTAGGTTGAATGAGCACCCTGATCATGAACAATTTCTTTCCTATTTGGACTTAGAACATAATACAACTTGGATTTTGTTGGAGAATGAAGAATTTGTTGAACCTATATTAGTTGGGGAATGTCCATATACGATAAGTTTAGTGAAGAAGCTTCCACCTAAATTAAGTGAAAAATACGGGTTGGCTTTTACGAATATTCCTTCTTGTAGTTTAGCAGAAATGATTAATGTCGATGAACTGTCAGATGAAGTCATGATTACAGATGAAGATTATACGATTATCGTGCATCGTGATCCCAATTTGGTTGGACAATCGTTAGTCGATACTCATTATATGGGTTCGCTAGAAGGATTTAATGAGCGATCAGGTCAATTTGATGTTTCTAACCATGATGAATCATATACGGTTACATATAATAAGTCTGATTTTAATGATTGGAATTATATTTCTTTCAACTCGATCGATGATTTAACAGAAGAAAGTAAAACGATTGGCTGGATTACGTTCTTCATGATTACGTTTATTATTTTAACTTGTAGTTTGTATATATACATCATTAGCAAAAAATTATACTCTCCAGTTAATAACCTTGTATCCTATATTGAAGAACACTTGCCAGAGCGTACGAACAATAAACGAAATGAGTTAGAATTGATTGAAGATCATATTAGTGAATTATTTTCATCTAAAACGAATTTGGAAGCTGAGCTAAAAGAACATTCACAACAAATGAAATCGGTCTTTATTAATCAATTGTTCACGGGGCATTATAAAACGAGTGAAATTAATGAGAAATTGATAAGCTTTGAATTAGAAGATTTAGTTCAATCTTGGGATCACATGGTCGTTTGTACGATTCATATTGATAACCTTGAAAAAAAAGATTATCAGTCTCATGATGTGGAAAAGATCTCATTTGCAGTGAAGAATATTGTAGAAGAAACGATTCCAGCAGATAACCGGTTACCAACGGTTTGGATGGATCAAGTGCTTATCTTATTATTAGGGTTTTCAGACGAGCAAGTTCATAAAGATCAAATATATAATTTAACTGAAACGATTCAAACGAATATCCATCAAACGTTAAAAGTATGTATTAGTATAGGTGTGAGTCGCTCATTTTCTGATATTAAGGCAGCGAAGAGAGGGTATAAAGAAGGGATAGAAGCGTTAAAGCATAGAATGACGCTTGGAACAGGTGTCATTGTACACTTCTCGTCGATGTATTCTGGAAAGCAGGCAACCATTTTCGATTATCCTAAAAGGGTTGAAGATGAGTTACTCATAGCGATTAAATTAGGTGAAGAGAAGAAAGCACATGAACAGCTCCGAATATGGATGGAAAAAGTATTTAAAAATGCTCAATCTCCAAGAGAATACCAAATATATATGATGGAACTTCTAAATAATTTATTATTGCTTAAGCAAGAAAGTCAAGTCAGCTTTGAGCAATTGGAAATATATCATGTATCTTTATATGAAGAGTTACTACAATTGAATATGAGGGTCGAGATTGAAGGTTGGTTCCAAGATAGGTTGATTCAACCTTTGATTCAAATTTTCCAAAAGCGAAAGGAATCGCAGTTTCATAATCTTTCTGAGAAAATGATTGATATGATCCACCAGCGTTATGATGAGGAAATAACGTTGGAAGAATGTGCATCGAAGCTGCATTATAATGCCAATTATTTAAGTAGTGTGTTTAAGCAAGAAACGAATCATACATTTAGTGAATATTTATCAATGTACCGATTTAAAATGGCTAAAAGGTGGCTAGTGGAAACATCGATGACAGTTAAAGAGATTGCTGATCAATTACAGTATAAAAATTCACAAAACTTTATCCGGTCCTTTAAAAAACAAGAAGATATGACACCAGGGCAATATCGTAAGAAGTATCAAAATATTTCTTAAGGAGAAATATGAGTCCAATGTAAAGGTTGAGTGTTACCTTTCATTGGGCTTTTTCGTCGTAGTAAGAACGTATATTATAAAGGTATCCGGTCATAAGGAATATCTTTGTTACGATTTATATATCCTCCATAATCATTAGATCAGATAGACGGAAAGGACTAGTGTCACAGTGTTGTAAGTGCTTACATAATGAGATGGTGATTATATGAATCATCTTCGTTATCGACTATGATCATCAGTAACAGCATGTAGCGTATGATGATTTCATGATCTAAACGGAAAGTGATGGATCATCATTACAACGTTGTTAAAATGATTGGCTGGAGGTGTATAGAGAAATAAGAATTTGGTGCTTATGAAAGAAGTCACGCTCAGGTAATACGTTTACGGAAAACAGGGTTAGATGTGTGATATGATCAAAAAAGAATATTAATTGGGGGTATACGAATGAAGTTATCTATGAAGTATATCGTAATGATTTGTACGTTTGCTCTTTTACTAATGCTGCTTGGTGCATGTAATAATGAAAGCGCTTCAAATGAGGATGCGACGCCTTCTGATAATACGGAAGATGAAGCTACGAATAATGAAGGTGAAGATTCTGGAGAGCCATATGAGTTTTCAATTATGACGAACTTACACACAGCTGAGACGCCTGATCCTAAAATACAGGAATTAATTGAGGAAATGACTGGCTATAAGCTTGATATTCAATGGGTTCCTGATAGCAACTATGATGAGCGCTTAAATACAGCTTTTGCGACTGGATCACTACCAGACGTTGTTAGAATAGGTTTTAATCAAGTAAATCAATTTAAAGACGCCATACGTAATGATCAGTTTTGGGAAATCGGACCTTATTTAGATCAATTTGAAAATTTAAGTAATTTAAATGAAGATATTATGGCTAACACGATGATCGATGGGAAAATTTATGGGATTTATCAAGGGCGGCCACTTTCAAGACAAGGAATCATTTACCGTAAAGATTGGGCTGATAATCTTGGGTTAGATGCGCCGACAACGACAGATGAATTTTTTGAAATGGTTCGTGCTTTTACTGAAGATGATCCGAATGGATCGGGTAATAATGATACGATCGGAATTGCTGATCGTAGTGACTTAATCTATGGTGGCTTCAAGACAATTGCTTCGTGGTTTGGGACACCAAATGAGTGGGGAGAAAAAGATGGGCAATTGCTCCCAGAGTTTATGTTTGATGAGTATATGGATACGTTAGACTTCTATAAAGAGATGCATTCTAATGGATATATTAATCAAGATTTTCCTGTTACAAGTAAAGACGACCAAATCGCGCTTGTCACTAATGGGACAGCAGGAGTATACGTCGGATCACTTCCTGATGTAACATCGATGAATAATGATGCTACGGCACTTAATCCTGACATTAAATTTGATGTTCAAAATTATGTAGAAGGTCCACACGGTGAATTTGGTGTTTGGGCAATACCAGGCTTTGGAGAAATCATTATTTTCTCTAAATCATCGATCGAGACGGAAGAAGACTTATTAAATATTCTAGGATTCTATGATAAGTTAGCAAGTTCAGAGGTCATTAATACTCTCTATTGGGGTGTTGAAGGTGAGCACTATGAGTTAAAGGACGGCCGAGCTGATAATACGATTGCTGAACAGCGTATCATTGATACAGAAGTAAGACCGTATTTAACATTAGAGATTGGTGAACCTGAAACCACTGGACGTTACGAGGGATACACAGATTATGAAGTGAGACAAAAGGCAGATGAGTTAGTGTTAGACAACAACAATTATCTCATCCATAACCCTGCTGTTACTCTAGATTCAGAAACGTTTATACGTGATGGTGAACGTTTAACTCAAATGATTGAAGATGCTACAGTTCGTTATATTTTAGGTCAGACTGATCGAGAAGGGTTTGATTCAGTAGTTGAAGATTGGCGAGCGCAAGGTGGAGATGCGATTATTGAAGAAATAAATGATTCCTATCAAGCTATTAACTAACATGTACCGAACATTTTAAGAGAATTGATTCGATAAGAGTCAATTCTCTTTTTATAGAAAAAATGAATCTAAGAAAAGAGTAGTTCGTCTTATAAATTTTTGCACTTGAATTAATTACCAAAAGATGCGAATAATCTTTATCTTCGATTTAGTCGAAAACCCTGATAAAACGACGATTTTCTCACGATTATGGTGAAATGATTATAGCTGTAATCTTATTTTGCGATTAAGATTACATTCAAGAAAGCGTTTACACCATTTTGTTACGAAAGGAAGATAGCTATGGAAAATCAAGTGGTTGTTGAGAAAGCGAAAGCGCCGTTGCCACCATACAACAGACGTGAAGAAATGATGAAGAATATAAGAAAGAATAAATGGATTTATTTAATGATTGCTCCAGGTATTCTTTACTTTTTTATTTACAAGTATATTCCGATGTATGGTCTTATTATTGCCTTTCAAGATTACAAGCCTTATTTAGGTATTATGGGAAGTGAGTGGGTTGGTCTTCAACATTTTGAACGTTTATTTTCAAGTCCTGATTTTTGGATGATTTTTCGAAATACACTTATTTTATTTGCTCTTCAGCTTTTTGTGTTTTTTCCGATTCCAATCATTGTGGCTTTAATGCTTAATGAGGTACGTAATCAATTTTTTAAGCGAAGTGTACAAACGTTAATTTACATTCCACACTTTATGTCTTGGGTAGTTATTGTTTCCATTAGCTTTGTCATGCTGACATTAGATGGAGGAATTATTAATTCAATTATCGAGGCAATGGGTTTTCAGAAGATTAACTTTTTAATGAATCCAGATACGTTTAGACCAATGTATATTCTGCAAGTCATATGGCGAGAGGCTGGATGGGGAACGATTATCTTCTTAGCAGCAGTGGCAGCAGTTGATCCTGAACAATATGAAGCAGCGAAAATTGATGGCGCAAATCGCATCAGACAAATATGGCACATCACATTACCTGCTATTCGAAGTGTCATTATTGTCCTATTAATATTAAAGATTGGAGATGTTCTCGAGCTTGGGTTTGAACATGTATATCTGTTATTAAATGCATCGAACCGTGAAGTAGGGGAAATATTCGATACGTATGTGTATACAGCTGGTTTAAAGCAAGGTCAGTTTAGTTATAGTACGGCGGTAGGCTTTTTCAAAGGGATTATTGGTTTAATTCTAGTAATGTTTGCTAACTGGTTATCGAAAAAAGCTGGAGAAGAAGGCGTTTATTAAGAGGAGGGCTGAAAATGGTTAAGGATCGATCTATAGGAAGTAAAATTTTCGATGCGACAAATATAACGTTATTAACGATCATCGCTTTATTATGTATATTACCATTTTTACATGTTGTCGCAGCTTCATTTACAACGAGTGCGGAATTAGCGGATAAACGATTCGTTTTAATTCCTACAGTATGGAGCTTAGATGCGTATCGTTATATTTTTTCGACTGATACGATTATGACAGCGATGATGGTATCAATAGGAGTTACAGTTGGTGGTACGATATTTAGTATGTTTTTATCGACGTTAACAGCGTATGGATTGTCTCGAAAGGATTTAGTCGGTAGAAGGTTTTTAATGTTTTTCATTGTGTTCACATTGTTATTTAACGGTGGGATGATTCCTACATTTCTCGTTGTTCAATATACCGGTTTGTTAAATTCATTAGCAGCACTTATTGTACCTGTAGCGATCAATGCTTTTAACATGATTATTTTGAAAAGCTTTTTTCAAAATCTTCCGGCGGGGCTTGAAGAGTCAGCGAAAATTGATGGCTGTAGTGACTTTGGAATATTGTTTCGAATTGTCATTCCTTGTTCGATGCCAGCCATTGCGACAATATCACTTTTTTATGCAGTAACGTATTGGAATACGTATATGCATGCCATCCTTTATTTAAGCGATTCATCAAAATGGCCGGTGCAAGTTCTTTTAAGACAGGTCGTCGTTTTGGCTAGTGGCTTGAATTATGACGGCGCTGAATTTACGAGTGTACCACCACCAGAAATTACGGTGAAGATGGCTGTCATAGTTGTAGCTACGATACCTGTTCTAGCTGTTTATCCATTTTTACAAAAGTATTTTGCCAAGGGAGCATTACTCGGTTCGATGAAAGGTTAATTCAATGAAAAGGTCGTGAGTGCATGTCAGTGATGGAGAAGCAATTAACAGAAGTCTTAGAGCAATTAGATGAGCAATATAGCGGGTTATTTAAATGGCTAGCACATCAATATGATCCGTTATCAGGAGGGTTTTATTACGCTAGAAGCTCTAAGGAGAGTGCTCGTTTTAAGCCAGATATCGAATCAACGGCTCAAGCCATTAATATACTCATTCGAAACGATGCGCTCTCCTTTTTACCGGAGGAAATCAAAAGAAAACTGATTCAATTTTTTCAACGTAAACAAGTCAAGGAAACAGGCTATTTTCTTGATAATGATCCAAAGATGGAGAAAGATGAAGTGATGGTACAACGTGCACTCGGTTATTCTGTCAATGCTTTAAAGAGGCTAGGAAGCGAGCCGTTGTATCCACTTCCTTTGAAAGCAAAGGCTGCTCCAGCTTTTACAAAATCAGTAGAAGCCTATATTGAAAAGTGGAAAAGTATTGATTTAAGCAACAGTTGGCGCGGTTGTGACTTATTAGCTACATCTTGTATTTACCTACAGGAGATGAATGAGGCGGAAAGAATACCATTTGTGAAGGCTGCGACTGATTATTTAGCATCAATTCAAGATCAACAAACTGGGTTATGGGGAGATGGAAGCTTATATGTTCGAATTTCAGGAACATTTAAGCTCCATACCTTTTACAGTAAATTCTATATCCCATTACCGAATCGTGACAAGGTTTATAAAAGCATTTTAACGTGCTTAAGGACGGAGAAGGCTATTGACATGTGCTATATTCGCAACCCTATAGATCTCCTTGTTTATCTTGATTTAGATCTTACTGATGAGGAATTGGTAGAAATTATTCAAATAACGACTAAAAACATGAGTCGATTAAAGCGAATAGATGGAGGATTTTCAAGGGAAATCGATCATTCACCAAAGGCGCCTAATGTTGCGCAAGTGAAAGAAGGAGAGTATTACCCTCATATGCCTGAACCGGTATTCTTAGGGGAAGGATTAGTGGAAGGTGATATGAATGCAAGTACACAAGCAACGCTTATTCGAATGCAATGCTATCGACTAGCTAAGAAAAAGGTGTTGCCTTTACAGGAGACTCGGGAATTCTTTAAATATGTAGAAGCCATTTTATAGAGCAGAGAGAAGTGTTGTAGAGGTATGTCATTTTTTCAAATACGTAAAGAAACAAGACTCTCAAAACAAGCTGTCTTAACATTAGTCAATCATACTATTTTTCAATTTGGGAATTCACTGTCATTAATATTTATTAATTTATATTTATGGCGCTTAACTGAAAGCTTATTGGTTAATGGTTTATTTAATGTCACGGCGATTATGGCACAAGCTGTGACGACCCTTTTAATAGGAAGTCTAGCAAAAAGAAAAGGCCACCTTGTGATGTATCGATATGGCATCTTTTTAACAGCTGCTTTCTATTTATGTGTGATCGCAACAAGGGAAAGTATGGTCGAATATTTCATATGGTTTGCATTGATTCGCGGAATGGCACAATCGACCTATTGGTTAAGTTATTTTACATTGGCTCATGAAGTATCCAATAATGAGAATCGTCACCGATATTTAGGATGGAATCAGGCGCTTATGGGTGTCGCTAATTTAATTGGTCCGGCAGCTGCAGGATATGTGATAAGTTTTCAAGATGGCTTGCTAGGCTATACGATTGTGTTCACATTCGCATTTGTCATGTTTATTCTTGCAACAATCGGAAGCTTTCAAATAAAAAAAGAAGAGTCGCATCACACACAATATTATATGAAATTGTTACCTCTTATTTTAAAGAGAGAAAAAAGGTTTGGCTATGCGCTTGTTGGTTGGTTTTTATTAGGATTTCCACAAGGGATCATGATGTATGTCCCACCGATTTTGTTATTTGTGATTTTTCCTAATGAAAGCTTTATCGGTACGATAAACGCGTTGTTTCTATCATTATCCATTCTAGCTAGTTATGTAATAGCTCGCTTTGGAAGGTTAGATCAAACTCGAACGTATTTATTCGTCTCAGCCGTTGGAATGCTCCTGGCAGCTAGCTTCTTATTTTGGGAAATTAGTATATGGACGGTTTTACTATTCATGTCTATCTATTCACTCTTTAGACCTTTACAAGCGAATACGTATGGAGTTTATTATTTCACTTGGCTTGATCGAATACCTTTGAAAACACATTTTCGAGTGGAGACGGTTGTTTTACGTGAAGCGATTATTAATGGTGGTAGAGGTTTAGGAGTCATTATTTTTATGCTATTTGCGAAGGAATTAAATCCGACAACAGTTCCGCTCGTCCTTTCATTTGTATTAGTACTACAATTGGGGGTTCCTTATTTAATTAAAAAGTGAAAAGGGGATGATTCATATGGCAATTGGTCAATGGGAAGAAGTGAATCAACTAGTGAAAAGAAAGATTCATCAACCAGGGGAAAATTTGATGGTTATGGAAGTGCATTTTCAAAAAGGTGGAATTGGTGATGAGCATGCCCATCCACATGAACAGTTAACGTATTGTTAGAAGGATTGTTTGAATTCAAGGTGGATGATCAAACAATCCTACTGAAAAAAGGTGAAACATTAACGATACCTAGTAACGCTGTTCATAGTGTTGTAGCACTAGAAAATGGCTTATTGCTTGATACATTCACACCATTACGTGAGGATTTACTTCAAACTGATCAAAATAAGGAGGTAGAATGATGAGTCAAATAGTAAAAGGTAAAAATGCACTAGAATGGGCCGTAAAAGCGAGTAAGAGTGTCATGAGTGAATATGAGCCGATTATGCTACCACCTGCTAATCGTTGGCATTATCATCAAGGTGTCTTTCTCTGTGGGGTATATCAGCTTTACTTAGAAACAGGTGACGATGCTTATTTTCATTATGTGAAGGAATACGTTGATAAATTGGTTGATGAGCAAGGTAATTTTTATTTTGAACGTGACCAATTAGACGCCATTCAACCTGGCCTGCTGCTATTACCGTTATATGAACAAACAGGCGAAGTACGTTATAAGATAGCTGCGTCTAAATTGCGTAATTTATTAAAAACGATTAACAAAACGTCAGAGGGAGGCTTTTGGCATAAGGATAAATACCCGTATCAAATGTGGTTAGATGGCTTGTATATGGCAGGTCCTTTCACAATGCAGTATGGCCAACTATTTAATGAGCCTGAGCTTGTGGATCTAGTGTTGCAGCAGGAAGCGTTAATGAGAAAGAATACGTACGACCGAGAGACAGGACTATATTTTCATGGTTGGGACGAAAGTGGAGAAACAGCTTGGAGTGTACCAGAAACGAATACAGCTCCTGAGATATGGGGACGTTCATTAGGGTGGTATGGGTTAGCAATAGTCGATCTCATCAGCTTATTACCAGAGAACCATGAAAAGAGGGGAGATTTAATCCGAGTCTTGCAAAATTTAATTGTCAACCTTGTTCGTTATCAAGATGAAGGTACAGGCATGTGGTATCAAATTATTAATAAAGGTCATCTGGAGGATAACTGGCTTGAAAGTTCTTGCTCTAGCTTGTTTGTCTACACGATTGCTAAAGCGGTTAAATGCGGATATATTGATAGAGCTTATGCAGAAAATGCAAAAAGAGGTTATGAGGGCATCGTGACTACTTATATTCAAGAAGAACCGAGTGGAAACGTTTCATTAACGGGTATATGTATCGGGACTTCCATTGGAGTGTATGAATATTATGTAAATCGAAAAACAAGTGTAAATGATTTACATGGTGTTGGGACCTTTATTTTAGCGAGTTTGCAATTAAAAGATTTATAATAAAGGAGTAGTGTGATATGGAAATGAGCGGTTTAATGGGGCGGTTTTTTTCGGATCAGTGTCTTCATCTCACGCCTCGCATATATAAATATACTATGGATAGCCTTCACACTTCTTGGTCTTGTTGTCTTTGGGTTCATGCCGGCAACAGTAGCTATGTTTGCTGTAATGAGAAAGTGGATAAATGGATCGAGTGATTTTTCAGTCTCGCGGACCTATTGGCACTATTATAAAAAAGAGTTTGTGCAAGCCAATTTGTTTGGAGTATTTTTCGTATTTATCGGTTATATCATTTATGCGAACTTTGTTATTTTGTCTGATCAAATCATCTGGATGCAAGCTATTAGGTATGTCTTACTTGTTATAACGATTATCTATTTGCTTTCTTTATTAATGTTCTTTTCGGTATACGTCCATTTTGATGTGAAACCAATAGATAAATTAAAAGTGGCGCTAATGCTTACTTTATCATATCCGCAATATATGATCTTAATGGCAGTTACGGTTGTCGCTGTGCAATATTTAGTTATGTATATTCCTGGGTTAATTCCGTTTTTTACGTGCAGTTTAATTGGATTTATGTTGACGAAAATAGCGAATATTGTCTTTCGAGTGGTCAGTGAGCGAAATATTCAAAAGGAGACTAAGAGTAAAGAGAGCGTTCAAGCTTATTAATGTGGTGGAGAGAAGCTAATTGTGTACGGAGAACAACGTTAATGAATGAGAATTCGAACCAATACGGCGGTGCAAGAATCTGCTCCTGAAATATACTTCGCTTTCCGCGGGAAGCTGCTGAGCCACCTCGTGCTACGCAAGGGCACTGAAAAAGTTTGGTTTTCAACTTTTTTGGTGCCCTACGTATATGTCATTCGCTATGTCCTTAAGATGTCCGCATTTTTTGCTAAACACTTCAACCTCTCTTTTTTTATGTTTCATGTCTCGTATTTATTATTAGAGAAGTAATTGCGTATGTTACAGTATTTTTTACAAATACTACAAGCAACTTTGTGGTATGATGAGATGAAAGACTATACATAGAGAGGACGAATGGAATTGGATCAATCAATTGCGCGATATATTGACCATACAGCTTTAAAGGCCGATGTATGCGAGAAGGACATTATTCAGCTTTGCAAAGAAGCAAAGGAATATTCTTTTGCTTCCGTTTGTGTGAATCCAACCTGGGTGAAGCTAGCTGCTCAGTTGTTGCAAGATGCGGAGGACGTAAAGGTTTGCACAGTGATTGGCTTCCCACTAGGGGCAAATACGACAGAAGTAAAAGCGTTCGAAACGAAAAATGCAGTTGAAAATGGAGCAACAGAGGTCGACATGGTTATAAATGTCGCAGCTTTAAAAAGAAAAGATAATGATTTAGTTGAACGGGACATTAGAGCTGTCGTTCATGCTACAGGTGGACATGCTTTGACAAAAGTTATTATCGAAACATGTTTATTATCAGATGAGGAGAAGCGTCGTGCGTGTGAATTAGCGGTGAAAGCTGGTGCGGATTTTGTGAAAACATCTACGGGCTTTTCAACAGGTGGTGCGACAGTTGAAGATATCCAATTAATGCGTCAAACGGTCGGACCAGAAAAAGGAGTAAAAGCATCTGGCGGTGTACGAGATTTAGAAGGTGCGAAAAAGTTGATTGAAGCAGGAGCAACAAGAATAGGTGCTAGTGCTGGCGTAGCAATCGTGAACGGTGAAAAAGGCGAATCAGCTTACTAAGAAAAAGGCGATTAGAAGATGTAGTAGTCTTCTAATCGCCTTTTACGTGTAAAAACGTATGTAGGGTTCCATTTAATAATGCTCTTTTGCGTATAAGCCAATTTTCTTTAATAATTCAATGGCTTGAAGCTTTTCTTCTTCAGATAGTCCTGCTGTGGCCTCTTTAATGACTTGTTCATGTTCGGGAAAGATTTCTTCAATAAATGAACGGCCTGCATCGGTTAATTGTGCATAAATCGTTCTTCTATCTGTTGAACAACGATTTCTTTTTAGGAACTGTTTCTTTTCTAACTTATCAATAACATAGGTTGTATTGGCATTCGATGTAAGGATTTTTTCACCGATTTGCTGGAGAGGCTTGGTTCCCTTATGATAAAGGAGTTCTAGTACGGCAAATTCAGTTGTTGTTAAGCCGTGTTTACTAATTTGTCTATCAGAATGCTTACTTAACCATATAGAAGCTCTTGAAAGCACGATAAAGAGCTTTAAAGAATTTTCGTGATTGTTTATTGATTCAGTATTAATTGAACTTCACACCTTTCTGTATCCCTTATACAGAGATAATATTCTAGTTAAGAAATAAGATCAAGACTTTTCTAAAATTAGGTAATTGTTTTATAATTCCTGTTGTCATTCATATTCTATTCATAGTTCTGAATTAAGTCGTTCATACTACTTAAAGGTAGCTAATCGATATAAGGGAGTGATGACATGGAATTATGGCTTGTAGGCATCGTCGCCATTCTAGTTGCAGCTATTGGGATGCTTGCTTACTTTTCGAAGAAGAATCCTACAGTGGCAACTATTCCAGTTCAAACAAATCAAACAGATCGACAGCTGGAAGGGGCTTATGCGGTGAAGATGAATGATTTAGAAGCGAAGCAGCAATATAATCAGATGCAAAATGAGATGGAAGCAGGTGAAGAGTTAACAACCGATGTGAACGATCAAATTCAATCAATGCAAACGACTTTACAGCAAGTGAAAATGAAATCATATCAACAACCAACAACCGTTTCTCCATCTAATCAACAGGATCAGCAGATGTTGTTACAACAGGTGAAACAGATGAATCAACAAGCTAAGCAACAGCAACAGCAATTGTATAGTCAACTACAAAAAACCGTTCAACAGACGACTCAGCTATTGAATTCAATTGATGAATCGGTTCAATCGATGGATGTCTTATCGACATTAACAGAGCAGTTAGAGCAAACGGAGCAACAATTACAACAACCTTCTAGTGAATCATCTAACTAATCAAAAAGAGCACTTCCCTTCCTATATGTGAAAGAGAAGTGCTCTTCTTGTTATGAGTGAATACGATTAATCAATGTTGCAAAGTAGTTTGCTAACGGTAATAACAGAAAGGAACAAATTGAATTAAATAACAAGCTAGCATGGGCAAGTTGTGTCATAGGGTCGGGTGTCAGTATTTGTGAAATATAGCTCAAAGCATGGATGAATGGTAAGAAAAGAAGAACACCAATGACGTTTAACCAAATATTTGCAAAGGCTACTAATCGTGCGCTTTTCCCAGAACCTAAGCTAGCAAGGTATGCGGTAATGCAAGTACCGATATTGGCACCAAGCATAATCGCAATACCAGCAGGTAAGTCTAGTATATGATCATTCATGAAGCCCATCGCGATAGCTGTCGTCGCTGTACTCGATTGTATAAATGCCGTCATAATCGTTCCTAAACCGATACCGAAAGAGAGATGTTCATTCGTTATGTGGAAGAAGGAATGAATATTTGGGATAGAAGATAGAGGATAGGCAAGTGATTCTAGACCATTCATCGCTATGAAAATACATGCTAATCCAAAGGTAGAGCAACCGAAAGAAAAAGTGATTTTTTTTGGAATGAGCAGTGATAGGAATCCCATGATCAATAACGGGATGATCATTGCAGACACATCTAATGTGAGTAATTCTGTTGTAACTGTCGTACCAATATTAGCTCCTAATATGATACCAATAGAATGGCGAAATTGTATAAAGCCTGTTGCTACTAGTCCAACAGTCATCACAATGATGGCTGAACTGCTTTGCAAAACAGCTGTAGCGACCATTCCAACGATTAAGCCTTTCCAAGGTGAATCGGTCATTTGATGGAGCCAACGCTGGAACGATTGTCCACCTAGTTGGAAGAGGCCAGTTCGCAGTACAATCATTCCAAAAAGAAAAAGAGTTATGTATACAGCTAAAAGGGAAACGAGTTCTTTAATCATGTCATCACCTCTATTAACAACTTATGGACAAAAATGAACAAGCATGACAGTAAAATCTTCATACGATGTACGCGTAAAGTTTGAGTTGACCAAAAGTTGGCTATATATTATAATTCTATAAGACGTGCATTCTATTTAAGAGGTACGTGTTGATGTTGGTTTGTTTCGGAGGGAGGGATATACAATGGCAGAGACTCGTGTTCGCAAAAACGAATCGATTGATGCTGCACTTCGTCGCTTCAAGAGATCACTCTCTAAAGAAGGAACGTTGGCTGAGGTTAAAAAGCGTAAGCACTATGAAAAGCCTAGTGTAAAACGCAAGAAGAAATCTGAAGCAGCAAGAAAGCGTAAGTTCTAAGAGAGGTGTATTCATTGAATCTTCTTGAACAATTAAATCAAGATATGAAGACTGCGATGAAGAACAAAGAAAAAGATAAACTCTCTGTAATCCGTATGGTGAAATCGTCTTTACAGAATGAGCAAATTAAGCTCGGACGCGAATTGACAGACGATGATAGCCTAACGGTGCTGAATCGCGAACTGAAACAACGCAAGGATTCCCTCCATGAGTTTGAAAAAGCAGATCGTGAAGATTTAGCTGTTAAGCTTCGTGCAGAGATTTCCATACTTGAAGAGTATATGCCTGAGCAATTATCAGAAGACGAGCTTGCGACTATTGTGAAAGATACGATAGCTGAAGTAGGGGCTTCTTCGAAGGCAGATATGGGTAAGGTTATGGGAGCAATTATGCCTAAGGTTAAAGGGAAAGCTGATGGTGGCCTTGTGAATCGTCTAGTTCAACAACATTTGTCTTAACATGACGCAATAGAGGCTATCTTATAGAACATGTAGGCTCTTAATTAATGATGAGCTTAAGAAGAAGGTGTCACCGAGTTGCTTGGTGACACCTTTTTCTTAGTATTAGTCGATGTTCGTTTGAGGTTATTTTAAGTATAATTAATGAAATGAAGAAAGTTGAGAATATTTAATCATATTTATCATTTTTGTGAAACCTATAGTAGGGAGCATTCGTATACGTTATTATGACATCAAAGAAGGGAGGGTTTAATTCATGAGAAAGCACATGTTACGTTTTTCGTTCGTTTGTATCATGATGGCCTTGTTCTTAATACCAGTGCAAGCTCTTGTTCACAGCAACAATGAGGAAGCAGGACGTCCAGTTATCTTTTTTATTCCTGTTGAGCAAACGGTTGAACGTGGCCTTGAAGCATTTATGAATCGTTCATTTGAAGCAGCTTTTGAAGCTGGAGCAGATCATATCGTATTAGAGATGAATACACCAGGTGGAGCAGTGGATGCGGCAGGAAATATTGCGAAGCTTATTCAAGATACAGATATCCCGATTACAACGTTTGTGAACCCTGACGCGATTTCAGCAGGTGCCTATATTGCGCTAAATACAGATCAGATTGTTATGCATCCAAATGCGAGTATGGGCTCTGCAGCTGTTATTGATGGAGCGGGAAATGCAGCAGATGAAAAAACACAATCTTATTGGTTGAGTCGAATGGAGGCGGCAGCACAATTAAATGGTCGTGATCCTATCTATGCGTTAGCTATGGCCGATCGAAATATTGACCTACCTGAAGTGAGAGCGCCTGAAGGAGAGCTATTAACATTAGGTGCTAATCAAGCTCTGGAAGTAAATTATGCAGAAGCTATTGCAAGTGACCGTTCGGAATTACTTGAGTTTATTGGATTAGATAATGCAATTATAGAAGATATGGAAGTTAGTTTTGCGGAGCAATTAGCACGTTTTGTGACAAATCCAATTGTGATTCCAATCTTACTGTCTATTGGCAGTTTAGGTCTAGTATTAGAGCTGTACTCACCTGGTTTTGGCGTACCTGGCATTATGGGAGCCTCTGCTTTATTGCTTTTCTTTTTTGGTCATATGATTGCAGGCTTTGCTGGCTGGGAATCGTTTATCTTATTAGGAGTCGGTTTCACGTTAATTTTAATTGAAATATTTATTCCTGGATTTGGAATATTTGGTTTACTTGGCATTGGTTCAGTTATCGGTGGAATGTTGTTAGCTTCATTTTCAATGACAAGTATGTTGATCTACATTGCGATTGCGGTTATTGTGACAGCTGTTGCAGCTGTATTGATCTTTAAATATTTTGGGTTCAGAGGGCCGATGAAGAAAATGGTCTTAACTGATTCAACTAGCAATGAAAAAGGGTACATTACAAATGAAACGAGAAAAGAGCTAGTTGGACAAATTGGTGAAACATTAACCCCCCTTCGTCCTGCGGGTTCAGCCGTTTTTGATAATGAACGGCTTGACGTTGTCAGTGAGGGAGGATATATTGAACAAGGAAGCAAAATTGAGATTGTCTATACGGCAGGCTCAAGAATTGTTGTCAGAGAAAGTAAATAATTTTTGTAGGAGGAATGGAAAATGCCATTAGATGCAGGAAATATTACGGTGCTCGTTGGTCTTGCGATTATTTTAATTTTGTTGGCTGTATTATTTACGTTTGTTCCAGTCATGCTTTGGATTTCGGCGTTAGCAGCTGGGGTGAAAATTGGAATTTTTGAATTAGTTGGAATGCGGTTACGTCGAGTTATTCCGGCGCGTGTTGTTAATCCATTAATTAAAGCGGTTAAGGCAGGTCTTGACCTAAGTACATCAAAGTTAGAAGGACACTACTTAGCTGGTGGTAATGTTGACCGTGTTGTTAATGCACTAATCGCGGCGCAGCGTGCCAACATTGATCTTAGCTTTGAGCGTGCAGCAGCGATTGATTTAGCTGGACGTGATGTATTAGAAGCAGTTCAAATGAGTGTTAACCCGAAAGTCATTGAAACACCATTTATTGCCGGTGTAGCGATGGATGGGATTGAAGTGAAAGCGAAGGCTCGTATTACGGTACGTGCCAACATCGATCGATTAGTCGGTGGTGCTGGAGAAGATACGGTTATTGCCCGTGTAGGTGAAGGGATTGTTTCGACAATCGGTTCTGCGGATAACCACAAGAAAGTTCTTGAAAATCCAGATATGATTTCACAAACGGTATTAGGTAAGGGTCTTGATGCTGGTACAGCGTTTGAAATTTTGTCAATTGATATTGCCGATATTGATATTGGTAAAAATATTGGGGCAGAATTACAAACAGACCAAGCAGAAGCTGATAAGAAAATTGCTCAAGCGAAAGCAGAAGAGCGTCGTGCTATGGCCGTTGCTCATGAGCAAGAGATGAAGGCTCGAGTTGAAGAAATGCGTGCGAAGGTTGTTGAAGCGGAAGCGGAAGTACCTATGGCGCTTTCAGAGGCATTACGCCAAGGAAATATGGGTGTCATGGATTACATGAACTATCAAAATGTAATGGCAGATACTGATATGCGTGATTCTATTAGCAAAGCTTCTGATGACACAAACGGTAAAAACAAAGATTAATAAAAATGAAAAATGACAATCCTCCCAAAATAGGAAAGGAGGAACATGATGAATATTATTGAATTAATCATGTCGAACTTACTGCCATTTATTATTATTGTTGGTGGGTTGATTAGCTTTTTTGGTCGGATGACGAAGGAAAACAATGAGAAACAGCAACGTCAGCAAATGCCTGCTGGTCAACAGCAAGAAGAGACGAAAGCTGAAACGACCAATGAAAAACAAATCGATTGGCGAGACCTCTTTAACACAGATGAATTTGAACAAAAGACATCATGGCCTGGTTCTGAACCTGTAAAAGCAAGTGAAGTTGAACAACAGAATTCAGATCTTAAGCAAGAGCAAGAAAAACAACGTGAGAAAAAACGCAAACTTGATGAGCGATTAAAAGAAATTCGAAAACGTTCTAGTGCTCAGTCTGAACAACCTGTCGCATCTGAGTCGAATGGATTGAACTTACAATTTGATCAAATTTCGAATAAAGAAGCGATGAAGGGTGTTGTTTGGGCTGAGGTGCTTGGGCGACCACGCGCAAGACAGCCTCATCAAACATTTGTGCGAAATCGAAGAAATGGATAATGAAAAAGAGCATGGGGTTCAATCCTGTGCTCTTTTTTCTTGCTTTATAGTATATATTAGGTGAAATGGTCTAAATATGAGAAATAAATAAGGAACGAATTGCAAAAAAATAAGTGAGCTAGGAGAAGAATGACTCTTGGAAAAACCAGCCCAAGAATAGTTCTTCTCTTTTGTTTTGCAACATAGAGATATAAGAGGCCACTGAAAATCAACTTTTTCAGTACCTTTAATTTGATTAGCAATGGCTTCACTCGTTGCTCACTTGATATGAGAAACCCTCTCGTATCAAGCGTCCAAATCAGGCAACGGCTTCGCTCATTGCTTAAAGGGCACTAAAAAGGTTAAAAAAACAAACTTTTTCAGTGCCCTTATATAAGAGAGGGGGGTCTCGATATGAAGAAGTGGCGTCAACAAGTGCGAAGCTGGATGAGTAAGAAGATGGGCCTACCCGCTGATGTAATGATGGACCTGCCGCGGATTACAATGATTGGCCAACTTCATATTTATATAGAGAATCATCGAGGTGTTTTACGGTTTTCCAATCAAGAATTACGGTTGTTATTGAAACAGGGTCAGCTTTTGATAAAAGGAGATCAATTTGTTATTAAAACGATCCTGCCTGAAGAATTACTGTTAGAAGGAAGAATAGACCAAGTGATTTATGTTGATGAGAAAAAAAGTACATAAAAATTGTTTATTGTTAAGGAGGGGTTGTTATTGAGGAATCAATGGCTGTCTAATATCTCAGGAGTTGTCCGCATTCGAGTAACTGGGAGATATGTGGAACAATTTTTAAATCGCTGTATAAATGATGGTGTTACGATATGGAATGTTAAACGGGTGAATGATGGCGCAATCACTGCATCTCTCCATTTAGAGGATGTTAAGCGGTTAAGGCCGTTGCTAAGACAATCTCAGTGTAAAATAGTGTTTACCCATCGAATAGGATGGCCATTTCTATTAAAGAGCATGAGAAGTAGACTGGGATTCGTTGCAGGTTTAGCTGTATTCTTTGTTCTTATTCTTTTGTTATCTAATATCGTTTGGAATATTGAGGTGAAGGGAGCATCCCCGAAGGTTGAGAATGAATTGCGTCAAGTCATTCAGGAACTCGGAGTGAAACGAGGTGTGTTTCAATTTTCAATACCGAATGTAGAATATATACAACGTGAAGTAAGTGAACGAGTTGAAGATGCAACATGGATTGGTGTACGTCAAAAAGGGACAACTTATGAGTTTGAAGTCGTTGAACAGCAATTACCTGAAGAGGCGGAGCGTTATAGTCCTCGACATTTAGTAGCGACTAAGGAAGCGATTATTTATAAAGTTTTTGTTGAACATGGACAATCAGTAGTGAAAAAAAATGATTTTGTTCGTGAAGGAGACCTTCTAGTATCAGGGTACATCGGTAAAGAGGGAGAAGAAGAACAGCAAATTGTTGCTGCACAAGCAGAGATACTTGGTGAAATTTGGTACAAGTCTGAGGTGGAAGTACCATTAGAAGCATTGTTTACAACATTAACTGGGGAGCGAAAGGTTAAACACCATTTGGAGATTGGTGGAAAATCATTACCTATTTGGGGGTTTGGGAACCATTCATTTGAGCAGGTAGAACAAGATAATCATGTGAAGCCCATTCGCTTTTTTCAATGGACATTGCCGATTTCATATGAACGTGTAACCTATTACGAATCAGCTGATTATGAACGGACATATACAAAAGACGAAGCGGTTGCTGCCGCAAAAAAAAGAGCGAAAGCGGAACTTATACAGCATTTGCCGAATGATGCCCAAGTGATTGGAGAAAAAGTTTTGCACGAAGCACTTGAGAATGGTAAAGTTAAGTTACAAATACATTACCAAGTAATAGAAGATATTACATCGGAGCAGCCGATTATTCAAGGAGATTGAGTCTATTGTCAGAAGTGAAAACAATTACGTTAGAAGTCAAAAATGCCAACGAGACACAAGCGCTCATTGGACCAAATGATCGTCACCTACAAAGAATTGAGGAGCAATTGGGTGTTACACTTGTAACGAGAGGTGAAGAAGTACTCGTTACAGGGAACGATTCTCAAGCTGAGCTCGTTCAACATATATTAATGACTCTTACACAACTTATTCGAAAAGGTATTACGATTTCTGAGCGTGATGTTGTATATGCAATCAAACTAGCTGAATCAAATCGTCTCGATGAATTGGTGGATTTATATGATGAGCCTGTTGCTACAACGATTAAAGGTAAACCGATAATGGCGAAAACGTTAGGGCAGCGCCATTATGTAACAGCATTAAGGCAACGGGATATGGTTTTTGGAATAGGGCCTGCTGGAACAGGAAAGACTTATTTAGCTGTAGTAATGGCTGTTGCGTCGCTAAAGGCTGGTCATGTGAAACGAATTGTATTGACAAGACCGGCAGTAGAGGCTGGAGAAAGTCTAGGGTTCTTACCAGGTGATTTAAAAGAAAAAGTTGACCCTTATTTGAGACCGTTATATGATGCATTACACGATGTATTAGGAACAGAGCATACGACACGTCTGATGGAAAGAGGAACAATTGAAGTTGCGCCACTTGCTTATATGAGAGGTCGTACTCTTGATGATGCATTTGTTATTTTAGATGAAGCCCAAAATACGACACCAGAACAAATGAAAATGTTTCTTACACGACTTGGTTTTGGATCAAAAATGGTTATCAATGGCGACTTAACACAGGTTGATCTACCACGTGGGAAAAAATCAGGTTTGAGAGTTGCTATGGACATCCTGCAAAATGTTTCTGCAATTGGGTTTATTTTCTTGCAACAAGCAGACGTTGTTAGGCATACGCTTGTTCAACAAATAGTAAATGCCTATGACCAGCACAGTGAATGAAACCATACTAGGCGTTGAAACGTTTAATCTAGTAAAAGTATTAAATAAGTGACGTTGCATTTATTTGAAAAGTCCTGCTATAAGCTGCTATTATGGCTGGGCTTTTATTTAACCAACATACACATAGATCATACGTGAATACTGTCAGTGCTTAGAGAATGAACAATTTTTGATCGCTTTTCTTAAAAGTTGGGGTGAAATTGATGAAAAAACAATCACCGATTGATCAATTAAAATGGTGGCAACGCCTAAGGGATCATCGTTACATACGTATTATATTATTCATGATTGTGAGCATAATTTTATACTTTTTGATGGTTGGGAATATTATACATGATACGTTAGATGTCAGACTTTCTGAAATGGCTGACCGAGATATCCGTGCGCCCATTACAGTTGAGCATAGGTCTGAAACTGATGAGAGACGAGCAGAAGCTCGAGATTCCATCGCCCCTGTTTATGAATTAAAGCGCGAATATGCCGAGAACCAGGTACGCAAAGTGCATGATATATTTGATCTTATTACTCAAGTTCGTAATGAAGAGGAAGAAGAGCTTGAAGAAGAGGAGCTTGAGGAGGATGAACTTCCTTTAAGTACAGAAGAGGAATTACTTGAAGATCGTCTTGTGTATATAAAGGAGGTACTCTCTCCTGGGACAAGCAATGATCTGTCTGATGATACACTGTTAACTTTTTTACAAGCGACTGATTCACAATTGCAAATAGCGCGAGAATCGACTACCAATGCGGTTTATGAAATTATGAGTGAATCGATTTCGACGCGTGATGTATCTGATGCCAAGCGAGAAGTTGAGAACCAAATTGCGATTTCTACCGTAAGTAATCGATTATTGGACGCAATGGTCGAAGTGGCACAATTTGCGATTATACCGAATTATATTTATGATGCCGATGCGACCCAGCAACTTCGTGAGGAAGCTGCTGAAAATGTCGAGCCAGTTCTTATTCGTGAAGGAGAGCTTCTCGTTCGTGAAGGTGAAATGATCAACCATGAGGTTTATGAACAATTGCGACTAGTTGGTTTATTAGATGATCAAGTGCATTTTCTACCTTATATCGGACTCGCCATGTTAGTTATTTTAATGATGGCGATGTTATCTTACTATTTAAGCCAAGCTAAGACGTCTGTTCAAACGAATAACAGCCATCTACTCATGTTTATTATCATTTTCTTAATTACGGTTATTTTAATGAAAGTCGTTAGTTTATTAGAAGTAATAGAAATTATCGGATTAGCCTATGCTGTACCTGTTTCACTCGGAGCGATGCTGATTACGCTATTGATTCATACTCGAATTGCTTTGTTTACAAGTGTCATGTTCGCGATAATGGGTAGTGTCTTCTTTAATAATGATACGGTAGGTACATTTAATTTCACGTATGGATTTTATATGCTGTTTAGTGGATTTGCAGGCGCTTATTTCCTCGAGAAGTCGAATCGAGTATCTCGAATACTTCGTGCAGGCTTGTTCGTTTCAGGTATTAATATCGTCGTTGTCGTAACGTTGCTCTTCCTAAAATCTGTTCAGCCTTCTTGGATTGAGTTAGGTATGCATCTTGGTTTCGCCTTTTTATCGGGTTTTGTAGCGTCTGTTTTAACAATTGGGCTATTACCGTTTTTAGAAGCAGGGTTTGGAATATTATCTCTACACGACTAATAGAATTGTCAAGCCCGAATCATCCACTGCTAAGAAAAATTTTAGTCGAAGCTCCAGGTACGTACCATCACAGTGTGGTCGTTGGAAACTTATCAGAGGGGGCTTGTGAGGTAATTGGTGAAAATGGTTTACTCGCCCGTGTTGCTTCTTATTATCATGATTTAGGAAAGACGAAGCGTCCTCATTTCTTTATCGAAAATCAAATGAAAATGGAAAATCCACATGATAAAATATCACCACAGTTAAGTCGAACCATTATAACGGCACACCCTTATGATGGGGCAGAAATGCTTAGAGAATATAAAATGCCTAAGGAAATCATTGATATTGCGGAGCAACATCATGGAACATCATTGTTGAAGTATTTCTATCATAAGGCAAACCAAGAAAGTGAACAGGAGATTCCTGAATCCCAGTTCCGCTATCCAGGTCCGAAGCCGCAAACAAAGGTATCAGCTATTGTGGCTATTGCAGACAGTGTAGAAGCAGCTGTTCGTTCGATGCAAAAGCCAACACTAGATAAAATTGAATCTCTAGTACGTAAGATTATTAGGGACAAGCTAGAAGATGGTCAGTTTGATGAGTCAGATTTGACATTAAAAGAATTGGATCAAGTTGCATTATCAATGTGTGAAACGTTAAAGGGAACATTTCATCAGCGAATTGAGTACCCAGAAGATCTAAAAGGAAAGGGAGATAAAAAATGAGTGTCATTATTGACCTTATTGATGAAACAGAGACTTTACAGGAGTCACATAAACTCCTTGTTGAACAAATGATAGTAAAGACTATTGAATATGAACAGATAGAAGGAGAGGTCGAAGTGTCTGTTACTTTTGTTGACGAAAAGCAAATTCAACAAATCAATGCACAATACCGTAATAAGGACCATCCTACAGATGTGATCTCTTTTGCATTAAATGAAGAATCAGAGGAAGAAGTTCGTGTCATAAGTGATGATTTGCCAAATATGTTAGGTGATATTATTATTTCGGTTGTCCATATTCAAAGGCAGGCAGATGAATACAATCATTCGTTTGAACGAGAGCTCGGTTTTTTAACGGTTCATGGTATGTTACATTTACTAGGTTATGATCATTTAACAGAAGCCGAAGAGAAGGAAATGTTCTCGAGGCAAGAGAACATATTGATGGATTATGGGCTTACAAGATAGAAATAGACGCGGCTTTAAACGACTGCTTAAATCATTTTATTATGCATCACAAGGGCTTGTTTATGTGCTTAAGCATGAACAAAATATGAATATTCATTTTATTGTTGCCGTAATTACTCTATTGGGCGCGTACTTTTTAAGTGTTCCGTTGATCCACTGGCTCATTCTATTACTAGTCATAGCCGGCATGTTTGCTTTAGAAATTATGAACACGGCTATTGAACGTACGGTTGACTTAGTGACAAATGAGTATCATCCATTAGCTAAACGTGCAAAGGATATTGCTGCTGCGGGCGTGTTTATTTATTGCTTCTTTGCCGTTGTAATAGGTATACTTATATTTCTACCTCCGTTATTGGAGCTATTGTCATAATGGAATGGTTTATGTTTAGTGAAAAACGTCTATCTTAATGGTATGGGTCATTCGGATTAACGAGTAATGTCTGTAAGGCTTAGTATAAGTACCATTAAGAAAAAGTTTGCTTTATGTTTCTTATGGTTGGGAGAGGGGTACTTTCAGTCATGTGGAAAAGGTTCCAAAAAAACATTATAGCAGGGATCATTTTTCTATTACCTGCGATTGCAACTATTTATGTATTGCAACTATTGTTTAGTTTAGTGGACGCTTTTTTAGGTTCATTTATAACGGACGTTTTAAAAGGGTTAAATGTGATTACAAGCGTGGATGATCGTATTTATTTTCTCGGGGTGTACACCCCTTTTTCAGAGCGGTTGCTAGGCATTGGGTTTGTACTTACGATTCTTCTAGTGACATGGGTTGGTGCGATGCGCCTCCAAGGAAAGGGATCGAAAGTATTTCATTCCATTGATCATACATTTCGAAAGATACCAATAGCTAATTCCATCTATACCTCTGTTGAGCAAATTATTCACGCTTTTGCTCAGGAAAGGTCATCTTTTAAAAATGTGGTACTTGTTGAATATCCCCGAAAAGGGCTGTACACAGTTGGTTTTCAGACCGGTGAAACGCGTGGTGAGGTGCAAAGGTTGACATCAAAAAGCTGTATCAATGTCTTTTTGCCGACTACTCCGAATCCTACATCTGGTTGGCTTGTCTTAATTCCTCGTGAAGATGTTGTTTTCTTGAATATGACAGTGGAGCAAGGGCTTAAATTTATTATTTCAGGAGGAGTAGTTGTCCCACCTGATGACGAAGGTCAAGGTGAATCATTAGAAGGAGAATATGAAGAAGGCCAAATGGTTGTTAGAGTGAGGAAACGAAAGGATGACAGGATATGAACAAACAGCAGTTAATCAAAGAAGCAATGGAAGCTAGAGCATATTCATATACGCCCTATTCCAAATTTCCAGTTGGAGCAGCTTTAGAGTTAGAGGACGGTTCAATTGTTAGAGGTGCAAATATTGAAAATGCTTCGTATGGATTGACGAATTGTGCCGAAAGAACTGCGTTGTTCAAGGCTGTTTCTGATGGGAAACGTGGTGTGAAGCGGATTGCAATTGTAGCTGATACAGATGCACCTGTATCACCATGTGGAGCTTGTCGTCAGGTGATGGCAGAATTGTGTCACCCGTATACAACCGTTATTTTGACAAATTTGAAGGGTGATATCGAAGAAACAACTGTAGCAGATTTATTACCAGGAGCATTTAAAGCGGAGGATATGAATGAATAATCAAGCAAATGTATTTAAATCAGGTTTTGTCTCAATAATAGGACGCCCTAATGTTGGAAAATCGACACTTATTAATCATGTGATTGGACAAAAGATTGCAATCATGTCTGATAAGGCACAGACTACACGTAATAAAATTCAAGGTGTTTATACGAGTAATGATTCACAAATTGTATTTATCGATACGCCAGGTATTCACAAACCGAAACATAAGCTTGGCGACTTCATGATGAAAGTTGCACAAAATACGTTGCGAGAAGTCGATCTTGTTCTTTATGTCATTGATGCCACTGAACGTTTCGGCCCAGGTGAAGAGTATATTATTGAACGATTAAAGGAAGCTTCTGCGAAGGTCTTTCTTGTTATAAATAAAATTGATCAAATTGAGCCTGAAAAGGTCATGCGTGTGATCGATGAATATCATACGAAATATCCATTCGAAGAAGTCATTCCTATTTCAGCGTTAGAAGGGAACAATGTTCCAACTTTACTCGAACAAATTACAAAATATTTAGATGAGGGTCCGCAATATTACCCTAGTGATCAAGTGACAGATCATCCAGAAAGGTTTGTCGTTGCAGAACTAATTCGTGAGAAGGTTTTACATTTAACTCGCGAAGAGATTCCTCATTCTGTCGCTGTTAACATTGAGCAAATGAAGAAGAGGGAGAGCAATGAGACTGTTTATATTGGAGCGACGGTCATCGTAGAACGTTCTTCACAAAAAGGGATTATTATCGGAAAGCATGGTTCGATGCTAAAGGAAGTAGGAAAGCGAGCTCGTGCGGATATTGAATCATTACTTGGATCAAAGGTGTTCTTAGAATTATGGGTAAAGGTTCAAAAGGACTGGCGTAATAAAGCCAGTCACTTGCAGGAGTATGGTTTTAAAGAGGACGAATACTAAAAGTTGTCTTCTCTTTGTAATGAGAGTTTAACAATGGCTAGGCTGCTAGCCATTGTTTTTTTTAGTTTAGTCGATTATCATTGTAGTAAGGAATGAGATTAGAAAAATAAGGAGAATTGGCTTTGTCAAGCTATTTAAATTAACAATTTTTCCTTAACATGATATAGAAAATAGCGGTCATCATACTAGTATAGAACGTTAATCTTTTAGAAAGGTGGAGTCTGATATGCTCGATTTTTCATGGAAAGTCTTTTCAATGACAGGCAACGTAGACACGTATTTGTTACTGAAGGAATTAGAGCGAGATTCAGATGAACAATTTGGACAAGATGACGTGGAACAAAGTGAAACATTCGATTCACCTACCCATTAAGTATGATTGACACCTGAGATAAAGGTGTGCTTATGTTATGACGATGCAAAAGGTCGAAGGGATCATCATTCGTACGATTGATTACGGAGAGACAAATAAAGTGGTGACGTTATTTACGAAAGAATTAGGGAAAATCGGCGTGATGGCTCGTGGAGCGAAAAAGCCTAAAAGTCGACTGTCAGCCGCTTCTCAATTGTTTATGTATGGTGTTTTTGTGATTCAAACGAGTAGTGGGCTAGGTGTTCTACACCAAGCTGATATTACAAGCTCATTTCGTGATATTAGGAATGATCTTGTTCGTGCCGCTCATGCATCCTACATCCTGGAGTTAACGGATAAACTAACAGATGAAAAGAAAAGGTATTCAGAGATATTTAAGCTGCTCTATCAAATATTGATTTATATCGATGAAGGTATAGATGTAGAGGTCCTAAAGATGATTTTTGAGACAAAGATGCTTGCGGTTGCCGGTGTAAAACCGGAGTTAGATCAATGTGCAAGCTGCGGATCAATAAATCAGCCGATTGCCTTTTCAATAAAGAATGCTGGATTTCTTTGTCCAAATTGCAGAAATAAAGATGCTCATGCGTTCCAACTAAATCCACAGCATGTGAAGCTTTTGCGTTTATTCTATTATGTAGATGTAGAGCGACTTGGTCACATCTCACTGAAAAATGAGACGAAGAAGTATATTCAAATGATTATTGATTCTTATTATCAAGAGTACTCAGGTCTAAGGTTAAAATCAAAACGATTTTTGGAACAATTAGAGCGATTTGATTTAAATTAAGTAAAATGACGTCCATTAGTTTTGAAATATTATTGACAGCAGGCTAGAAGTTGAGTATGATGCATATTATATGAATATGATGCGTTGAAGGAAAGTAGTATTTACTTTATCTTAAGAAAGCGAACCTAGGATGGTGTGAGCTAGGGCTTAAGACGGTAAGGAAGGCATTCTGGAGCATAACGATGAAAGGGATTAATGTAAATTATTACGTTAATAAATAGGGTGGAACCGCGGGAAATAGCTCTCGTCCCTATGTCAAATGAAGGCATAGGACGAGGGTTTTTTTGTTGTTCGAAAGCCTTTTGAAACATGTGTACACGATTAATGAAGAATGCAAGAGGAGTGAGCATAATGAATGTTCAAACAATGATTTTAACACTGCAAGAATTTTGGTCAAAGCAAAATTGTATGATCATGCAAGCGTATGATACAGAAAAGGGTGCAGGGACGATGAGTCCGTTCACATTACTGCGGACAATTGGCCCTGAACCATGGAATGTAGCGTATGTTGAACCGTCAAGACGTCCGGCTGATGGACGTTATGGCGAAAATCCTAACCGTCTTTATCAGCATCACCAATTCCAAGTTATTATGAAGCCATCACCGTTAAACATTCAAGAATTGTATCTTGATAGTTTAAAGGCACTCGGTATTAATCCGCTCGAACATGATATTCGCTTTGTAGAAGATAATTGGGAAAATCCCACATTAGGCTGTGCGGGTTTAGGTTGGGAAGTATGGTTAGATGGGATGGAAATCACACAGTTTACCTATTTTCAACAAGTGGGTGGGCTTGAAGCAAGTCCTGTATCTGCTGAGATTACGTATGGGATTGAGCGTCTAGCATCCTACATTCAAGATAAAGAAAATGTATTTGACCTTGAATGGGTAGAAGGCTTTACATATGGTGATATTTTTAAGCAACCTGAATTTGAACACTCAACCTATACGTTTGAAGTTTCTGATACAAACATGCTATTCTCTTTATTTTCAACATATGAGCAAGAGGCGAAAAGGGCGCTTGATGAGAAGCTTGTTTTTCCGGCTTACGATTATATTTTAAAGTGCTCACATACGTTTAATTTGTTAGATGCTCGCGGTGCGATTTCAGTAACGGAACGTACAGGTTATATTGGTCGTGTGCGAAACCTAGCAAGGACGGCGGCGAAGCTCTATTACGACGAGCGTGAACGTCTTGGGTTCCCGATGTTGAAGGAAGGAGGAGAGTAAATGATGAGTAAGAGTTTTTTATTAGAAATTGGTTTGGAGGAGTTGCCTGCACGATTTGTTACACCTTCCATTAACCAATTAGAGGAAAAAGTAGTTGCGTGGCTAGAAGAAAAACGTTTACAGTATAGCCATCTTCAAGCATATGCAACTCCTCGTCGTTTAGCGATTTTGATTTCAAATTTAGATGAATTACAGCCTAACATTGAAGAAGAGGCAAAAGGGCCAGCAAAGAAAATTGCGTATGATAAAGAAGGTAATTGGAGTAAAGCGGCACA
Source organism: Halalkalibacter hemicellulosilyticusJCM 9152 (assembly GCF_000513115.1). Lineage (GTDB taxonomy): Bacteria > Bacillota > Bacilli > Bacillales > Bacillaceae_D > Halalkalibacter > Halalkalibacter hemicellulosilyticus. Next base: position 31,476 of record NZ_BAUU01000013.1, read on the forward strand.
GGGATTTGCTAGAGGACAAGGGGTCAGTGTTGATGATTTGTTCTTTAAAGAGCTAAAGGGTGTCGAGTATATTTATGCTCATAAATTTATTGCAGGTAAACAAACGATAGAACTATTACCAGAGTTAAAGGAAATTATTACGTCTCTTCATTTTCCTAAAAATATGCGATGGGGGTCACATTCATTAAAGTATGCTCGGCCAATCCAGTGGCTCGTTGCCCTATACGGACATGAAACCGTGAAGTTCTCGATTACGGATATTGCAACGAATAACATAACTTACGGACATCGCTTTCTTGGTCGGCCAGTAACAATTGAGAGGCCAGAAGACTATAAAAATTCGTTATTAGAACAATTTGTCATTGTGGATGCGGATGAAAGGAAAGCAGTTATTCGTCAACAACTTGAGGAAATTGAAAATGAACATAATTGGGTTATACCAGTGGATGACGATTTGTTAGACGAGGTCCATCATTTAGTTGAGTACCCAACAGCTTTGTTTGGAAGCTTTGATGAAGAGTTTCTTACATTACCTAAAGAGGTGTTGATTACGTCAATGCGTGAGCATCAAAGGTATTTTCCTGTAGAAGACAAAGGTGGACAATTGCTGCCTTATTTTGTCACTGTTCGTAATGGTAATCGAGATCATTTAGAGAATGTAGCTAAAGGTAATGAAAAAGTACTTCGGGCACGACTATCGGATGCGGCATTCTTTTATGCAGAAGATCAAAAGCTAGCGATCGACGATGCTCTCGCACAACTTGAGCAAATTGTTTATCATGAAGAATTAGGCTCGATTGCAGACAAGGTTCGACGTGTTCAACAAGGGACTACGATCATAAGTCGGTTAGTAGCGGTCGACGATAAAACGAAGCAAGTAGCCGAACGTATTTCATCTATTGCTAAATTTGATCTTGTTACACAAATGGTCGGAGAGTTTACCGAATTACAAGGGCGAATGGGAGAAGTGTATGCTGAGTTAGCAGGTGAAGAAACGGCTGTTGCTCACGGAATTTTCGAACATTATAAACCTCGCTTTGCGGGTGATAATAGTCCGGATACGATTGCTAGTGCTATTGTTAGTATGGCTGATAAGCTTGACACAATTGTCACGTGCTTTGCAATTGGTCTTATTCCGACTGGATCACAAGACCCGTATGCGCTTCGTCGCCAAGCTGCAGGTGTCGTGCAAATACTGCAAGATTATGAGTTGAATGTAACGTTAGAACAATTGTTAGTTCAAGTTCTTAACATTGCTGAAGAAAAGAAGGTTTTAAAAAGGGATCGTGAAGAGGTTGAACGTGAACTGCAGCATTTCTTCCAGCTACGGGTAAAAGCAGCGTTACAAGAAGGTGGAATGACGTATGATGTGATTGATGCTGTGTTGTCACAAGCAATAGGACACATTCCAACAGTTGTAAAGAAGGCTCAAGTCATTTCAGAACGACGTCAAACAACTGAATTTAAAAATATGGTTGATGCATTAAGTCGGGTGACGAATATTTCTAAGAAAGCAACACAAACTGGTTCAGTTTCAACAGATTTATTTGAGAAGGAAGAAGAAAAGCATTTATATGAGGCATTTGTAACATTGGAGCAAAAGGTAAATGAAGCATTGTCAGCTGGTGAAGTGAAGCAGGCTATAGATGCATTAAGCAGTATTATCCCAACGATTAATGCATACTTTGACAATATTATGGTTATGTCTGAAGTTCAAGATATTCGAGAGAATCGGTTGAATCAGATGGCGGCACTTGCCTCCGTTATTCAATCTGTTGCCAATTTTCAGGAGTTAGTATTTGCTTCGTAAATATCGGAAAAAGGAAGGGGGATAAGTGGTGGAAGGACATGAAATTAAGCCAATTGTTTACGTTGTCTCGGATTCAGTAGGGGAAACTGCTGAGCTCGTCGTAAAAGCGGCGGCAAGTCAATTTAATGGGGCTGGAATTGAAGTAAGAAGAATTCCGTTTGTCGATGATGAGGAAACCATTGTTGAAATTATTCAATTGGCTAAAAAGACACATGCGCTGATCGCTTTCACACTTGTTGTTCCTGAGGTTCGAGATTACCTTATTTTGAAGGCGCAGGAGGAACATGTACAAGCTGTTGATATTATCGGGCCAATGTTACAACAATTAAAATTATTAACTAATGTACATCCTCGTTCTGAACCTGGTCTTATTTATAAACTAGATGCAGATTACTTTCGCAAAGTAGAAGCAATTGAATTTGCGGTGAAATATGATGATGGTCGTGATCCGAGGGGGATTATGCGAGCGGATGTCGTCCTAATTGGTGTCTCGAGAACTTCAAAAACACCATTATCTCAATATTTAGCTCATAAACAATTAAAAGTGGCGAATGTGCCTCTAGTACCAGAAGTTGAACCTCCGAGGGAATTGTTTGAGGTTTCTCCTAAAAAGTGTATAGGGTTAAAGATAAGCCCAGAAAAGCTGAACGGTATACGTGCCGAACGGTTAAAAGCGCTTGGATTAAAGGAAGACGCACATTATGCTAATTTGATTCGAATTAAAGAAGAACTAGCCTATTCCGATACGATTATGAAGCGTATTGGTTGTCCTGTTATTGATGTATCTAATAAAGCAGTTGAAGAAACAGCTAATTTAATTTCGAATATGTTTAGACAATAACATGTGAAGAAAAATGAAACTAAATTTTTCGTCTTTAATATGGCATATTTGCAAAAAGATCAAATAAATTTAAAAAGTCAAGACTTATTCTTCGTTTTTTGGTAAAGATAGTAAAGGATAACGAGCGGGGAAGAGATTATATTTTACAATCGACAAAAATCAACTAATTTCTTTACGATTGAAGCAGGAAATTTGAAAGGGATGTTGAATGATAGTAATATGAACATTTCACCAATCGTAGTATATGTTGATGCTGATGCATGTCCAGTGAAAAATGAAATCGTTGATTTGTGCAGAACGTATGAAGTAGATATGGTATTTGTATCCTCTTATGCGCATTTTTTGTCTTTACCAAAACCAGCTAAAATAGTTACGGTCGACGAAGAAAAAGAAGCGGTCGATTTATATGTAGCTAACCATGCAAAAAAAGGCGACATATGTGTGACGCAAGACCATGCTCTAGCATCATTATTGCTAGCTAAAGGGATGTATGTGTTGTCGCCACGAGGTAAAGAATTCACGGAGAAAGACATGGATCAATTGTTAGATGTGCGCTTTCTGTCTCAGAAACAAAGGAGAATGGGAAAGCGTACGAAAGGACCAAAACCTTATAATCAGGAGGATCGGGAACAGTTTAAGGCGAATCTGAAAAAAATTCTAGAAAAAAAAGCAGGATTATCGCAAAAAAGCTCGAATTAATGCATGTTGGAGATGAATTAAATGACTACTCGTATTCCAGATTCAGTCATTGAACAAATCAGACGTTCTACTGATATTGTCGATGTAATCAGTGATCATGTTCAATTGAAAAAGCAAGGTCGACAATATAGTGGATTATGCCCATTCCATGGAGAGAATACTCCTTCTTTTTCTGTATCACCTGATAAGCAACTGTATCATTGCTTTGGATGTGGTGCTGGAGGGAATGTTTTTACCTTTTTAATGGAGCTTGAAAATTTGTCATTTGTTGAAGCTGCTGTTCAACTTGGGAAACGAGCAAATATCGACGTTTCTATTGAAGGAACTCCTTCTACGAATGTTTCTAAGCCTCAGCAGAATATGAAAAAGGCCCATAGCATAGCTGCAAAAATGTATCATCATGTACTGATGCTGACTGAAGAAGGAAAACTAGGTCGAGAATACTTGGACGAAAGAGGATTCACTAGAGAGCAGGTTGAACACTTTCAAATTGGCTTTTCACCAGATCGGTGGGATGCGTTATCGACGGTATTGGCTAAGAGAGAGTTTAAGCAGGCTGAGATGGTTGAAGCTAGTTTGTTAGGCGAGCGTGAGTCAGACGGTGGGACATATGATCGATTTCGTAATAGGCTCATGTTCCCAATTTGGGATGCTAAAGGTCAAGTTATCGCGTTTGGTGGGCGAACGATATCAGATGAGAAGCCCAAATATTTAAACAGCTCAGATTCAGCTATCTTTCATAAGAGTCAAACATTGTATGGACTTCATTTAGCCCGGTCTTCTATCCGAAAGCAAAGCTCTATTGTTTTGTTTGAAGGGTATGTGGACGTCATAGCTGCTTGGTCTGCTGGTGTAACGAATGGTGTAGCAACACTAGGGACAGCTCTAACAGAAGAACAAGCTCGAATGATGCGCCGTAATGCAGAAACAGTGACTCTCTGTTATGATTCTGATTCGGCGGGGTTAGAAGCAGCTTATAAGAATGCTTCAATCTTACAGAACGAAGGTTGTATCGTCAAGGTTGCCAAAATGCCTGACAGTTATGATCCCGATGACTACATTCAAGCGTTCGGTGCAGAACGTTTTAAAACGGATGTAATAGGGTCAAGTCTTACGTTAATGGCATTTAAAATGTTGTACTTACGGCAAGGTCGAAACCTTCAAGATGAGTCTGAGCGAATGAGTTATATTGAAGCGGTTCTAAGTGAAATTGCAAGCTTGAAAAAAGCAGGTTGAACGAGATCATTATATTCGTCAGCTAGCCGATGAATTTTCTTTATCATTAGAGGCATTGAAACAAGAGCAATATCGACTTTTCGCGAAAAAAGGATCAATCAAAAAGAGAGAAGAAAGATGTTATCAATGTTAGAAAGCAAGTGTTTGAAACAAAGAAACTTTTGCCGGCATATCAAAATGCAGAGCGGATATTGTTAGCACACATGATAAGAGACGAACATGTTGCTGAAGTTGTCCAAAGCCGACTCGGTGGTGCTTTTAATGTTGATGATCATCAAGCTTTAGCTGCTTATTTATTTGCTTATTATGCTAAAGGCTATGAGGCTGACCCTAGTTTGTTTATTCAGCAATTGCCGGATGAACAACTGACAAGATTAGCAACAGAGCTTACGATGCTTAGTGTCAATGATGATTACGACGAACGAGAGCTTGATGATTACATGAGATTGATTGAAACTTATCCAAAACGGGTAGAGATACACCAGAAGGAACTTGAAGTGAAGAAAGAAAAGGATCCAATAAAAGCAGCGATGATGCTAACAGAAATTCAACGACTGAAGCAGATGCTGTAAAAAAGTTTAATTATTGCGTTGGTTGGAACAATGGAAGGAGGGGATCGAATGACTGATAAGCCATTACGCCCGTTAGCGGAAGGTGAATTATCAATCGATCAAGTGAAAGAACAATTAGTAGAGCTAGGGAAAAAGCGCGGTGTGTTAACATATACCGAAATTACAGAGAAATTAGCCGCTTTTGACCAGGATTCTGAACAAATGGATGAATTTTTTGAATACCTTGGAGAGCAAGGTGTTGAAATTTCCAATGATTCTGATGATGTTGTGCCAAGTCTGCAACAGACTGAAAAGGAGGAGGAATTTGATCTTAATGATCTAAGTGTACCTCCAGGTATAAAAATTAATGATCCTGTTCGTATGTATTTAAAAGAAATCGGTCGAGTGCCGCTTTTGTCAGCAGAAGAAGAAATTGAACTTGCAAAGAGAATTGAGCAAGGAGATGAAGAAGCGAAGCGTCGATTAGCTGAAGCTAATCTACGTCTTGTTGTTTCAATTGCGAAGCGTTATGTTGGTCGTGGTATGCTGTTCCTTGACTTAATACAAGAAGGCAACATGGGCTTAATTAAGGCAGTTGAGAAATTTGACTATGATAAAGGGTTTAAATTTAGTACGTACGCGACATGGTGGATTCGCCAAGCGATTACTCGTGCGATCGCAGATCAAGCAAGAACAATTCGAATTCCTGTTCATATGGTTGAACCATTAATAAGCTTATTCGTGTGCAACGGCAGTTGTTACAAGATTTTGGTCGCGAGCCTACCCCTGAAGAAGTGGCTGAGGAGATGGAATTAACTCCTGAAAAAGTTCGTGAAATTCTAAAAATAGCTCAAGAGCCTGTATCATTGGAAACACCAATTGGTGAAGAAGATGATTCACACTTAGGTGATTTCATTGAAGACCAAGAGGCTTTAGCTCCGTCAGATGCAGCAGCATATGAACTTTTGAAAGAACAATTAGAGGATGTATTAGATACATTAACTGATCGTGAAGAAAATGTGCTTCGTCTGCGTTTCGGTTTAGATGACGGTCGAACACGTACACTAGAGGAAGTGGGGAAAGTGTTCGGGGTTACTCGTGAAAGAATTAGACAAATTGAAGCGAAAGCACTTCGAAAGCTTCGCCACCCTAGTCGTAGTAAACGATTAAAGGATTTCTTAGAATAAGCTCTAGGTTAAAAGGAGTAATAGGTAGATCACAAGTGGCTGTTCTCTTTTAAACAAAAGAACAGTCCTTTTCTTTTAAATCCAGGAGGAGAACATGAGGAAAGAACGAAAAGAAATCGTTATTCGAGAAATCAAGCATTGGCGAAAGTCTAAGCTGTTACCAGAGCATTATTGTGATTTTTTATTGACCTTATATATGGAAGGAGAAGGAGCAGAAGAAACAAGCTTCTTTAAAAAATTCACTCTGATTCCATTAATAATGGTGTACGCAATGTTTTTGTTAACAGTTCTTATCTTTTATTTTACTCAATTTCCATTATTATTGCAAATTGGAATTGCAATTATTTTTGCTGTAGCTATTTTTATGATTGCTAAGCAAGTCGAACAGCACTCATTACTACTCGCCCGCCTATATCAATTAATGGCTGCGATGATCGTTTATTTGTTGACGATGCAAATAGGCTTTGCGATAATGGGAAATCATACGCTTGTTTTAGGTTTTGCAACACTCATAAATGGGCTACTCTGGACATTAATAGGCTGGAAATGGAAAACAAAATTATTTTTCCTTTCTGGAGTCATGGCTTTCATTTTAGCGATTGTCATCTTTATTCGATAAAAGAGTGACAAAAAACGCAAAACTAAAGACAATCCCTTTTCTTTCATTTCATTTTACAGTAGAATGATATAGGGAATTATTAACGTCTACATAACTTGACGAGCTTTCATTACAACTGAAGGAGGATATGACATTGAAAGGAAAACCACTATTACCTTTTGCTGTAACAGCCATTGTTGGAATTTTATTAATGGTAGCCCTATCATTTTGGGCGATGGATCAACGGGCACAAATGGATTCAGATGAAGAAGCAGAAGAAGAAATTGTCATTGACGACCCGATCGTAGCAGGGGAAGAATTATATTCACGTTCATGTATTTCCTGTCATGGTGGAGATTTAAGTGGGACATCTGGTCCTGCATTAAATGCTCTTGAAGGACATTTAACAGCCGAAGAAATTGTTAATATTATTCATACAGGACCTGGTACGATGCCTGCATTTGATAATTTGAGTGATTTAGAAGCAGATGCGATTGCGCAATATTTATTATCAGAGTCTGAATAATGAGAAGGGGGTATTTTAAAAGGGAGGGAATCCTTTTTGAAATACCTTTTCTTTTTCCTATTAAGAGAAAAGGAGGGATATGCCGTGAATGAAGTCCAATTGTCAGAACGGTTGTTGGCAGTTGCTGAGCAAGTTCCAGAAGGTGCCAAGTTAGCAGACATTGGTTCAGATCATGCTTATTTACCGTGTTATTTAAGTTTACAGAACAAAGTTCAATTTGCAGTTGCAGGAGAAGTGAATGAAGGTCCTTATCAATCAGCTAAAGCTCAAGTGAAACGTTTACGTTTGGAAGGAGATATCTCTGTACGAAAGGGCGATGGCTTACACGTAATGATGCCAGGTGAAGTTGATGTCATTACGATTTGCGGAATGGGAGGAGGACTCATTTCAACGATTTTAGAAGAAGGAAAGGATAAGCTTGAAGGGATCACAAGACTTATTTTACAACCAAATGTAACAGCACATTTAATTCGTAACTGGCTAAGAAGACGAAATTGGAAGCTTATTGATGAGTCGATTTTAGAAGAGGATGGCAAGATTTATGAAATCCTTGTAGCTGAACGAGGAGATGATCAAGAGGTATATTTAGACAATGAAGAAGTGAAAATGCTAGTAGGTCCGTATTTAATGAAAGAAAAATCAACAGTCTTCAGGAAGAAGTGGGAGCTTGAAATAGAAGGCTGGAAACGTATTATACGATCACTTGAAAAAGCAAAGCAGGAAGAAAAGGAAATACTACGAAAGAAAATGGAACTAAAGAAAACAATTGAGATGGTAGAGGAGGTCATTCAATGAAACCGTTAAATGGACAAGTGCTCATTCAAGAATTTGAGGCGTGGTCACCTAAATCCTATGCAGTTGAAGGGGACAAAAATGGATTAATGATCGGCACATTAAACAAGCCGATACGCAAGGTTATGGTGGCACTAGACGTACTTGAAGAAGTAATCGATGAAGCGATTAATGAAAAGGTTGATTTAATTGTTGCGCATCATCCCCTATTGTTTAGACCATTAAAGAAAATTGATACAGATACTCCTCATGGCCGAATTGTTGAGAAAGCGATTAAGCATGATATTACGGTTTATGCAGCTCATACAAATCTAGATGTGGCTCCAGGTGGGGTGAATGATATGATGGCAGAGGCGCTAGGATTGCAAAATATAGAAGTATTGGCAGCAACGGAGTCCGTTCATTTAGTCAAGTTAGCTGTTTTTGTTCCAGAAAGCCATGAAGAGGCACTTCGCAAGGCTTTAGGGGATGCAGGAGCGGGGAACATCGGCGATTATAGTCATTGTAGTTACTCCTCTAAAGGGATCGGTCGTTTCTTACCTGGTGAAAGAACGAACCCGCATATTGGTGAGCGCGGAAAGCTAGAGGAAGTGATAGAGGTGAAAATTGAAACGATTCTTCCAGTGTCTATGAAGAGGAGGGTGATCAATGCAATGATCAAAGCTCATCCGTATGAAGAACCTGCTTATGATATTTATCCACTTGAGAACACAGGTGATGTATTAGGGTTAGGGCGAGTTGGAGTATTGGAGAAGGAAACCTCTTTGAAAGACTTTGCTGAACATGTTAAGCGTGTATTTAGTGTGAAGGGTGCACGTGTCGTTGGTCATCTTCAAACGCCAATCAAGAAAGTAGCTGTTTTAGGTGGAGATGGAAATAAATATATGAATCATGCAATATTTAAAGGGGCAGATGTGATCGTAACGGGTGATGTATACTATCACGTCGCCCATGATGCTATGATGGCTGGTTTATCCGTTGTAGATCCTGGTCATAATGTAGAGAAAATTATGAAGGAGTCTGTTAAGAACTTCTTTGAAAATGTCATTCATCAGAAAAAAGCTTCAACGGAAGTAATCGCATCAAAGATACATACAGATCCTTTCACATTTGTGTAAAATGGATTAGATAGTTGAAAAATGGGTTTGTCCAAGACAAACCATCAATAGTCAATGCTTATTTCACTTTTACCTTAGGCAGAATTTTCTTGAGATTAATTTCTCGTTGTATTTCCCATGTCGCTTCTTGATTGGTATCATATTGCTCTAAAAAGGTAATAACTGCTTTCGTGATAGGTGTAGGTGTAGAAGCTCCTGAAGTAACTCCAACAGTCTCGACGTTTGAAAGCCACTCCAATTTCAATTCAGATAGATCTCCAATTCGATAAGCCTTCGTACCAGCAATTTGTTCCGAGACTTGAGCTAAACGATTTGAATTGTTACTTTTAGGATCACCTACTACTATAACAAGGTCGCACTCCTTTGCTTGTTCGGCAACTGCTTCTTGACGAACTTGAGTCGCTAAACAAATTTCATTATGAACTTCAGCATGGGGGTATAGCTCCATTGCCTTTTTCATAATGTCACTTACATCCCATTGACTCATGGTCGTTTGATTTGTAATGATAATTTTAGAAGCGGTTAGTTGCAATGTTTCTACATCTTCCACAGATTCTACTAAATGGACTGCTTGTGGAGCAACGCCTATGGCGCCTTCAGGTTCAGGGTGGCCTTTTTTTCCAACATAAATGAACTCATATCCTTCAGCTTGCTTATCTTTAATGAGATCATGAGTACGAGTAACATCAGGGCACGTTGCATCTACAATGGTTAATCCTTTTTCTTTTGCGAGCTTACGGACTTCTGGAGAAACACCATGAGCCGTAAAGATGACTGTACCTTTATCGACTTTTTGTAAAATGTCTAAACGGTTTGGCCCATCTAAAGAGATGATTCCTTCCTCAGAAAATGCATCTGTTACATGCTTATTATGGACAATCATTCCAAGAATATAAATAGGTCGAGGTAAATCAAGGTTTGCTGCTGCTTGGCGAGCAAGTACCATTGCATCGACAACGCCGTAACAGTAGCCTCTTGGAGATATTTTCTTAACATTCATAGTTTTTGGCCTCCTCGTTGAATTCCAACGGTATACAAAGACAATAGAGATGCTCCAATGATTAGTTGAAACATCTCTATGCTTATTTATTCTTTTAGTATAAAGGAGTTTATCGAATGTGACAATCCTTACGCTTGTTTCATTTCAAGTAAAGCATCATCAATAAATTCGTATGCTTGCTCTTCAGACATATCATTGACGAGAACAAGCTCACTAGCGATCATTTGACGGGCTTTTTGCAGGTGGTTGCGATCTTGAATGTGGAGACCGTTTGCTCTTTCTGTCTGTTTACGTGAAAGAGATGATATTAAGTGTGCAGCATCGATGATACTTCCACTTTTTAATAAATTTTCGGTTTCGCGAGAGAAATGACTTGTAGTTGGCGGTAAGTCTGGTCCATTTTGTAAGGCTTCTATAAGTGAATCTAGTTCGGATTGATCAATCACCTTTCGTAAACCAGAATCATTAATACGGTTTTCAGGGAGCATTAACGTCACATCAACAAGTGGAAAATGAAGAATGTAGTAGGAAAGGATTTCACCTAATACGTCTTTCTCTTCAATATCCTTTATTGTTCCAGCTCCGTGGAAAGGGTAGACAACATGGTCACCGACATTAAACATGGGCATTCCTCCAATCAAGTATTATCTTTATTATACCAAAAAAAATACAAAAAGTAAATTTTACTACTGATAGGGTTTGTTTGTCAATTACTAAATTTTAAAAAGTCTATTCTAATCCTATGCAAAAATCATTTAAATATACAATTTTGGAGCAGGAATTCCATTGATTGTCGTTTGATTGTTTGATTGATTAGATCGTTTAGAGGTAACTTCTTCTTTTATCGTAATAGGCATGGTTGTTTCTGACTCGGAAGTAGAGCTGTTCTCATCCTCGATACCTTCGTTGCTGACTGCTATTTCGCTGTCATCTGAACTATCAGACTTCGCATAATCTTCCATATCATCGGCATATTGCGGATTAAAGGGCCATACTGTTGAACCATTGGCATGACTTGTTGTGTTAGACCGACTATTCGTTGAGCATTTGTAAGCATCGTTGTTAAATTCATTCCACTACCTGTGGCAGATGAAAGGCCACTCCCCATTAAGCCCCCCATTGTTTGAGAAGCTCCGCCACCTAAACCGAAAAGGCGGGATAATAACCCACCACCAAACCCGCCACCACCTCCACCGGAAAAAAGAGATCCTGCTGCTGACCCAGGGAAAGTTGAAGGAGGCGTTGGTGGAATCATATTACCTGTCATTGCTGATTGCATAGGAATTGAGCCAAATGGTGGTCCAAATTGATGCATAATCGAAACTCCTTTCAAAAGACATGTATTAAATAAACGGGATGTAAGTTATTCAGGTGAATAGTGTCGGCTTCGTACGTTGTACATTGACCTGAAGTAAGGTTACGTTCAGGTCAACTCAAAATCATAGTAGTGATTGCGTGCGATGCAAGTGAGAAAAGCTGCTACGCAATTTTCTTATAAGATTCCTTATAAATAGTTATATGCATATGTGATACTTGCTGTGATTATAGCCAAGCTATAAAAGAGTATGGTAAAATGAACTATTGCGATGATGCAGGAGAAAGTGGGAATTGATATGAAAGCAGATAATTTTAAACGATTTAACCTAAAATCATATTTAATTGAAGCGTTAAGTGAACAAGGGTTTCAGCTTCCAACGGATATTCAAGAGCGTCTTATTCCGGCAATAAAGAATGGAAAAGACGTGATTGGACAATCTCAAACTGGAACGGGAAAGACGTTGGCTTTTCTATTACCGATTATTGATAAGATTGATCTATCAAAACATGAGGTGCAAGCTGTCATTACAGCGCCTACAAGGGAGTTAGCATCTCAGCTTTTTAATGAATTAAAGAAGCTTGTTGATGTCGCAAACGAGGAACAACGTGTACATGTAAAGTTATTAGTCGGTGGGACGGATCGACAACGAATTGTTGAAGGGATGAAAGTACAGCCTCAAATAGTCGTAGGGACGACAGGTCGATTAGCGGATTTAGTGCAAGATCAAGTTCTTCATGTTCATACAGCAAAAATGCTTGTTGTCGATGAAGCTGATCAAATGCTCGATATGGGCTTTATTGATGATGTGGATCGAATTGCATCTAGGATGGATGAACAGCTGCAAATGATGGTGTTTTCTGCGACGATTCCTGAAAAGCTACAGCCTTTCTTGAAAAAGTATATGAATGATCCACGTCATGTACAAGTTCAACCTAATCAAGTAGCAGCAAAGAAAATAGAACATCGAATTGTACCGTTACGTCATCGGGCAAAATTAGATTTTGTTGCGGAGTTAGCAAAGTCAATTAATCCATATTTAGCGATTATATTTACAAATACGAAGGAGCAGGCTGATGAGGTTGCAAATAAGTTGCTTCATGAGGGCCTAAATGTAGAAAGGTTGCATGGTGGATTACAACCGAGAGCACGTAAACAAGTGATGAGACTTGTTAATGAGGTGAAGGTTCAATATTTAGTTGCAACAGATCTAGCAGCTAGAGGGATTGATATTAAAGGAGTTAGTCATATCATTAATTATAATTTGCCTCAGGACTTAGATTTTTATATTCATCGTGTTGGCCGAACGGCACGTGCAGGCGCAGATGGCATTGCTTTTACTATTTTTGAACCAGAGGATCAACAGGCGATTGAAAAGTTAATAAAGAGAGGGATTTCATTTACGTACGCTGATTATAAGCAAGGTAAATGGATCATGCTCGATCGACCACCATTAGGGGTTCCAGGAAAGAGAAAAGGTGTCAATCGTCAAACAGTAGATAGCCGTCCACATAAGAAGGTGGCGAAGGTAAATACAGGTGGGAAAGCTGTTGCTAAGCCTAAAAAAGTAAAACCAGGATATAAGAAAAAAGCAAAACGATTACAGGATGAACAAGCAAAACGACAAAGAAGACAGAAAAAATAGAAATGCTTAAAGGGAGAGAGAAATGATGACATTGAAAATTGGTTCGCACGTATCAATGAATGGCAAGAAAATGCTATTAGGTGCAAGTGAAGAAGCTGCCTCCTATGGTGCTACAACATTTATGATCTATACAGGTGCTCCTCAAAATACAAGAAGGAAAGCCATTGATGAATTAAATATTGAAGCAGGGCAAGAGCATATGGAACAAAACGGAATGTCTGACATTGTCGTTCATGCACCTTACATTATTAATATTGCAAATACAACCAAGCCAGAAACATTTGAATTAGGTGTTCGCTTTTTGCGCTCTGAAATTGAACGAACAGAAGCGTTAGGCTCAAAGCAAATTGTACTTCATCCAGGCGCGCATGTTGGCGCAGGTGCAGAAGCAGGGATTGAAAAGATTATCTCAGGGTTAAATGAAGTGTTTGAAGAGAAGCGTGATGTCCAAATTGCGTTAGAAACAATGGCAGGAAAAGGTTCCGAATGTGGGCGCTCATTTGAAGAGTTAGCTGCTATCATTGATGGTGTTACTCATAATGAGAGGTTATCTGTTTGTTTTGATACATGTCACACACACGATGCGGGATATAACATTGTAGACGATTTTGATGGTGTATTAGATCAGTTTGACCGTATTATTGGATTAGATCGATTAAAAGTATTACATGTAAATGATAGTAAGAACGAAAAAGGCGCAGCGAAAGATCGCCACGAAAATATTGGTTTTGGTCATATTGGTTATAAAGCACTTCATTACATTGTGCATCACCCACAATTAAAAGACGTTCCCAAAATTTTAGAAACGCCTTATGTTGGTGAAGATAAGAAAAATAAAAAACCACCATATAAGCATGAAATAGAGATGTTAGCAAAAGGGGAATTTGAAGATAATTTGCTTGAAAAGATTATCAGTGCAAATGGATAGTAGCATCCTATTTTAAATAAGAAACGTTTAGTCTATGCGAGGAAGCGGACTAAACGTTTTCTTATAATTTAAGAATGTATAAATTAGGGAGAATCGAGGAAGGGGTAAGGGAATTCGCGGGGCGTCAGCTCCGCTCGTTACACGTTATTATGAAAGAATTCCAATATCATAATAACTGAAACCGTTGTAACGGCTCCACTCAACGCTTATAAAAATTGCTTCAAAAGTTGCTGGATTACGGATGTGACATATGGATCAACCTCTGTTTGGAGACGGTGTAACAAGCGTTCGAGTTGTGCTTGATCAGCGACATTAATATGTTCTGAACGTAAAATAGAGATAACCTTATCGGCCTGTGATTTACTTAAAGCAACGTTATATTGCTTTGCTAATTGAACAAGCTCAGGCGATGTGATTGAATTAACCTTCTGATTAACAAGCTGTTGCATAATACTATTCATCAGGACACCTCTTTCAACATACGTAATGATAAAATGGGCTACTCTTTATGTGTTTAGCATATGAAAACGATCATAAATGGTGATTCAATCAAAAAGTATAATTCGAAAAACTAGAAATAATTTAAGTGAAAAAAAGGGTTTTCTAGAAAGTTAGTCGAAAGTTTATTAATGAATACATGTGCATGTATAGCCTTGTTAATTTGTGGAATGTGATAGGAGTTTTACAAAGGTAAAAAAAGGAGTGCGATATTTAATGGATGCATCTCAAATGAATTCGATCATATCCATAAAAAAAGATCATTCGAATGAAAAAGACTACAAGCTGATGGAGTATCTTGGCATTCCTTATCTTGAAGTAAATAACCAGTTGTATATTGTTAAATGTCATGATTCGGTTTTAGAATCGTTACGTCTTGAAGAAAATAATGTTGTAAACAAATCATTAACTGAAATGGAATTGAGTCATCCGATTTTTTCAGGTATGAAAACTGCTACAAAAAAAGTATTGTTGAGTGGAGAACGTGTGACAGTAGAGTGTGAACTAGAAGAAAATCTTTACTCTGTGAAAGCATTACCTTACTCAATGGATCGTGTGATCATTTGTATAGAAGACAAAAGCTTACAAAAGCAGTTTCAAAATTTATTAACCTTTCATCATCAAATGGAAGCGGTGTCACATATTGCCGCAGGTGTTGCTCACGAATTACGTAATCCATTATCGGTCATCAAAGGATTTATGCAGCTATCGAATTTAACTAATGATTACGAAAAATATTATGCCACTATTTTATCTGAACTTGATCGCATGAATGCGATTATAGAAGATTTTCTTTCGGTATCAAAGAAGAAGAGTGGAAGGAATATCCATTCACCATTGGATATTATGCAGTCGTTAGTCGAGATTATGAAATCAGAATGTTTATTGCATAACGTACATTTATCGTATCAATTTATTGAGACAGAGGTTAAAGTTCTTGTTAATGAGTCAATGATTAAGCAAGTCATGTTAAACCTATTACGGAATGCAATTGAAGCTTTTGGACAGGAGCACGTAGAACGCCGGTTGCATATTCAGACAACTTTAAATAACGAATTCTATACGATATCAGTTGAAGATAATGGAAAAGGCATTCCTGAGGACGTTCTTGCCCAAATTGGTCGCCCTTTTTTCACTACGAAAAAGAGTGGAACAGGTATTGGAGTGGCACTTTGTAAAAAAATAGTTGAGGATCATGGGGGGAGCTTTCAAATTAAAAGTACGTATAATGTAGGTACCACGGTGACGATTACGTTACCTACCCATATGGAAAGGGAAAGCCAATGAAAAAAGGAAGCAAAGACGGAGGAACCGTCTTTGCCTATTCAGCGTCACTTATAAAAAAACGGGAAGCCATTTCATAGAAGTACAGTTGACTTTGTATTGGCTGTTTTTGAGCGGGGCGTTCGATGTATTGATAATCTCCATCGGGTTTTTGTTCACGTGCTTTCATATTATCCATTAAGGTGAGTTCCAAAATATCTTTAATTCGCGATTGAATGGCAGGTGAGATAATCGGAAAGAGAATTTCGATTCTTTTTTCCATATTGCGCGTCATCCAATCTGCTGAAGATAGGTAGAACTTTTCCTTTCCACCATGATGAAAATAAAAAATGCGGCTATGTTCAAGAAAGCGGTCAACGATGCTAATCACGCGAATGTTTTCACTTACACCGTCGATACCTGGGCGAAGACAGCAAGTTCCTCTAACAATTAAATCTATTTTCACCCCGGCTTGAGAGGCCTCATATAGTTTTAAAATTAACGGTTTATCAGTAAGTGAATTCATTTTGGCGATGATTCGTCCATTTCCTGATTCGAGATGAGCTTGAACCTCTTGTTCTATAAGCATAACGAACGTATCGCGAATATCAAGTGGAGCAGTAGATAGGAAGTGCCAATTAGGCTTTTCACTATAGCCGCTTAAATGATTGAAAAAGTTCGTAGCATCAATGCCGATTTTTTCATTTGAAGTTAAAAGACCCATGTCCGTATACAGTTTGGCAGTCGAATCATTATAATTTCCTGTACCTAAATGAACGAAGCGTTGAATTTGACCGTGATCATGACGTACGACGAGCGTAATTTTACTGTGTGTCTTTAAGCCGGTTATGCCATATATGACATGAACGCCAGCTTTCTCTAGTTTCTTTGCCCATTGAATATTATTCTCTTCATCAAAGCGAGCTTTTAATTCGACGAGGACGGTCACTTGTTTTCCGTTCTCAGCAGCGAGTGCTAATGCATGAATAATCGGTGAATCGCCACTCACACGATAGAGTGTTTGTTTAATAGCTAATACATTTGGATCATCAGCCGCTTTAGTCATGAAATCAACGACAGGTTGAAAGGACTCATAAGGATGATGTAAGAAAATATCTTTTTTGAGATAGCATCAAAAATATCTTCTTCACCAATTAAATCCTCTGGTGGTTGTGGAATCCATGTTTCATTGGCCAAATGTTCATGTTCTTTAGCGAGCTTTTTATAAAGCTTAAATAAAAAGGTTAGATCTAAAGGTCCTTGTAACGAATAAATATCGTTCTCGTGCAATTCAAGTACATCTTGTAGTAAATGGAGAACATTTTGATCCATCAGTCCGTCTTGCATTTCAAGACGGACTGCCTCGCCCCATTTTCGTTTTTTTAATTCCTTTTCAATTTCACTTAATAAGTCTCGTGCACCCTCTTCATGAATCGTTAAATCGGCATTTCTTGTTATTCGAAAAGGTGAAACAGATTTCACAGTATATCCTTTGAATAATTGATAGATAAAATGGCTAATGACATGTTCAAGTAGTATATATTGTTCCTTACCATTTGATTCAGGTAGCTTTATATATCTTGTAAGTACAGCTGGCACTTGAACGATAGCGAGCTGGTCACGGTCTGATTGCCCATGCTTTGATAATAAGACAGCGAGGTTTAAGCTCTTATTAAGAAGCATTGGAAAAGGTCGATAGGCGTCTATAGCCATTGGTGTTAAAACTGGGAAAATGTAGTGCTGAAACTTATCCTCTAAGAAGGAAAGTTGTTTGACATCACATTCATCAATAGATAAGAATTGAAACCCTTCATGGTAAAGCATTGGTAGCAATGTTTCAGTAAACACATTATCTTGTAATTGCACTAAAGCGTGATTTTTTTTCGAGATGCGAGCAAGCTGCTGCTTAGGTGTTAGTCCAGCTTTGTTTTCAGGTTTATTAAATCCTGCCTTTACTTGGTCTTGGAGTCCAGCCACTCTGACCATAAAAAATTCATCAAGATTTGAGCTAAATATGGCTAAAAATTTAAGTCGTTCTAACAGAGGATTTCGCTCATCAATAGCTTCTTCTAATACACGTTCATTAAATGCAAGCCAACTTAATTCTCGATTGTTATAATAAGCCGGGTTTTCAAGGTCTATCATTGTTTTTTTAGTATTATTTTGACTTTGCACCATGTAACTCAACCTTCCTCTACAGTTCATTACTTCATTTTAACATTTGATTGTAAATTTTATGTAAAGATTAGCGAGATAGAACGGTAGCCTCTTGGAAATGTAAGACAAAGGATTGTTTTAAAGCTTTTTCTAAATGTTTTATATTTTTGTCTGCATAAAATTGTTCAAAGTAAGGATCATTCTTATAAAAAATAGGAATGACGTAGCTTGTTTTCCCTTTTTTTATTTTTCCGATATCGATAATAGCTTTTTGATGGGAACAGTTAAGGACATAAGCGATTTTTAATATAGCACCTAATGTTTCATATAATTTCATATCCATTTTAGATAAAAGCTTTTTGAAAGGCTTCGCATATGTTTGTAACTGAGATTTTGATTTGAAGGAAGCAAGTAAAGCGATTGCGAGCCGTTCTTGATGACTTAAACCATCAATCGTCATGTTTGTTAGTAAGTAAAACGTATTTTGACTACTCGCTTCCTGATTAATGTATTTCCCCATGTAAAAAACATTCGCTCCATAGCGAAGGATACGTAACGTTTCATCTTCATTATGCTTTACTATAAGAGGTGAGAGTTGTTCATATAATTTCTTTGCAATAAAATGAATTTGATTAGCTTGATCCAATGGTATTTCATAGGATTGTGCTAATTGAAAAAAACTTTCCTCAGCAACATTAGGAAAAAAGGTTGTCTCCATTTTACGTAGTAATTCTTCATAAAAGACACCATCTCTTAATCCTTTACGACTCATAATAAATGTTTCGGCTTTCACATAATGAACTATAGATGCGATTACTTCAGCTGCAGGTATAATAATGTCAGCTCGATCTTTTGATAAACCATCAATTGTTAAACGCTCAACATAATTGGTTCGTTGAAGCTGCTGATTCATTTGCATGAGATCACTTGTTGGGTATTCATACTGATGGATCCCTGTCAGTGGATACTGTGACTGTCTTTGATGTATCAAAGATATATTACGAGCGCTTCCACCAATGCCAATAACGGATTGTACAGTGAGCTTTTTTAACCATGATAAAGTCTTGAGCTCATTTAAAATAAATTTCCGCAATAACTGAATTTGTTTCGATTGCGACTGATCAGATGAAAAAAACTGCTTTTGTAATGTAACGGCGCCAAATGGAAAGCTGTGATAGTGAATGAGCTTTCTGTTGTTGAAATAGGTTATTTCTGTACTTCCGCCACCGATATCAATCGTAAGTCCGGTTTCAATTGACATCGAATTAACGACTGCTAAGTAACCATAAAAAGCCTCTTCATATTCAGATAAAATTTGAATGTCGAGGTTTAGTTTCTTTTTTATTAATTTGATAATGTCTTGTTTATTTTCAGCTTTACGCATTGCTGCAGTAGCAATGATCTGGACATTTTTAATGTTGTGGGCGTTCAATATGGTTTGGAAGCGAGATAATGTATCAAGAATCAATTGAATGCCATTTTCTAATAAAACCCCTTGATCATCGAGGTGAGAGCTTAATCGTGCAACGGTTTTAAAATTATATAGCTCCTTATAACGACCATTTTTTTCTATTTCATTGATGACAAGACGTATCGAATTCGAGCCCATATCAACGATTGCAAATAAAGTAGACATGCTAGCACTCCTAACCAAATCAGTTTTAAAAAAAATTTATGAGGGAACTTTTCATTAGTATAGCTTATGGGTGGACAGATGACAAAAAAGGTCTATAATAGGAAAGGATACAAATTAAATCGTAATTATTCTTACTCAATTATATGAAAAAAGAAGGTGGACAAAGATGACGAAACAGCAATTAAATGTAGCCATTAAAATGAATCAAGTTTCTTTTCGTTACGATCATCGAAATGTCCTTGAGGATATATCTTTTACTGTACGGAAGGGAGCCTTTTTAGGGTTAGTTGGACCAAATGGCTCTGGTAAATCTACACTTATTAAATTAATGCTTGGCTTATTACCGATGCAACAAGGTCAAATAGAATTGTTTGGTACGAAAGTGTCTAAATTTCGTATGTGGGATAAAATTGGGTTTGTTTCACAAAAGGCTAACAGTTTTAATAGTGGTTTTCCTGCTACTGTATTTGAGGTCGTATCAATGGGATTGTATGGAAAAGTGGGGATGTTTCGTTTTTTAACAAAAGCGCATAAGCAAAAAGTTAGAGAGACGGTAGAATTAGTAGGGATGAGTGAGTATCTTCACCAAAATATTGGCGAGCTTTCTGGTGGTCAGCAGCAGCGTGTCTTCATCGCTCGTGCCTTAGTAAGTGACCCTGAGCTTCTTATCCTTGACGAACCGACAGTTGGTGTTGATGTGAATAGTGTCCAGCAGTTTTATTCCTTGCTTGATCAATTAAATCGTGAAAAAGGGATTACTTTGATTATGGTGACTCATGATATTGGGGCAATGACGGATCATGTAACAGATGTCGCCTGTCTTAATAAGTCTCTTCATTTTCATGGCAACACAGCCGAATTTGAAGCCAATCAAGACTTATCGGCCTTTTACGGTCATGACGTACATTTGCTCACTCATAATCATGGAGGGCATTAACGAAATGATTGAATTGTTTTTACGGTACGAGTTTTTACAAAATGCACTATATGCAGGAATATTGATTGGCTTTTTGGCTCCGCTATTAGGTGTCTTCCTTGTCGTGAGGCGACTATCTCTAATTGCAGATGCCTTGAGTCATATTGCGTTAGCTGGAATTGCTGCAAGTTTATTTATCGGTAAGACATGGCCTCAGCTTCCCATTGCTGGCCTTATTCGATGGGGATGTTCTTTTCGGTTATCGGTTCGTTGCTCATTGAGAAGCTAAGAACCGCTTATACGTATTATAAAGAAATTGCGATACCGATTATTTTGTCAGGTGGTATTGGGTTAAGTGTTGTTTTTCTTTCATTGGCAAATGGATTTAATAATGATTTGTTTCAATATTTATTTGGAACTGTGATGGCTGTTAGTAGACAAGATGTTTGGACGATAAGTGTCATTACAGGCGCTGTCTTAATTGTGATTATATTATTTTTCAAGGAATTATTCTTTTTATCCTTTGATGAAGATCAAGCCATTGTGTCAGGAGTTAATCGAAAGCTCGTTCATTTTATTTTTATTGTGCTGGTGGCTTTAGTCATTGTTGTTTCGATGAGGATTGTTGGAATTTTACTCGTATCAGCGCTTATGACGTTACCTGTAGCTGCAGCGATGCGATTTGCCAAAGGCTTTAAGCAATTATTTATTTATTCGATCGTATTTGGTGAGCTTTCAGTCATTGTTGGTCTTATTTCTGCCTTTTATCTCGATGTTGTACCTGGTGGGATGATTGTGATGGTAGCGGTTTGTATCTTACTTCTTTCACTAACGATAAAGACGACAATCAAGAGAAAGAAGGTCGAATTATATGATTGAATTATCATTTATTGAACGTGGGATCGTTGCAGGAGTGATTATTGGCTTGATAGCTCCTATTATTGGTTCGTTTTTACTCGTTCGAAGAGTGTCTGTTATTTCAGAATCGATCTCACATATTACGTTAACGGGAATATCAGCAGGTGTTTTGTTAGGAACGATGAGCCACTGGTTTTCATCTGTTAGTCCTATTTTCTTCGGTTTATTGTTTGCGATAGTAGGCGCTCTGTTGACAGAACGTCTCCGAACGATTTATAAGGATTTTCAGGAATTAGCAGTTCCGATTATTTTGTCTACAGGGATTGGATTAAGTGCGATTTTTATTAGCTTGGCAAGGACAGGCTATCAGGAATGGTATTCGTATTTGTTTGGAAGCATTGTCAGTGTAACAATGGGTGACATCTATTTTATTTTAGCAACGACATTTGTCATTCTATTGGTTGTTTTATTTTTATACAAAGAGTTTATCTCCGTATCATTTGATCATGAGTTTGCGAAAACATCAGGGATTCCTGTGCGAGCAATCAATTTAATTTTTGCCATTTTAACAGCATTTATGATTTCGATGTCGATTAAAGTCGTCGGTATTTTGTTAATAGGTGCTTTAATTGTCATTCCCGTCGCAACGAGTATTCAATTAGCGAAAAGCTTTAAGCAACTAATGATTCTTGGGATTATCTTTGCTGAACTTGCGGTATTAATGGGAATGTACCTTTCTTATCAGTTTATGATTGCTACAGGTGGGATGATCGTGATTGTTGCTTTGTTTATTCTTACTTTGGTGTTAGTATATAAGAAAGGAAAGCAGGTACTAGTTAAATAAATCGTCATTTATATACAGGCTACATCGGTAAGAGGAGTGATAAGGAATGAATGTAACTGAAGCAATGAATTGTCTAAAGGAACGTGGATATAAGCATACAGGTAAACGTGAGGACATGCTACATTTATTTGCGAATGAAAAAAGGTATTTATCGGCAAAGGATGTGTTAGAGTTCTTACAGCCTGATTACCCAGGTATGAGCTTTGACACGATTTATCGCAATTTAGCTTTGTTTTCAGAATTAGGAATATTGGAAACAACAGAATTAGAAGGTGAAAAACGATTTCGTTTTACATGTTCTACGAACTCTCACCATCACCATTTAATCTGTTTAGAATGTGGCAAAACGAAGCATATTGATAACTGTCCAATGGATTCCATTTCAAGTTCATATCCAGATTTTGAGGTGACAGGACATAAATTCGAAATTTATGGTAAGTGTGAAGATTGTAAGTCATAATTCCATCTCTTCACACGAGAGATTTCCCTTCGCTTGTACAAGCTAAGAATTAGGAGGGGGATACAAATGGCCAAACCGGTTGTGAAGTGTCATGTATCAAACTGCTCTTATTGGGGAGATGGAAACCGCTGTCAAGCGGAAGCAATTTTAGTGGAAATGGATGCGCATGCACAACGTGACTATTCTTCAGAGTTCAGTGAAGAATTAAGTGAGCAAACAAATCATGCAGAGGAACCTGCCCAAACGTGCTGTCATACGTTTCAACCGAAATGTTAACATTATGTGAGGCTTTTTCTTAGCCACACTCCAGACTGTAGACAAAACGCCTTTGAGAATCATTTCTCAAAGGCGTCTCTACGTTATTTCGTCTGTTTTTTGTTGACACTGGAGGATGTGTGTTTCTCCACTGACGGTTAGCTATTTATTGTCGCTGTAGCGCTTGCTCGGCTAACCACTTTTCCACCCATGCCTTTGCCTCTAGCCAATTTGTAGCACGAATGACGAGTTCAGGTGCTGGTAGGCGATTGTAGGGGGTATCTAATAAGATGACTGGAATTTGAAACTCTTCAGCGATCGCGACTGCATTATCATGCTTGTCTTCAAAAAAGATATCTATTCGATGTTCTTTAATGGCGTCGAGTTTATCGTGTTTGCCGACTAATTCAATGTGATCAAATGGTAGTTGTTTTTCGGTAAACCATTGATGGGTAATACTAGTTAAATACTTCCTTCTTGCTGTAATGTAAATAAGGTCATGTTGTTTGTCCCATTCGTGTAAAATCTGTTTTGCATTCATTGCAATCGGAGCTTCTGAATAGATCGTTCCTTCAAATTGTCCCATCCAATCCCAAAATTGTTCTTCCGTAATGCCTAATATTGACGTTAAGTCATATTCAATTAAATGATCTAGCGTTAAATTTTTTTTGAAATGTTTATTTAGGTAGGGAATAAATGTATTTGGATCAGTAACTGTCCCGTCAATGTCAAATCCCATACGCATTTTCTTGTTCATATTTATCACCTCAACACTATTTACCTTACAGTAATTTTGCAGCAAGGTCTAGTCATCAATTTCTAATGTTTAACAACGATAATTTTGAAGAGAATGAGTCATACTAAAACTGTTCCCCGAACATATCTCAAAAAGGAGGGACTCCTTATGGCAGAAAATAAAGGGCCAAATCAAAATGAGCCTGTTCGCTTAGTTGATGATAATGATCGCTCATTAACACTGGTCAATAACCATGTTGAAGGTCGAGACAACGGACAAGGTTTGAGCTCAGAACCGAATGATGAATATAATTCAGAAGCAAACTACGAGGAAGAGTATGCTCCTGAATATACGTATGATGAGGATTACGATGAGGAAACAGCGATGGAATATGCAAATGGGATTGGAATAGATAGACGCTCTGAAGATGTAGAAACAGATGAAGCTAATCCTAATGATGCAGCTGCGGGGCGTGGCGTCGGTACATTTGCGATCGTACTTTCGATCTTGTCATTGTTTTTCTTACCGGTATTGCTTGGAGCAGCAGGTATTGTTGTTGGGTTTATTTCACGAAGAGTTGGATCAAATGCAATGGGGAATTGGGCAATTGGTATTGGTGCGGTTTCCATTATTATGACCGTATTCTTTTCACCATTTTTCTAGCGGGAGATCATGAAGAAAGGGAGTGCATCAGCACTCCCTTTCGCATTGAGTTAGACGGTCGTTTCTTCTTCCGCTTTTTTGGCAAAGTATTCTTCTGCTATTTTATCGACTTCTTTTTTAAGCTCATCAACCATTGTTTCTTCTGGTACTTTACGAACAATTTCACCTTTACGGAAAAGCAATCCTTCTCCACGAGCACCAGCGATACCGATGTCGGCTTCACGTGCTTCTCCTGGTCCATTTACAGCACATCCGAGAACGGCTACTTTAATTGGAGCTTTAATGGTAGAGATATACTCTTCAACATCATTGGCAATGCTTATTAGGTCAATTTCGATTCGACCACATGTAGGGCAAGATATAAGAGTTGCTGCATTGGCTGCTAATCCAAATGATTTTAATAATTCTCTAGCGACTTTCACTTCCTCTACAGGGTCGGCACTTAACGAAATTCGAACCGTATTACCAATGCCTAAGTTTAGAATAGCACCTAGACCGGCAGCGCTTTTTACAGTACCAGCAAAGAGTGTTCCAGATTCAGTAATACCGAGATGAAGAGGATAATCAAATGATTTTGCTGCTTTTTCATATGCTTCTATCGCTAAATTCACATCGGATGCTTTCATCGAAACGATAATGTCATGAAAATCAAGATCCTCTAGAATCTTAATATGATGGAGGGCACTTTCAACCATTCCATCTGCCGTTGGATAACCATACTTGTCTAAAATACGTTTTTCTAAAGAGCCTGCATTGACACCAATTCGAATAGGGATTCCTTTTTCTTTTGCTGCTTTTACGACAGCTTCTACTTTATGACGTCTACCAATATTTCCTGGATTAATTCGAATTTTGTCAGCTCCGCCTTCAATGGCTTTTAGGGCTAGCTTATAATCAAAATGAATATCCACTACGAGCGGAATGTTAATTCTCGCTTTAATGTCGGCGATCGCTTCGGCTGCTCGCATATCCGGGCATGCCACTCGGACGACTTGACAGCCGGCTTCTTCAAGTCGATTAATTTCTGCAACCGTCGCGTCTACATCATGTGTTTTCGTGGTTGTCATACTTTGAATGACAACTTCATTATTTCCACCAATCGTCAAATTTCCGACCTTTACGGGACGAGTTTTTGTACGATGAATTATTTCGGTCATTGACCAATCGCTCCTTTGTTTTGAAGGGAAACCTTCACAAATTCCTAAGACAGTCTTATTCATTTTATCAATGACTTGTTTCATTTGGCAAGGATAAAACTAACTGACTTAAAAATTTCCAAAATAAATGGTCTTTATGAGGTTGTACAAAAAGGGTGCGAGTAGATTGGTTATGACATGTATAGATAAGTGGTTAAGGATAGATTGGAAACAAATATTCGTGTCCAACTTGCATTTCTTCAGGTTCAATACCATTTAATTGTTTAAAATCAAAAATAATTTCTTGGATCGTTGCTGGAATCGGTCCTGTATGTAAATGCTCGACGATAGAAAGAACGGTTTGTCCATGCTCTACTTGAATAACTTCGTATGGTTCATCGTTTGATGTAATGACTTCTTTTGTAGGCACTTCATTGTTTTTTGTTTCTGTCGAAAGTTCTTCTAGTTGATCTCTTTGAGAAAGTCCGTTGGGTAATGTACCAATCGTTAGATCATAATAAGTGCTGTATAAAAAAATGAAAATAAAAATAAATGCCAACAGCCTTTTCATATGCTTGTCCTCCTCGGTATTCTCTTACTAAAGAAGTATATGATTGCAATGAATGATTTATGCTTATTATGGAAAAAAATTCTTCGTATAATGAATAAGGTGGTGAATAAAGTGATTAATAAGGTTTCCAAAATGTCATATACACTATTTTTCATTGGCTTATTGCCTTTTATCATGGTAATGGGAAATTCTTTATTCATTCCACAAGTGCCATTTATTCAACAATCATTTCAGTTAACAACCGTTGAAAGTGGTTGGTTTTTAACGAGCTTCTCGGTTCCTGCTGCTTTTTTTGTTCTAATTGGGGGAGTCGTTTCAGACCGTTTTGGTCGGAAGCGGATTTGCGCTATTGGCTTGCTTCTCATTATAGGTGGGTGCATCCTCTCAACGATTGCATTATTTCATGTGAGTACTTCATGGAACGTTCTTATTGCTGGACGTATCATCCAAGGGATCGGTGCTGGAATCGTAAGCCCATTGGCGATGGCTTTTATTGCTGAATTATATAGAGGGAAAGAACGGTTAAAAGCGTTTGGTACAATTGAAGTGTATAATGGAGTTGGGAAATTGATCAGTCCTATTATAGGAGGTTTTATATTACTCTTAACGTGGAATATAAGCTTTATTTTATATTTGGCTATTTCACTACTTGCATTAGCAGGCCTTTTTATTTCGATACGAAAAGAATCAATAACGAACTCGTCGCTTTCACTGAAAAAGGTCGTTCACTCGCAAAAGCAATTGTGGCGAGAGCACTGGCGTTGGCTTCTTCCAATTACGTATGGTGGGGGAGTCGGAATGTTTTTGTTGTTTGGTTATTTATTTTTTTTATCGTATGTATCAGAACAAGCTTCGCCTTTTCCTAGTGAATGGAATGGAGCCGTAATTGCCTGTCCTCTTATAGGGCTAACGGTATGTTCCTATGTAACAGGGCGATTTTTGAAAAATAGTACGGATATGTACAAACAGATGATGATTTATGGTGTGATGCTGATGATTGCTGGAACATTAGGACTGTTTGCTCGTGAAAGCTTTTCATTAATCGTACTAGCGATGTTTTTCTTTGCAGCTGGTCTTGGTATCTTCTTGCCTGCTGCTAATGCGGCACTAGCAGCTATTGTGTCAAATGAAACGAGAGGTACGGTCTTTGCAAGCTATTCAATGATACGATTTTTAGGTGTCGCTTTAGGGCCTGTTATGTTTGGTATTTGGATGACAAATGTCGAGCAACTTATTTTTAATGCTTTCTTTTTTATAAGTGGACTAGCTTTGTTTATGATGATGAGCTGGCGCTGTTTTCCGCTTGGACATGATTGTGATCACGAGAAAATGTCACATATATAAGTTGAAAATAAGTCTTAAGTCCCTTTTTTTATTTGTGAAAAAGGTGTTTCTTTAAAGAATAGATCATGGATTATTGATCTATGATGGAAGTATGAATGCAGAGGAGTAGTGAAAATGATGAAACGAATGATAACAAAAAGCTTTTTGTTCTTTTTAATAGGACTTCTTCTTCTACCAACGATTCTACCTGCTGTTGCGTTGGCAGATGCAATGCCTGGTGATGTGATTGTCACGTTAGGTGAGGATTTAAGTGAGTCACAACGGCAGCAGCTAATGAATGAAATGGGCGTGACAGAAGACAACCTCATTGTCTATGTCTCCAATGAGGAGGAGCATCAATATTTAGGAAGCTACATTAGTGCTAGTAGAATTGGGACGAACGCTCTTTCTTCATCAAAGATTACGTTGTTGGAAAGTGGAGAAGGTCTTTCGGTCGAGACGAATCGAATTGATTGGATTTCTGATGAAATGTACATGAATGCCTTAATTACAGCAGGTGTAGAGGATGCAGAAATTTATGTAACAGCTCCAATTGATGTTTCGGGTACAGCTGCTCTAACGGGACTATTAAAAGCGTACGAAGTAGCAATGGAGATTGAAATACCTGAAGAGCAGAAGCAAATTGCCAATGAAGAGATGGTGAAGACTGGGGAGCTCAGTCATACGATCGGTGCTGAAAATGCGACGGAATTAATGAACCGAATTAAAGAGGAAATAGGAGATCAGCCGATTGAATCAGAAGAGGATCTTCGTGCGCTCATACAACGTATTGCTAATGAAATGGGTATTACACTAACAGATGAAGAGCTTAATGGGCTTATTTCGTTGTTTATGCGAATGAAGGATTTAAATATTGACTGGAACCAAGTACAAAACCAAATTAATAAAGTGCGTGATAACTTAGGGGATTATTTGAACCGTGAAGAAACGCAAAGCTTTATTCGTAGTGTATTGGATTTCTTTAGTCGTCTTATTGATGTGATAAAAGGCTGGTTTAGTTAATCATTACGATTGATGTGGAAGACATTGTTAGAGGTTGTTCTTAAAGGGGCAAATAGCTCCTTTGGACAACCTTTTAATATGTGCGAGACTCTTTTTTGATTGAATATGAATTGTTATAATTAGATTTGAACGTAAGTGAAACCAATTAATGTGATGAACGTAAATAATAGTGTAGTGAGAATAGGAGGTGGAATGATGCAATGGTTAGATTCTGAAACAATTGGCTTTTTATTTGTATTTTTAGGTACGTTATTTTTGATTGGTGAATTGTTTGTGAAGGCGAAAGGGATTTTTGCCATTCTTGGTGTTGCGATTATGGCGACTTTTTTCTCTTATCATGTTTCAGTAGATGCAGGTATGTGGGTCGTTATTTTATATGTTGTAGGATTATTACTCATTATTATAGACGGGAAGGTTATTACTGATGGTACGGTTGCACTTATAGGTGTTGTCTTAATGATTGTAGGTCTAGCAATTCCTTCACCGACCTTTCTCTATGGTGTATTTGTTTCGATGGGGTTTATCCTTGGTGGGTTCAGCTCGTTGCTCTTCTTAAAAGTATTTCCTTCAAGGAATTTATGGGCAAGGATGACCTTAAAGGATCGACTAACCAGTGACTTAGGGTATAATTCAATTAACGATGAATATAAAGAGCTTGTAGGAAAGAAAGGTCGAACATTAAGTCCATTTCGCCCTACTGGTTCAATTGCCATCGAAGGACGTCAGTACAGTGCAACAAGCGGCGGACAGTGGCTGGAGGCCAATGTAGATATCATTGTCGTATCAGTTGATGGAACCCGAATTGTCGTGAAACAGATTGATGAGAACGAAGAGAAAGATTAAAAAAGTCGCAACAGCTAGAATATAGCTGTTGCGACTTTTTTTAGTCAAAATGAAAAACGTTATCAAAAATTCTTGTCCCGATTACTTTAACGAGTATTTTTTAATTCCTTTTGCGAGCTAGAGGAATTTGACGAATACTAAGAGCAATCATACTCATACTAACAATGACATACCAAATAATATGAAGATCGATTATTAACGTATCTACCAAAAAAAGACAAGGGTCGGCAATGTGATCGCATGTGCGGTTATACTCCAAAGATGGCGATATTCAAGGTTGCGTTTTTGCCGAATAGATAGAGCAAGAAACGCTAATAGAGTGATTCCTAAATAAGCAAAGCCAGATAGAATAGCATAAAGGAATAGAGTGATAATGACTAATAACAGCGGTATAAAACTATGCAGCTGTTCTACATGATCGATGATGTCTCCTTCATTTACACCATTTAAACCTAATAGAGAGTAAGAGACAGTAAATGACTCGTCATAATTAATGATATGCAAAGAGTGCTGAGAGAATACAATTCCGCGACTGTCGTCTAAGTTATCCTCTGAAAAAGATCGATGTGGGTCAAAAAGAAGCGTCCCGAGCTGATCGTTCTTTAATTGGAAATAGGGTATATCTTCTTCTAGTAATAGTTCGCCATTCTCAATAGAAAAGGATGGTAGTCCTAAATGGATCGTATCTTTTAGTTGTTGCGCGGAATGATAGATCGACGTATTCATCATAAAGAAATATGGAAGACTTGCTAAGAGCACGAATAAAAACACATGACCAATGGTTGAAGTGATAGGACGAAAACGGCTATAAGCGATTACTTTAAATTGAGTCAGACATTTATAAAACCAACTGAAAAAGTTCATACGACATTCCTTTCCGAATTAACGATACGAATATATATTATCAAAACTTTAACATAGAGTCAGTTTTTAGTTAGTAAAAATGTGATCTTTTTGATCAAAGTCGAGCTTGAAATAAGCCTTTTATGTAACTTCTTATAAAATGGTAAAAGTAATTTAAATTATTTCTCACTTTTGTGTTTACAAACGGTGACGAAATACTTAATAATAGACTAGGTGTCCATGTTGAGCTTTGTCGAATATATAGATAAAAAAAGAAGCGACATGACTTTCAAATGAAGGGATGAGGATTTTGGATTTACAGACGCTCTTGTTCATGTTTTTTGGTGGTCTAGGCATTTTCTTATTCGGTATTAAATTTATGGGGGATGGTCTACAGAAGGTAGCTGGGGAGAGATTACGTGATATTCTAGACAAATTCACAACAAATCCTGTTATGGGGGTTTTTGCAGGAATATTTGTAACAGTTTTGTTGCAAACAAGTACAGGAACGACTGTTTTAACGATTGGATTAGTGAACGCCGGCTTTATGACATTAAAGCAAGCGATTGGTGTTATTATGGGGGGCTAATGTAGGGACAACCGTTACGGCCTTCATTATTGGAATTAAAATTTCCGCTTACGCATTGCCGATTATCGCATTCGGTGCAGCGCTTATTTTCTTCTTTAAAAATAAAAAAGTAAACAACTTTGGACAAGTCATATTTGGCTTTGGGGCTTTATTCTATGGTCTTGAATTAATGGGAGATGGCTTGCGCCCAATTCGTGATTTACAAATGTTTGCTGATTTAACGGTTAGTATGAGTGCTATGCCTCTTTTAGGTGTTTTGATCGGTACAATATTTACAGTCGCTGTCCAAAGCTCAAGTGCCTCAATTGGGTTATTACAGCAGTTATATGAACAAGGGGCTATGGGATTAGATGCGGCATTGCCAGTCTTATTTGGTGATAATATAGGAACGACGATTACAGCGATATTAGCCTCAATTGGAGCGTCGATTGCAGCGAAACGTGCTGCGTTAACTCATGTCATATTTAACTTAATTGGAACGATTATCGTTTTATTAGTGTTTTATCCTTTCTTACATTTTGTTACGTATTTATCAGTAGAACTAGGCTTAAATGAACGAATGCAAATTGCTTTTGCACACGGTATTTTTAATGTGTCAAATACATTAATTCAGCTCCCATTCGTAGCCGTATTGGCGATGATTGTGACGAAGCTTATACCAGGTGATGAGATCAGCATTGAGTATAAAGCAAAGCATCTTGATCCTCGTTTCATCGGAAGTTCACCAGCGATTGCTTTAGGACAAGCGAAGCAGGAAGTGTTACGGATGGCTGAATTTTCGGAAAAAGGTCTTCATGAAGTCAGCCAATATTTGGTGAACGGTCAAAAACGTCATGCTGAGATTGCGGTTCAATTTGAAGAAGCGATAAATAATTTAGACCGAAAAATTACCGATTATTTAATTCAAATTTCCTCAAGATCATTATCTGATCAAGATTCGAAGCTACATTCGGTTTTGATGGATACGGTTCGAGATATTGAACGGATTGGCGATCACATTGAAAACATTGTCGAGCTTAAAGATTATCAAAAAGCCAATAAGGTCAATTTAACGGAAAGTGCAGTAGATGATTTAAAGGAAATGTGTGATCTAACTTTGTCTACTCTAAAAGAAGCGATTCAGTCATTAGAGCTCCTTGATCATGATATGGCGAATTCAGTCATTGAAAAGGAAGAGAAAATTGACAAAATGGAAAGAAAGCTTAGAAAGAAACATATTCAACGTGTCAATGAAGGGAAATGTACAGGGTCTGCCGGAATTGTCTTTGTTGATATTGTTAGTAATTTAGAGCGGATTGGTGATCATTCAGTTAATATTGCCGAAGCAGTTATCGCAGACGATCATCATTAATGACTTCAATGAATGGGGAGGCGTCTATAAAGAGTTATTTTGGACGCCTCTAATATGAAAGCATAACGATTTTTTTGAAAGTGGTTGTCACTTTGATGCATTTATGGTACTTTATGAAAGCAGTGTTAAATGAGTTTTGAAAAAATGATTGACACTATAATTAGCCCATGTTATTATAATTCTTGTCTTTCTGAAAATGTTCCACAATAGCTCAGTGGTAGAGCTATCGGCTGTTAACCGATCGGTCGTAGGTTCGAATCCTACCTGTGGAGCCATGGCGGTGTAGCTCAGCTGGCTAGAGCGTACGGTTCATACCCGTGAGGTCGGGGGTTCGATCCCCTCCGCCGCTACCATTATACATAAAGGACCCTTAGCTCAGTTGGTCAGAGCAGTCGGCTCATAACCGATCGGTCGTAGGTTCGAGTCCTACAGGGTCCACCAACTTATTTATGGAGGAATACCCAAGTCCGGCTGAAGGGATCGGTCTTGAAAACCGACAGGCGGGTTAAACCGCGCGGGGGTTCGAATCCCTCTTCCTCCGCCATACATAAGAAATGATAAGGCGCCTTTTAAAGGGGCTTTTTTTATTTGTTTAATGATAGACGTTCATGGGTATAGTAAAAAAGGTTTTCAAGTATGCATGACCTCTTTTTAGATTCGTAAGCATTATTTGTTGCAACGATATTTAAATTTTGGTAATGTAAGTGATGGAAAGACTTTTTAAACATTTTTGTTTATTAAGTTAACCTTAAAAAACTAGTTTGTAGGAGGAGATTTAAATGGCATACGAATTACCACAATTACCTTACGCAGCAAATGCATTAGAGCCACACATTGATGAAGCGACAATGAACATTCACCACGGAAAGCATCATAACACTTATGTAACGAAGCTAAATGATGCCCTTAAAGGACATGATGAGCTTGCAAGTAAAAGTGTAGAGGAGCTAGTATCTAACCTTGATGCTGTTCCAGAAAGCATCCGTACGGCAGTTCGTAATAATGGTGGTGGTCACGCTAACCATACATTATTCTGGAAGCTTCTAAGCCCAAATGGTGGAGGCGCGCCAACAGGTGAGCTAGCAGCAGCAATTGACGAAGCGTTCGGAAGCTTTGACAAATTCAAAGAAGAATTTGCAAATGCTGGTGCGACTCGTTTTGGTTCAGGATGGGCTTGGTTAATTGTTGATGGCGGTAAGCTAGCGATTACAAGTACTCCAAATCAAGATACACCATTAATGGAAGGTAAGACACCAGTTCTTGGATTAGATGTTTGGGAGCACGCCTACTATTTAAATTATCAAAATCGTCGTCCAGACTACATAAATGCATTTTGGAATGTAGTGAACTGGGACGAGGTTGCAAAGCTTTATAGTGCAGCAAAATAAGAATGTTTTAAGAGCTTGAGCCTTTGGCTTAAGCTCTTTCTTTGTGTTGGGAATCCTTTCTTTATCGTAATGCTTCTTTGTATTTTTCGTGTGTATAACGACTTTCTTACGTGACACACTATCTGTGAGGGTGGTGGAGATTCGTGAAGGTATCGTTCATTAAGAAGGTCATTGGAGATATAGAAGTAACACGCGATTTAGTTTTGTTATTAATAATAGGCGGTTTATACGCTTTAAGTGTAGCCTTATCAAATACATTTGTGAACGTTTATTTATGGAAGCAGTCCGGTGAATTTATTGATTTGGCTTTATATAATTTAGGCTCGGTCGTGATGCAGCCTATTGCCTTCATTTTTGCTGGGAAAGTCGCAAAGAAAATAGATCGAGTGATCGTGTTAAGAGCTGGAGTTATAACATTAGCGGTCTTTTTCACAACCGTGCTCCTGCTAGGGGATCGAGCCAATTCGTATTTAATCGTGCTAGGTATACTATTAGGGATGGGGTTTGGATTTTATTGGCTAGCCTTTAATGTGCTAACCTTTGAAATTACAGAGCCTGAAACGAGGGATTTTTTTAATGGCTTTTTAGGCCTTTTAACATCATTTGCTGGTATGATTGGACCGATTATGTCAGGTATTATTATTACGAAAATGAATAAATTCACCGGTTATACGGTCATTTTCACAATATCATTAATTTTATTTGTCATTGCAGTATTAATGAGTTTTATGCTAAAGCGACGCTCTGCAGAAGGTCGTTTTTTTTTCAAACGGATTTTGGCTGAACGAAAAAAGAATCGCAATTGGAAGCAAATATTACATGCTCATTTTTTTCAAGGGCTACGTGAAGGGACATTTATGTTCGTCATTGTTGTTTGGGTGTACATTGCAACGGGAAGTGAACTAGCGATTGGTACATACGGGCTCGTTGCATCAGGGGTGCAATTTCTTGCATATTATGTTGTAACAAGAGTGATTAAGTCAACACGTAGAAAAAGGTTTATTTTCATTGGTGGGACTATTTTATATTTAGCTATCTTCATTATCGTCTTTGGAGAGTTAACATTTACGAAATTAATCACATATGGGGTTATTATTTCAATGGCTTATCCACTCCTTCTAGTTCCATATGTCTCACTTACGTATGATGTCATTGGGAAGGGCTGGAAGGCGGCAGAGATGAGAGTTGAATACATTGTTGTAAGAGAATTATTTCTAAATACAGGTCGAATTGTATCAGTGTTAACGTTTATTGCGACGGTTACCTTCTTTTCTGAAGAAAGAGGGATTCCGATATTGCTCCTTATTTTAGGAGCTGGTCATGCGGTCATATACTTCTTTATCCGGAAGGTTGATTTCAATCCGAACAAAGGCGGAGACAATTATGCCTTCTCAAGACAGGATAAAGGTGAGGGTGATTCAGGTAGTACAACGGTATAAAAAATAGCTATACAATGATAGCGTTTCCATTTGACAATCGTCAATCGAGTGGTATAATATAATCAAACAAAACAAATAACAACGCCTGCCGTGTTAGTCAGCTTCTCCTTGTTTCGAACCTTGATTGAAAAAAGGGAGTTCTATATTGAATGTTAGACAGTAAGCCAACGTGACTTGGACACTGGAAGAGATTCTGCGAACACCCACCTACGAGTGTAGGTTCATGAAACAATTGAAGCAACGGCATACGCGGGTCACACTTTATGAAATAGAATAGACACCTTAAGTGGGTGTCTATTCTGTTATGCAAGGAGGAACGGGATGTGGGGAGAATGAAAAAGGGCAAGAAAAAGCATCATGTTCCTGCACGCTTAAATGTACTCTTCTTCGCTGTGTTCATTCTATTTGCAGCATTAATCTTGCGATTAGGAATGGTGCAAATCGTTGAAGGGGAAGAGTATGTGAAGGAATTGCAAAGAACGAGCAATGCGACAGCCCGTATTGATGCACCTAGAGGGGTTATGTTTGATCGTTATGGTCATGTTGTTGTAGACAATGAATTAGAGCTATCTATCACTTATACGAACCCATCTGAAGGAACTAGTAATGCAGAGTTAATGAGAGTAGCGACTGAGCTTTCTCCATTGCTAGAAATGGATACAAGTCGTGTAACCGATCGTGATATACGTGATTATATTCTTATTAATATGAGTCAGGAAGATCGATTGGAGCTAGTTCCAGCAGAAGAGCGTAGAGATTTAGATAATACGGAAGAATATTTATTGGAAATTGAAGCGATCACCGATGAAATGGTGGAAGCCGTTTCTGAGGATGAGCTGCAAACAGTCGCTGTGTTTCGTGAAATGGTACGTGGATATGCGAATACACCACAGCGAATTAAACGAGATATATCCGAAGAAGAGGCACATGTTATTAGTGAAAATCTTTACCGTTTGGATGGAGTTGATATTTTACGAGATTCACGACGTTCCTATGTGTATGGAGAATCATTCCGGAGCTTCTTTGGTTCAACAGGTCAAATTCCGCGAGAGCGATTAGATGCTTTCCTTGCACGTGGGTATGATCGTTCTGATATTGTTGGAACGAGCTTTATCGAAGCGCAATACGAGGATGTACTCCGTGGACAGAAAGCGGTTGTCGAAAGTGTGATGACCCAATCAGGAAGTCAAACTGTCAATCGCGATATTGACGAACGAGAAGGGCAAAGAGGGAACGACCTTGTTCTTACGCTAGATATGGAGCTACAGCAAGTCGTCGAGCAAGCGATTGAGAAAGAAGTGACAAATGGTAATCCATTTCTGTTAGATCGTTCCGCGTATGCGATCTTTATGGACCCGAAAACGGGTGATATCTTATCAATGGCAGGTTATTTCGATCCCCATGATATGGAGCGCTCGACGTATGCCGATCATCTCGGCACGGTGAACAAAGTATTTGAGATGGGGTCATCTATTAAAGGAGCTAGTGTACTAACAGGGTATCAAGAAGGGATTATCTCACCTGGTAGTCAATTGCATGACCGAATTATTCGTCTCAATGATGGTCTAGGTGGTTTTATCGAGAAGAGTTCAATTGGCCGGAGAACGTATGGGTGGATTAATGATCGCCGTGCACTTGAAGTGTCGTCAAACGTTTATATGTTTGAAATTGGCCTTCGAATGGCTGGCTGCTATAATTCTAATACGGCAAGCTGCACGTTTGCGACAGCAACGACTCATGAAGCGTTTGACCGTGCGCGCTATAATTTCAGTCAATTTGGATTAGGGACAGAGACGGGGATAGATTTACCGTCTGCGTCAAATGGGTTCCTTGGATCAGAATTAAATCCTGGTAATTTAGCTGATTTAATGATTGGTCAATTTGATACGTATACGACCTTACAATTAGCGCAGTATGTTTCAACGATTGCTCATGACGGCTATCGGATGCAGCCAAGACTCGTCAGTGAAATAAGAGAGCCTGTCGCGGATCGAAATGAACTAGGGGCGATTGTTCAACAGTTTGAACCGAAATTATTAAATCGAATTAACAATACAGACGACGAAATTGCGCAAGTACAACGTGGGTTTCGTGATGTTGTAACAGGGGGTACGGCTAGTGAGGTTTTTCGTAGTAAATCCTATGATCTAGCTGCTAAGACTGGTACGGCACAAGTCCGT
The DNA here is from genome assembly GCF_000513115.1 of Halalkalibacter hemicellulosilyticusJCM 9152. Taxonomy (GTDB): domain Bacteria; phylum Bacillota; class Bacilli; order Bacillales; family Bacillaceae_D; genus Halalkalibacter; species Halalkalibacter hemicellulosilyticus. Next base: position 68,694 of record NZ_BAUU01000013.1, read on the forward strand.
GTCGCAGTCGGAGAGCCTGGTAATCGCCGAGTGGTAGAAGCTAACAACCAAACGTTAGTCGGCTATGCGCCATATGATGATCCGGAAATTGCCTTTGCGATTGTTGTGCCACAAGTCAAGCTTGATAATCAAGGTGGTCGGGGGAGAATGGCACAAAGGATTGCGGAAGATGTTTTAGATTGGTACTTTGAACGTGAGGACTCGATGCGTAATGGTCCAGTCAAACCAGACACTCCTCTATTAGAGGATGTCGATAGTGACGAGGAAGCACCGGATGTTATTGAATAGTGTAAAAGAGTAAAAAGAAGAGTGCCTTAATCGGAGGCCGCTGAAAAAGTGCGATTTTCACTTTTTTAGCGGTCTTTAAGTAATGTGCGTAGCCGTTGCCTGATTTTGAAAGCCTTGTTATGAGTGGGTTTCTCATAGCAAGGCGCGCAACGAGCGAAGCTATTACTCTTCTTTGAGTTACTAGAAAGGACTTTTTCAGTTCTCTCCTTAATCAGCATTCTTCTTTTTACTACGTTATTAGTACTTATACTCATTCTATGTCATTAACTCGACAATTTCCTCAATCGTCATGTCACTCGTTACCTCATACTGTCCCGTTCGTAGACGGTGAGATAGCTGTTCGGATTGTACATAGGAAAGTAAGTCTTGCTCGTTATTAATAATACGCCCACGTACTAATTGCTCAGCGACATCGTAGCTCGTCATCCCTTGAGATATCTCCAGAATCATGACGTAGGTAGTTTGTCTTTCATGAACATTCTCCTCATTTCCTTCTTCTTGTTCTTCTAACTGAGCAGCAGATAGCTCAGCATACTCATTTTCAGATATGACCACATATTGCTCTTGCTCGAGCTGCTCAATTAATTGTGCCGTTGAAAGTTCTTCATGAGAAGTTAGTGGTGCTTCACGGTCTTCTTCTTCAGCATCTATCACTTCCTCTTGACTATGAGAAAAGTACAGAGCGCCACCGATAAGTGCTGTTGCTAGAAATAATCCACCAGCAAACTGCTGTAACCCTTTTGCGGCCATTACAATTCCTCCTTCTCCTGTAGTTCAGTAATATAAGGACGTAATAAGCGTTCGACTTCGATAACGGTTAAGCCTGTTTCCTCTGCGATGCTTTCCAATTCTAAATCTTGATTAAATAAACCTATGACCTCACGGAGAAGTTGTTGCTGTGAGCTTGATTTTGCTTTTTGGACAAAAGCTGACTGCTGCTCATTTAATCGAGTTTGACTTTCTAATTCATCGACTCTTTTCTTAAGCTTGTACAATTCCTGCATATGACGAATGGAAAGCTCTTCTATTTGCTGCTCTAATTCGACTGTTCGATCCTTCTTGATGAATGATAGGATAAAAAGGAGGAATGAGCAGCTAAATAATACAATGATCATCATTTCTACCATAACTTTTTGTTGTCCTCTCTTTCTGTTCACACTTCTATCATTATACATCTATTAGCCTATGACGAGAAACCCCGTTTTTCATGAACAAAATTCTCGCTTTCGTCGATTCTCTTGCTGAAACGACTTCGTTTTTTGACAAGAGGTTGCATGCGAATGATGACGAATAATTTTTTTTTTCGTTTGCGTGCATCGTTCTATTAAGCATATGACAAAAAAAGACAGATTGACCTCCTTGTTCCTCTACCTAGTGGACGGTATGATAAATATACATCGTAAATGAATGACAAATAACTAGAGGAGGCTTCTTATGAAAGCAGTGATTATGACAGATGGTCGGATGAACGAATTGCATCCATTTACAAGCTCAGTTCCTAAATCAATGCTCCCATTATTACAAAAGCCCATATTAGAATATATGCTATCTTGGTTAAAGCAACATCATATCTATGAAATGGTTATCATCGGTTTTGATCGCTTATCCCATTTGTATGAGTACTTTGGAGATGGAAGAAAAATGGATTGCGATTTAACTTATTTGGAGGTTGATCCTGAATTCAAACGTGTCGATTCCTTCGAATGGTTGAGGAAGATAACGGGAGAACCCATTGTGTTTTTAAATGATGTTTGTCTGACTGATATGAACCTGAAAGAAGCTATTCAAGTTCATATGATTCGCAAAAGCTCATGCACCCTATTAACAAAAGAGTCTGTGAAAGTGAAAGAGAAGCCGGTTATGACAACGACAAATACTGGTCAAATTGTACAGGTGCACGATGATGGGATGACCAATCAACGTGTCCCTATTCATACGATAAATACGGACATCTACATCATAGAGTCCAATTGGATAGATTCCTTAAAAACATTGATTTTGAATGGCTTTAACAAGGTGGAGAGTCCGATTTATGGTTGTTACGTTGCGGGCTATTGGCGACCGATTAAAGCGATTCATCATTACAGGCAAGCACAAAAAGATCTAATGTACAACGAGTTTTCAGATCGAGTGTGTTAATGACAAATAAAAGCGGGAGGTAACGACAATGAATATGGAATGGTTTACTATTATTCGATCATTAGGAATTTGGTTAGATGGACAAGTATCATGGTTGAAGTCGAAAGAGTGGAATGTTTCGTTGCAACAAGGAAAAGGAACGGAAAGTCCAGTATTAAATGCCTACCATCGTTTTTGGCACATACAAGTTACGATCGTAAAAGATCTTTCAAGCTCATGGGAACTGTCTGAATTAACGTTCATTGTGAAAAACGGCACAAAGAAATCACAGCATGTTCGCGTTATTGTAAAAAAGGAGCAATATGTAACAGAGGGAATCCCGGTTTCGATGGTCTCTCGAACGAAGCAATCCATTGTCACGTATGAACGAGATCGTGTAACGCTTTTGTCAACGTCTTTCTTTCAAGACCATCGGTATCAATTAGCAGTTGGAAATGAGAAATCGATATGGAATGAAACGCTCGGTGTATTAACGTTATCCCCGATTTGGCGTGGGGAGCATTTACGAATGGCAGTGATTAATATCGATCTTGAAGGCTACGCGGAGAGGATTGGTCGAATTTGGTATATTACTGGACATTGTGAGGAGGAGTTATATATTCGTCACATGGAGAAATGGATGGAGCAGCACGACACACCATCGAAGCAGCAACTATCCTAACTCCTTTAACGAAAAAGAACTTGATCCTTGTTGAAAGTTTTGCTATTATATTCAAGTATGAACTAAGCACAGTTTGGAGGGATATCACATGCGTGTACAAGTTACTCTTGCTTGCACTGAGACAGGCGATCGCAATTATATTACGACTAAAAATAAACGTACAAATCCTGAGCGTATCGAATTTAAGAAATATAGCCCAAGATTAAAGCGTCATACGCTACACCGCGAAACAAAGTAAGCAGCTGGATTTTCCACTGCTTCTTTTTTCTTATAGACAGATATAGGGGCAACCTTGACACAAGTGGGAGAGGATGACTTTAGTGGAAAGTAAGCAACTGATTCGCAGAAACATCTTGAATAAGCTTGAGAGCATGTCAGAGCAGCATTTCAATAAGAAGTGTCAATTCATTGCTTCACGCTTCCTTCAATCGACACTTTGGAAAAGGTCACAGGTTGTTGCGATGACGGTTTCAACTAAGCGTGAAGTAAATACATACCCTATCATTGAACAAGGCTGGAAGGAAAACAAACAGATCGTCGTTCCACGAACTGATTTTCAATCAAAAGCAATGACTTTTCATCAAATTGATGATTGGAATGATGTCGTCCAAACCCCCATAAATCTTTTTGAGCCGGCTGCGCAAAAGGCGACGGCGTACTTAAGTGAAGACATTGATTTGGTTGTTGTTCCTGGTGTAGCATTTGATCAAAATGGATTTCGAATTGGTTATGGTGGCGGCTTTTATGATCGTTATTTAGCGAATTATAAAGGTCAAACAGTCGCGCTAGCAACAGAGGTACAAATTCAACCTGAGCTACCTGTTGAGCCTCATGATCGACCAGTTGATTACGTCATCACTGAGAGCAGGTGTTTGACATGTTAGCAGCACTTCCTTATGTCGGTGTTTTACTGCTAGCTATATACGCCAAGCTTGCGAAGAAATTGACGGCATCGGGAACGATAGCCGCTATTTTCGTAGGGTTTGCGATTACATGGGGGTTGGGCTGGATAGGACTTCTCACATTAGGGCTGTTCTTTTTTAGTTCTAGCTTTTTAAGTTCATTTAAGCAACAGCTTAAAGAAGAGGACATTAATGAAAAAGGAAGTACAAGAGATGGCATGCAAGTGTTGGCTAACGGTGGAGTGGCTGCAATCATGTCTGTCCTTTATGGATTATTCCTTTCCCCGCTTTATGCGATCGGTTTCTTTGCTAGCTTAGCGGCGGCCAATGCGGACACTTGGGCATCAGAAATAGGTCCACTTAGTAAAAGGAGACCTATACATATTGCAACGTGCAAACGAGTTGATCAAGGCACATCTGGGGCCATTTCTATAATGGGCACTTGTGCTGCTTTAGTCGGTAGCTTCGTAATCGCATGTATAGGGCTACTATACGACGTCACGAATAGTTTTCTAATAGTGATTATTATCACGGTTTCTGGTTTTGTTGGAAATCTGATTGATACATTAGTTGGAGCATACAGTCAAGTTCTTTATCGTTGCAATTGTTGCGGAATGAATACGGAGAGAAGAATGCATTGCGGAAGTAAGACTGAGCAAATAAAAGGCTTAAAGTGGGTGAATAATGATATCGTAAATATGAGCTGTACGATTAGTGCTGCCATTATAGCGATGATCATCGCTTGGTTTATTGTATAGGAGGTAATCGAAATGAATCAAGAAGAACAATTAGAGCGTTATTCACGTCAAATGCTTTTTGCTCCAATTGGGAAAGAAGGGCAAGAGGCTCTTTCGAAAAAGTCAGTTCTAATTGTCGGAGTTGGAGCACTTGGTACGGTGTTAGCAAACCATCTTGTTCGCGCAGGAGTTGGGCTCGTCCGTTTAGCGGATCGCGATTATGTCGAGAAGAGTAATCTTCAACGTCAAATGCTTTTTGATGAGGATGATGTGCTTGCTGCAACTCCAAAAGCAATTGCAGCAAAACAAAAACTTGAACGCATTAATTCCTCAATTGAAATAGAGGCATATGTGACAGATGTTACGAAGGATACTCTTCCTGCTTTAATGGATGGAATTGATATCGTGCTGGATGGTACAGATAACTTTCGCACTCGTTTTCTATTAAATGATATGGCGTTTCAAGCACGAGTTCCTTTTGCTTATGGAGGAGCTGTTAGTTCAAGAGGAATGTCTGCACTCTTTATACCGGGACAAACTCCTTGCTTACGGTGCTTCATTAACCAAGGTGCAGGCGATGGACAAACATGCGATACGATTGGCGTCATTAGTCCTGTCGTTGATATTGTTGCATCATATCAAGTCGTAGAAGTATTGAAATATTTAGTCGATGATCGTAAAGCGTTGCGTCGTACATTGAAAAGCTTTGATATCTGGGGCAATCATCAATTTGATTTGAAAATGGATCGGCCGAAAGAAAATTGTCCAACTTGTCAGAAGAGAGAATATCCCGCATTATCTGATGAAGAGGATCATATTACGACGTTATGTGGTCGAGAAACGGTTCAAATTCATACGGGACAAGAGCTGAACTTAGAAACGTGGTCAGAACGGCTATCAAAAGTAGCAGAAGTGAAAAAGACGCCATTTTTACTCCGAGCTCACTTATCAAGTGAAGAAAAACTAGTTCTTTTTCCTGATGGACGTGTGCTCGTTCAAGGCACAGAAGATGTTTCAAGAGCGAAATCCATTTTCAACCAATATATTGGAGGATAATGTAAACGATTGAAAAGGATAAAATGTTGAATTCGTTGCACATTAAAAGCAAAAGGAGGAGGGCACTGAAAAAGTTTGGTCTTTAACTTATATGGTGACCTTTAAGTAATGAGCGAAACCGTTAGCTATTTTAAAAAGCTTGATACGAGCGGCTTTCTCATATCAAGCGAGCAACGAGTGAAGCCATTGCTAGTCTAATCAAAGGGACTGAAAAAGTTGATTTGCCCTTTTTCAGTGACCTTAAAAGGAGGGCTTTTTTATGTTACAACGTCTCATTTCACTATTTTCAATTATTATGACGGTTTATTTTGTGTATAAGTATCGTTATCGCGTGATGAACTTACTGTTAAGTAAGCGTTTGTTACGTAAGCTAGCTGTTAGCTTTGCGATGCAAATCCCCTTTATACGTGATAAAATTGTTGGTTCAGTACTACAATTCAATCGTCCTCAAATGTCCTAACAACATCTTATGTTTAAAAAGCGGTGTGAGAAACGCCGCTTTTTCTTCATTTTCAGGCATAATATAACGTACTACGTCTATCTTTTAGTATAATGATAGTGAGCATAGTCGATTTGGATTTAAAGTGAGGGTGCGGTATGGATCAGATTCGGTTAAATTATTTGTATTGGATGCTTGTACATGATTATGTGACGAAGAAAAAATGGAGAATAATCTCTATGCGTGACCATGAAGTTTGGCTTGTTAATGAAGAAACGAAGCCGCGCCAGATCGTTCGATTCGTTCGCCGTGATTTGGATTGGGCAGGGGAATTAAGACGTGATGTTGCAAAAACCGTTATGCTCTTTGAGAATATTCGAACAAGTCTTCACTATCGAGAGGTTGAAGGAAAGAATATTTATGTATCGTTATATCCGCCCGTAGATGAATGGGAGGATTTGCAAAAGCCGCTTGCTGCAAATAATAAAAAGAAGAGCCGCGTCTATACGGCTGTTCTAACAAAAGAGGATATCGAGAAACGGAATTTAAGTGATATATATTATTCGGAGCAAGTGGAGCAGCTTGAGCTACACACTTATTTATTAAAGCAACAAATTCAACATGTCCACGAGCTAGAGAAAGAAAAAGAAACATCGATGTTCCAGTATGGAAAACCTTACGCGACTTATTTTTTGATTGTGAGTATTGTGATGATGTTTATCATTACGGAGTGGGCTGGTAGTAGTACAGACATTATGACGCTCATTGATTTTGGTGCAAAGTACAATCCACTCATCATTGATGGGGAATGGTGGCGCTTCATTAGTGCAATGTTTTTACATATTGGGCTTATTCACCTGTTTATGAATTCTTTAGCATTGTTCTTTTTAGGTGGAGTCGTTGAGCGAATGTACGGGACCACTCGCTTCGTATCCATATATCTCATTGCTGGACTGTTAGGTTCAATCGCAAGCTTTGCCTTTAACGCTAGTGTGTCTGCTGGTGCATCTGGAGCCATATTTGGCTGCTTTGGTGCGTTGCTCTATTTCGGCATTGTTCATCCGTCTTTATTCTTTCGGACAATGGGAATGAACGTACTTGTTATTTTGGCTATTAACCTCGTATTCGGCTTTGTTGTGCCAGTAGTCGATAACGGTGCACATATCGGAGGATTGGTCGGTGGATTTCTTGCTGCCGCTATCGTTCAATTACCAAAGCAACAACGAACGTGGAGAGCATTTGTATTTGCCATCATCACGCCATCAGTAATTGCTAGTTTACTCGCATTTGGTTGGGTAAATGAAGCGAAGATGACCGATGTGACAACAGAGCTCATAATTGGTCAGATGTATTTACAAGATGATGAGGTCGAATCAGCGTATCCACATGTAAAGCGGGCATATGAGATGGAGCCTACTATGCCTGAAGCGACATTTTTATTGTCTGTTGCTCAAGCAATGAACGGTAACTATGCGGAGGCTTTGCCTTTGCTAGAGAAGACGATAGAATTGCGAGAAGATTTCCACGAAGCCCATTACAATATGGCTGTTGTTTATACCGAGCTTGGTGAATATGAACAAGCACGGACAGCAGTTGCCCGTGCAATTGAGATTGAAGCGAAAGAAGAATATGTGGAATTAGAAAGAAGTCTAACATTAGATTAAGAGCTTATCGTTTGAATAAATTGAACCGGATTTCCATCTGGTGTGCGGAATAGAATAAAAAAGTGATCAGTCGTTTTCGGTAATAATATGAGCGGGACGGTACTTCCAATTGGACTAGAAACCGTTCCGTCTTCTTGTGCTATGCCGAGTACATAGTGTTTGTACAATCCTTCCCATAACCCTCCTAGAAACCGTTGTGATTCTTCTCTTGTTAATCCCGGTAGCTGTTCATATTGAATGAAATCAGTTAAAGGTATTTTGGTATATTCATCCTCAGGTAAATGATAATATTCAAATAAATCTTCCCAATCATATTGTTGCTGTTGTTGCAAAATGTAATCTAATACTCGTTTGCTCTCCCATTGCTCTTCTGTTTCTGGAATTCGAAAGGCCTCCAATGGCGAGAGCGGAGAATCGATCACATATAGACGGTCAAAGCTAAGTGCTTGGGCGCTACGTATATGATCATTAGGATAATGGATTTCGGCATGGTGAAATGTGACGACGCGATAATGACCGCTATCATCTGAAGGAACATGTTTGTTCATTGTTATCGTGTCTGTTTGTTTCTTCCATGTTGATTGAATGTCTTTAAGTAATCCATCTTCAAATAATAACGATACATCTTGTCGCAAATAGGCTTCTTGGTCAAGTACTGAAGAGGTTTCCCAATTCAATATGTATTCATCTTCATCTTTAGAAGACAAAATGGTAATAGCAGATCGAGATTCAAGAAATTGAGCATTCTCATCAATCGGAAAGAAGATTAAGGTTTCGCGTAATGGCTCGGGCCTTAGTGAAAAGACGAGAAATAAGCCGACGAGAAAGGATAAACATAATAGAGCGATTGCATATTTCCATTTGTTCATAATTTGTTCCTCCACCTATAGGACAACCGTTTTTGTCATGTATATGTCTCACCCTATGGCGATATGCAACGAATATATCTAGTTGTATGGAATTGCTTGCTTGTGCAAATAATTTACATAAGTGAGGTGGAATCAAATGAAAGAAGAACAAACCTATCCAACAATCGCAGATTATCATCAGACGATTTCTTATTTAAAAAAAGAATTGGCTATTGATGATAACTTTGACTTAATTCATTTGGAGCTCGAATATGGTGGGCGGCAAATGAGCCTGTTTCTAGTCGATGGCTTTGGAAAGGATCAGGCACTAACGGAGATCCAGAAGCAATTGATTAAACTGTCAGATGAAGATTTACAAATTGACCCATTGGAAAAACTAATGAAGCATCAAATTCCATATGTAGAGATTGAGAAAAGTGATGATCTTGATGAAGTAATTGATCAAGTCTTATCAGGACCAGCTGCTCTCGTTGTTGATGGAATTGATCAAGTGATTTTAATTGATACGCGCGAATATCCTGTTCGTGGACCTGAAGAACCTGATACGGAAAAAGTGATCAGAGGTGCTAGAGATGGTTTTGTCGAGACGTTAGTTTTGAATGCTGCTCTTGTACGTAGACGAGTTCGAGACCGAACGATGAGAGTAGAATACGTCCAAGTAGGTAGGCGTTCAAAATCAGATATGGCCATTACATACGTGGCTGACATTGCCGATCAACGTTTTGTCAAAAAACTAAAGCGAGAGTTAAAGAAAATTGATACAGATGGCTTTCCGATGGCTGACAAGACGGTTGAGGAGTATATTTATGGGCACTCTCTCAACCCTTATCCGCTTGTACGGTATACAGAAAGACCCGATGTTGCTGCGACTCATCTGTTGGAAGGTCATGTTTTAATTATGGTAGATGGTTCACCAAGTGTCATGATTACACCTGCTTCCTTTTGGCATCATTTACAGCATGCTGAGGAATATCGGCAAAAACCACTTGTAGGAGCTGTTCATAGGTTTATTCGTTACATTGCTGTTTGGGCATCTTTATTTCTTTTGCCGATTTGGTATTTATTAGCGACACATGAACAATTCGTACCTGCAGCATTTGGGTTTATTGGTGAACAGGAAACAGGAGTTATTTCTTTATTTGTCCAATTTCTCATAGCTGAAATTGGGATTGAAATGCTTCGGATGGCCGCTATCCATACACCTAATGCTTTAGCTACTGCATTAGGCCTTGTTGCAGCGATTTTAATTGGTGAAGTGGCGATAGAAGTTGGTTTATTTTCACCTGAAGTCGTTCTATATTTAGCGGCTGTTGCGATAGGATCTTATGCAACACCAAGTTATGAATTGAGCTTAGCCAATCGCTTAGTAAGATTATCGCTACTTATTTTGACTGCAGCCTTTGGGTTAACAGGTTTCACGGTAGGGACTACATTATGGTTTTTACTATTAGTTCATTACAAAGGGCTAGGTATTCCCTATTTATGGCCATTTTTACCTTTTGATGCTAAAGCGTTTTCGGATGTATTAGTGCGTAAAGCGATGCCTTATAAACATCAACGACCGAGCATCTTACATCCTGGTGATCCTGATCGATGAAAAGAAGAATAAGAAAAGACGCACTGAGTTTCAGACCGCGGATAAAGCACCATTGAGAAATGATTCTCAATGGTGTTTTTGTAGTTGAATAGTGATTTTCTGGAGCTGGCACTGTCGGTTTGGTGTTCCTCCAGTGCCATACCCACTAGTTTCACTTAACTTATAAAAAAACTGTCGACCGTCTCGCAAAAGCGAGACGGTCGACAGACTGAAATGCTCTGCGTTTTTTTCTTATTCTTCTTTCATGTCTTTTTTGTACAAGTCGTCCTTGAGGAAGATGTCTTTCTCTGGAGAAACTTGCGCTGGATGTGCTAATACGATTCCGATAGCAGTTGGTTTGGTTGAATTAACAATGGTATACGAAATTTGGTGCTTGGTAGCCTCCTGAAGATAATTTGAGTAATGCTGATAGTTTAGATCACTATTTACGTAGAGGTGTGCATTTGGATACTTCTTCATAAGTGCACTGACTTCAGGATAGGTGCCTTTTTTGTATACTTGTCGTTTAGTGAGTGCTATGTAAATACGTTCAATGATTGTAGAAAGAAAAACATTTCGTTCTTCAGCTTTTATCTCTGGTGAACCGAATACACCACGATCAAGAATATCCTTCATTTTTTGATCCATGCTGATCCCTCTTTCTTATGTTTGTCCTTCTTATCTTACCTTTTTCTTCATAGGATATAAAGAGTCTATTTGGTGAAGGAGGAGAGAGTATGTGGTTTCTTATCATCGTCGTGATGTTCGTTGCAACAATCGGTTTAACAATGGGAGGTTTACTAGCAGCACCTAAATATCCCCCCCGCCCATTACAAGTCATTTTATTTGCGCTTGCCTTTAGCCTTTTTTGTTATGTTGGCATGATCTTTGGCATGTTTATGCCTAGCTGGTTTGCGTTTCGGTTTGTTGAAATATTAATTTCGATTGTTTCATTATTGATTATTATTGCAGCAGTTACTCGCTATCATCCAACTTTAGGATTTTTTCATCCAGAGGATCGAGTACTACCCGCTTTACTTGCACTACTCTTTTTCTTAATGGGCTTTGAATGGGGCATTCTTGAAATGAGAACGTTTTTTACGTTATTTGCGGGTCTTTTATTCTTTTTTGCAATGGCATTTGGTATTGTGATTCAAATACAAATAAGACAATTTTTATGGAGATATTCTTATCATGTGTACACCCCTCTCATTTGGCTTCTTTTCGTAGGTATGTTGAAGCTGTTATAATAGATATGAGGTGAATGTGATGAAGTCGATGTATGATGTTCGTCAGCTGTTAAAGAAGTACGGAACGATTATTTATACAGGTGAACGTTCTCTTGATCTGTCATTAATGGTCGATGAATTACGAGAATTGCATGAATGGAAGATGATAGAGACGACGTTATATATGCAAGCTCTTCACATCATTCGGCAAGAACAGCGAACTGTAGAAAGAGTAGAGGGTGAATAATTATGGACAAATGGTATGTAGGTGTCGACATTGGTGGGACAACAATTAAGTTAGGCTTTGTAACGGAAGCAGGTGAGATCGTTACGAAATGGGAAATTCCGACTGATACAAATAATGGTGGACGAAATATTACGATTCATATCGGTCAGGCAATTAAGAGCAAGTGCTCTGAATTAAATGAATCTTATGATCGTCTTCAAGCAATTGGAGTTGGAGCTCCAGGGTTTATTGAAATGAAGACGGGGTTTATTTATCAAGCCGTAAACATTGGCTGGAAAGACTTTGCGTTAAAGGATGAGCTTGAAAAGGAAACGGGCTTACAGGTAACAGTTGATAATGATGCAAACATTGCCGCCCTAGGTGAAATGTGGAAAGGTGCAGGAGATGGAGCTGCTGATTTACTCTGTGTCACACTAGGTACAGGTGTAGGTGGAGGACTCGTAACGAATGGACAAATCCTCCATGGAGTAAATGGGATGGCAGGCGAGATTGGTCATCTGACATCGATCCCAGAAGGTGGGGCGCCTTGTAATTGTGGAAAAACAGGCTGCTTAGAAACCATTGCATCAGCAACTGGAATTGCCCGCTTAGCAAAAGAAGCCATCGACAAAAACCCTCAAACAACGTTAGCTAATAAGGCTGAAGTGACATCAAAGGAAGTGTTTGAGGCTGCTGCAGAAGGTGATGAGGTTGCCCTTGAGGTTGTTGATGAAGTCTGTTTCCATCTTGGTTTAGCGCTTGCCAATATAGCCAATACGGTAAATCCAGCGAAAATAGTTATTGGTGGTGGGGTATCAAAAGCTGGTGATCATTTGTTAAATCCTTTAGCAAGAGAGTTTAATCGTTTTGCACTCGGACGAGTTGCCTCAGGAGCGGAATTCAAAATTGCATCATTAGGTAATGACGCTGGAATTATTGGTGGTGCTTGGTTAGCTAAGCAAGGGTAAATGGAGTGTTAGCTTCCCCTTACAATTCATATACTAGTATACGAATGCAATTATAATGTCTTTTACAAAGGGGATTGTTACATGGCACAATATCGCATAGAACGAGACCTTCTCGGAGAAAAAAAAGTGCCGAAAGCGGCTTATTATGGGATTCAAACAATGAGAGCTGTTGAAAATTTTCCTATTACAGGCTATCCACCCCACCCTGAGCTTATTAAAGCATTTGGTTTTATAAAAAAGGCTGCCGCATTAGCTAATTTGGAAGCAGGTACCTTGACGAAGGAAATCGCAGAGTCGATTGTCAAAGCTTCAGACGAGGTCATAGCTGGTAAGTTAAATGACTCTTTTATTGTTGATGCGATTCAAGGTGGAGCGGGTACATCTTTTAATATGAATGCAAATGAAGTTATCGCGAATCGTGCCATTGAACTGTTAGGTGGGGAAAAAGGGGCTTACATTCGTGTAAGCCCTAATACTCACGTTAATATGGCACAATCAACAAACGATACGTTTCCGACCGCGATTCGAATTGCTTGCTTACGGTTAGCAGACTCGCTTTTAGAAGAATTGAATTTGCTGATTGAAGCGTTGAAAGACAAGGAGCATGAATTTGATTCTGTGTTAAAAATGGGACGTACTCACCTGCAGGATGCAGTTCCGATTAAGCTAGGGCAGGAATTTGGTGCTTATCAACGAGTGCTAACACGAGATTTAACTAGAATCAAACGCTCATTGCAACATTTATATGCAATCAATATGGGAGCAACGGCAATTGGTACGGGCTTAAATGCAAGAATCGATTACATTAAAAAGGTTTCTTACCATTTAGCTAAAAGTACTGGCTATCCATTCAAAACAGCAGAAGATTTAATTGATGCCACACAAAATACAGATGCGTATACGGAAATTTCGAGTGCATTAAAAATTTTAGCTGTGAATTTGTCGAAAATGTCCAATGATTTACGTTTAATGAGCTCGGGTCCACGTACGGGATTTCATGAGATTAATTTGCCACCTAGCAACCTGGTTCATCCATTATGCCGGGTAAAGTGAATCCAGTCATGTGTGAGGTCGTTAATCAAGTAGCCTTTCAAGTAATGGGCAATGATCATACGATTTCTTTAGCCTCAGAAGCTGGACAATTAGAATTAAATGTGATGGGGCCGGTCCTTGTGTTTAACTTGCTACAATCTTTTTCTATTTTAGAAAATGGCATTCGAGTATTTAGAGAATATGCGATTCAAGATATGGCAGCGAATATTGAACGTTGTCGTGAATTAGTTGAAAAGAGCGTTGGTGTCATAACTGCTATCAACCACACGTTGGCTATGAAATGGCATCAAAAATCGCACAGGAGGCAATTAAGACCGGGGCATCAGTGAGAGATATTTGTCTGGAACGTGGCATTTTGTCTGAAGAGGAATTAAAAGAAATATTAGACCCTGATGAGATGACAAAGCCTGGAATTTCTGGAGCGAGGTTTTTCGAAGGACAATAATTATGATACATTTAAAGGTATTCGTCTTCTAAGGTGAGTGCCTTTTTTCATATGGATAACCATGATTAGCTACTGAATGATGCGAGATCTACGTCGTTCCAAAAAAAGAAATTGCTTGTTTTCCATATTTGTTTTGAAAATAATGAAACATTTTTTGAATTTGAAACGTCTATATAGTAAAGAGGATAAAAGTCGTATATGATAGTGAGAGACATCTTATGGAGTGGGGGGAGAATTTTGAAGAAATATTTCTTTTTTTTCGTTATGGTTTTTGTATTAAATGCTTGTTCTATGGCTGAGCTTGAGGCTAATCCTAACCCCACTCGAACAATGGATTCAAGTGTACCCAAAGAGTTGCCACCATCATTTTTAGAGCGGACTAACATTCTTCCTTTTCCAAATGTATCGTTCTCCTTTGTTGAAATCATTGATTGGTATAACGAAGACCATATTCTTTATTTAGAGGAGTCTGATGAACGATCCTACGTCTATATGTATCATCTTTTCACGGGAACATCTGAGTTGCTGTTTGAGACCGATGGATGGATTGTTGATTTGAAAAGTAATGTTGATCAATCGTTGTTTGCTATTCAAACATATAGTACTGATAACAAGACGTCATTAGTGGTGATTAATGAAGAAGGGCAAACAAAAAGAATCATAGAAGATCTTGGTGAGGAATATTCTGTATTTTGGAATTCTTATGATCCAACGTCGATGGTTCTCATCTCTTTTTTACCTGATTGGAAGTTTGTAGCTTATCATTTAGATGTAACAGAAGATCAGTTAACGGAAGTTGATTTGACACATCCGTATGTTCAATGGCTATCTGAATCAACGTTTGCTTATTTGGATTGGGATGAGTTTGAACCAAGTTACCATGCTCCTTTAGTCATTTATCATACTGATACAAAGGAAACGACAGAGTGGCAAGAGGAAGTTATTGCTTTTGCAAGTTTTACAAATGAGCTGTCGTTAGCTGTTACGGTTCAATCTCCAGATTCACTCTACTCAACGTATACGTTCTATCAAAATCAAGAACCATATCGAAAAATAGAAATGCCGATATTAAATACGTATTCAGAGCAATGGTGGGTTCCCTTTTACACGTATGACTCAGTAAATAATGTCTTCTATTATTTGCGTCCTAAATATAGCAGTGATTATTTTAGCTATGAAGATGGCTATGAATTAGTAGCTTATGATGTAAAAGAAGATTCAGAAAGAAAAATTACGACGTTTGATCAACATGAGCCGTTAAGTGTATCACCATCAGGAGATGCCGTGTTAATTGGTAATCGATATGAGCGCATATACGATGTTGATCGAGGAAATATGATTTATTTATTAGAGGATGAGTAGCTTGCATTTTCGAATAGAACTCTGTCATAATGGAGTCAAAGAATAGTAATAAAAAGACTAGGGGTGTCTCTTAAGAGACTGAGAATAAGATGTTATCTTATACCCTTGTACCTGATCTGGCTGATACCAGCGTAGGAAAGTCGATGCACATGATATGTTCATATGTAGCCGTATTCCGTTGATCGGGTACGGTTTTTAGCGTTTTGTGTCTATTTTTTTCTTTTAAAGGGTGGGAGTAGAAATGAAAGAATTTCAGTTATATGCTATTACGGGTGAGGAGTTCCATCAAGGTCGTGATTTAATGGACGTGATGGAAGAAGCGATCAAAGGTGGAGTTGATATGATTCAACTTCGTGATAAAACGAGCAGTAAAAAAGAGGTTTTTGAAAAAGCGAAAAAACTACGTCAATTAACATGGCAATATAATGTGCCTTTTATAGTGAATGATCATATCGATGTGGCATTAGCTGTTGATGCTGACGGTATTCACATTGGTCAAGACGATTTGCCAATTGAAGAAGCAAGGAAAATCGTCGGTGACAAAATTATTGGATTATCGACCCATCATATCGAAGAGGCTCGTGCAGCTGTGAAGGCTGGCGCTGATTATATTGGTGTCGGTCCGATATTTCCCACTAAAAGCAAGGTTGATGTCGTTGATCCTGTCACAACTGAATACATTAAACAGGTTGTAGCGGAAATAAAGATTCCTTTTGTCGCAATCGGCGGGATTAAGTTGCATAATGTAGATCAAGTGTTAGAGGCCGGAGCAACTAGAATTTGTATGATTAGTGAAATTGTTGGAGCTGAGGATATTCAGTCAGTTTGTCAACAATTTGTAAGGAAACTATCGAAGTAAAGGGGAGTGTGTGTGATGCAACTGCTAATTAATGGTGAGGAACATCAGTTAAACGTTAGTACACTAGATGAAGTGGTATCACATTTTGAATTGGAATCACAATTAGTTGTAACAGAAGTTGACGGTGAGATTATTGACCGTTCGAATTGGACAACGACAACGATAAAAGAAGGAATGAAAATTGAACTCGTTCAATTTGTTGGAGGAGGATGATCTCGATGAATAAACGTCTTACAATTGCAGGAAAGGAATTATCATCACGGTTTTTCTTAGGGACAGGTAGGTACCCAAACCCTTATGTCCAGAATGAAGCGATTAAAGCGTCAGAGGCTGAAGTTTTAACGTTCGCGATACGACGTGTTAATTTAGAAGCTCCTTCTGAAGATGCGATTTTGCAGCATTTAGAAGGAATGACTTTTACGTATTTGCCTAACACATCTGGTGCGAAAACAGCGGAGGAGGCTGTACGAATTGCTCGTCTTGCTAAAGCATCTGGTTTAAGTGATTGGATTAAAGTTGAAATTAGTGTAGATGAGAAGACTTTATTACCTGATCCGATTGAAACGTTAAAAGCAACAGAAATCCTTGTTGATGAAGGGTTTGTCGTATTACCATATACGTCAGATGATCCCGTTTTGTGTAAGAAGTTAGAGCAAGCAGGAGCTGCAGCAGTCATGCCTGGTGGTGCCCCGATAGGAACGGGTCTTGGGATTTTGAATGCTTATAACCTTCAGCTTATTGTTGAGCAAGCGGAAGTACCGATCATTGTCGATGCAGGTTTAGGCTCAGCGATGGACGTAGCACAAGCAATGGAATTAGGTGCGGACGGAGTTCTAATGAATACACCAGTGGCAAAGGCAAAGGATCCAGTCAAAATGGCACAGGCGATGAAGTATGCAATAGATGCAGGAAGACTTTCATATGAAGCAGGTCGAATTCAAAAGAAAAAGTATGCTACTGCTAGTAGTGGACTACCATCTTTTATTTCGAATTGATTTAAGGAGGAACAACTTTGGGGGAACGTGTTCTAGTCTTAGGAGGAGGCGTTATAGGTCTAGCTACTGCCTTTGAATTAAGTCAAAGAGGCTATGCCGTAACAATTCTTGAGAAGACAGTATGTGGAGGGCAAGCATCGGGTGCAGCAGCAGGAATGCTTGCTCCCTTTTCAGAAATTGGAGAGGATCCTGATGATTTTTTTCAATTATGTTTAGATAGTTTACGAATGTACAAGAAATGGCAGCAAGAAGTAAAGCGAGTTTCAAAGCTAGATTTTGAATATAGCGAAAGTGGTAGTTTGCATGCTGTGTATCATGACGCAGATGTGCTGGCACTTGAAACACGTAAGTCATGGCAGGAGCAATGGGGGACAGAAGCTGAGCTTCTTACTGGTGATCAGCTAAGAAAGATGGAACCGTTGCTGTCAAAGGATTTAAAAGCGGCTATGTATTATCCAGAAGAAAGTCATGTCTTTGCTCCTGATTATGTTCTCGCTTTAGAACAAGCCTGTCGTGAAAATGGTGTAATCATTTGTGACCAATTAGAATCCGTTGAGATTATTGAATGGAAGGAAGCGATTCATCTACGTTCTAAGTCAGGCAAGGATTTCCGTGCAGATCAACTGATTATTTGCTCTGGAGCGTGGGCTAGTGAGCTTGAGCATGTTTTTCATATTCGCATACCTGTCTATCCAATTAGAGGACAAATTTGTGCGTATGACATGCAAGAGAATGCGGTGAATCATATTATTTATACAAGTCAAGGATACTTTGTTCCAAAGGCAAATGGGACATTAGTGAATGGGGCATCAGAAGATATAGCTGGATTTCAAACATCTGTAACCGAAAAAGGGATTGAACGACTAACGAATTGGAATAAGCGAGTATTTCCGCATTTATCGCAAAAGAACCCCTTTCATACGTGGGCCGGTTTAAGGCCGGCAACGCAGGATGGTTTCCCATTGATTGGGAAGCTACAAGAAGCCGAACATATTACCTTTGCAACAGGACATTATCGCAATGGAATATTGTTAAGCCCAATAACTGCCGTTGCAGTAGCTGATTTGTTAGATGGTCATAAGTCAATTTATTCACCGTTACAATCGTGTATACCTGAACGATTTTCATAGGAGGAGAGAAATATGTCAATTGCAAAAGCATTAACAATTGCTGGTTCAGATAGTGGTGGTGGCGCAGGTATTCAGGCTGATTTAAAAACGTTTCAAGAGAGAGAAACGTTTGGCATGAGTGTGATTACAGCTTTAACTGCTCAGAATACATTAGGCGTTCACGGAGTATACCCGCAAACACTTGAAGCGATTGAAGCACAAATGGATGCAGTATTGTCTGATATTGGAGCCGATGCTGTCAAAACAGGGATGCTTTTTTCTGCTGATATTATTAAGCTTGTCGCTCATAAGCTGAAAGAGTATGATGTGCAGAACATCGTTGTAGACCCAGTTATGGTTGCTAAAGGTGGTGCAACTCTTCTTCAAAATGAAGCCGTTCAAGCAGTAGTAGAGGAGTTGTTACCTATTTCAACTGTGATTACGCCTAACCTCCCAGAAGCTGCGAAATTGTTACGGCTAGATGATATTAAGACAGTGAATGAGATGAAAGAGGCAGCTGAAGCGCTGTACCAATTAGGTCCGAAGTATGTTGTATTGAAAGGTGGACATCTTGTAGACCATTCAGCAACCGACCTTCTTTATGATGGTCACAAGATGCACGAGCTTACAACTGAACGTGTGGATACGAAACATACGCATGGAACGGGTTGTACATTTGCAGCGGCAATCGCAGCAGAGCTTGCAAAAGGAAGAGAGATTGTTAAGGCTGTTGAAGAGGCTAAGGCTTATATAACAGCAGCTATTACGTATTCATTGGAAATAGGAAGAGGTATCGGACCAACGAACCATGCAGCTTACCGACAAATGCGAGAAAGAAAAGGATTATCGTAAATGTTAAACAGTAATAAAACCGTATTGATTTTACCTATTTTACTAATGGTGATTATGTTTGTAGGTGGATATTATTTTTTAAATGGGGTAGAATCCATTACGAATGAACAATTAGAAGATCATATTGACTTCGATATTGAGTATACTGCACAAGAGACTTCTATCGTTATAAATGGTGAATGGAATTGGAATGTTATGCCTTCTGAAGGCTTATATGGTAATGATTATATTGGTGTTTCAGTTTCTAATGATCAATTAAATTATACGAATGCGATACTTGAACTGACATATGGAGACCAAGTGATTGAACAAATCGAAGGTGTCGATGTTGAAAATGGCATTATCTTTGTGTTTCCTAATGAGCTAGTTGAACAAGTAAGCTATGGAAATAGCGGACGTTTTCAAATTGAGTTGGAACACAATGAAATAGTAGACAAAGAACTAAATGTGCATTATTTACATACGTGGACCAACCACGTACCTATGGATCTTGAAGATGCAGCTTTTGAGTCTCCAACTTTTGGAGAAGCATTGGAAGTACCATACTGGATGATTTCACGAAAAGTGAACGGAGAGCAAATGATAAATCAATAGATTAGGTGATGCTCGGTGCGCATTCGAGGGATGTCTTTTCAAAATGGGATATTTTATATAGGCAAGAATCATGTTTCATGTGCTTATCATGAAAAAGGCAGATTACGGAGTTGGGTTAAACCAATAAACGGTCAAACACTAATGAAAATGATTGCACAAGTGATTGTATCTATGCCACTATGGTTCAAAGGGCTTATCATGCTTGTTGTTGCCCTGATCATAGTTCCAAAAGTGATACCAAATGTTCAGTGGAATGGGTTACCTTATTATGCGTTATTTTATTGTTTATTCGGAACTCACTTTATCTTTCCAACACAATTAAAAAAATACCACGGGGCTGAGCATAAAGTGTTTAGTCATAAAGGGCTTATTAGTCGTGGAAGGTTAAAGCTGATCGAAAAAGCTGCTATTACGAATCGTAACTGTTCAACAAATAGTGTTGTTGTGTATTTTTTAAGCGTGATCATCATGACGGTTTGTTTTTGGCTTGTTTTCAATGAGTGGAATCAGTCATTAATGTTCGCATCATATACAAGTGTCATTGTAGTTCCTGTTGTGATTCGTTTGATGAGAATAAAAGCTTTCTTATTGGTCCGCAAGCCGATCTTAGCGATTTCTTATTGGCTACAGAAATATGTGACCACAACTGATCCTGAGCGTATACACTTAGTTGCCTCCATTCAATCCTATCGAAAGCTTGCAGTAAAAGAATTTCCTGATAAATTGAAAGTGAAAAGAAATCCGGTTCAAAGTGAGGTGAGACGTATGGCGATTGTAGATGTTACAGTTATACCGATCGGAACGGAGACAGCTAGCGTTAGTCAGTATGTAGCAGACATACATACGATCCTTCAATCTTATAAGCAGGAAGGGAAAATCAATTTTCAATTGACGCCAATGAATACGATTATCGAAGGG
This sequence comes from Halalkalibacter hemicellulosilyticusJCM 9152, assembly GCF_000513115.1. GTDB lineage: Bacteria > Bacillota > Bacilli > Bacillales > Bacillaceae_D > Halalkalibacter > Halalkalibacter hemicellulosilyticus. The sequence goes on from NZ_BAUU01000013.1 coordinate 89,635, forward strand.
GAGCTATCGATTTTGTTTGAAGTCATTCAAGCGATTCACGAAGCACCATTTAATCAAGGAATCAATCGAGTAGCAACCAATATTCGCATCGATGATCGAAGAGATAAAATAGCAACTATGTCTAGTAAGCTAGCATCTGTACAAACAAAGCTAAAAGAAAAAGAATAGGAATGCGAAGAGAGGGTGTTGGGTTATAAAAAAGTTTGATCATTTTTTACTAGTGTTGCTCAACAATCACGCCCTATAACGGAATATCAAAGGAGCTTCTATCAGCTGGCTTCATTAATTAGCTCTTTTCGGAATACAAGTTATTATTTCTCAACTTTCGCACCTTCAAAATAGCACTCAACCCTTGATATGCTTGAAGAACACTGAAATGCTTATGCTGCTTTTACGGTTATTTCTTTATCACCAAGAAAAGCTTTCTTTAAAAATTGAGGCAATTGATTAAATCAGGAGTCACAAAAGACAACACACTTAGGAATACAATCTTAAGTGTGTTTTTTATCCTATAACCCCAACTACCCAACTTCTGGTATATAATAAACCTATAAACCTTAGGAGGTACATATGAAACAACAAAACTACGAAAATCACAGTAAGGTCGACCCGGTTTTTCACTTTGGAATTACACTGTTATCTCTGGTCACATTGATTTTATCGGTTGTATTCTTCTTTAAAAATGTGGATACACAGACGGTGCTTAGTTTTGTGGTATTATTCGCCTCGTTCAAATTTTTATTTATAATCCTAAAACTAAGAGGATATGCCCTCCAACTTCAGGATCGGATTATCCGTAATGAAGAAAATTTCCGTTGCTATCGATTAACGGGGAAGCAGTTAGATTCCACATTATCATTAAAACAAATCATTGCTCTCCGGTTTTCGTCTGATGAAGAATTTCCAGGTTTAGTGGAACGGACACTATCAGAAAATCTATCACCACAAGACATTAAAAAAGCAGTACAAAACTGGCGTGCAGATCATCATCGAGTATAAACAACACAGAACGGACCAACTCACCCAGGGAGGTTACTTTTTTAGAAAAGGAGGCTCGTTATGCCTAATGAAATAATGGTAGATGTAAAAGGTCTTGAGAAAAAGTACGGCTCGGTTACTGCAGTTAAAGGAGTCGTATTTCAAGTGGAAAAGGGAGAAATCTTCGGTTTGCTTGGTCCGAATGGAGCCGGAAAGACGACGACGATCGAAATGCTAGTCGCTCCGGAGGCCGGATAAAGGGACGGCGACGCTTGCGCACCATGATGTGAAAAAGGAAGTGAATAAGGTCAAAGAAGTGATCGGGGTGCAGCTTCAGTCGACTTCGCTGTTTGAGCTGTTGAAGGTAGAAGAGATCCTTCATTTATATGCGAGTTTTTATCCTAGTCATGTGGACATTGAGAGGTTGATCGAGGAGATGCTCCTGACTGAGAAGCGGAAGGACCGGATCAAGGGGCTCTCGGGTGGACAAAAGCAGCGGCTGTCTATTGCACTAGCATTGATTCACGATCCGGATATCGTGTTTCTGGATGAGCCGACGACAGGACTCGATCCGCAGGCGAGAAGGACACTGTGGGACATTATCCTGCGCTTGAAGGAACAGGGGAAGACGGTGCTCCTCTCCACTCATTATATGGATGAAGCACATGTGCTCTGCGACCGCATCGGCATCATGGACCAAGGGGACCTGATCGCCCTCGACACGCCAGCGAACCTTGTGAAAACATTACAGTCCACGAGCACCATCGAATTCCATTTGAATAACCCGCCTGAAAAGGAATGGTTCATGAAGATGAACGGTGTCGAAGAAGTGTCCATCAAGGATACCTTCATCCAGCTTTATACAGACGACCTTAAGCTGGCCCTGACATCCCTTATCGGTGTGTCGGAAGAGCACAATCTAAACATCAGCGATCTCCAAACGCGCCAGTCGACTTTAGAGGATGTATTCATCCATATGACAGGAAGGAGGCTGCGTGAATCATGAAAGCTTATTGGCAGTTAACCCTAGCACAATTACGTATCTTTGCCCGTAACAAGCAAGTATTATTCTTCACGTTACTTTTCCCGGTTATCCTTATGGTGGCCATTGGATCTTTTGCAGGTGGGGGAGATTCACTCTCTTTAACAGTAGGGATGATCGATGTGGACCAAACCGATGCCTCGAAGGACTTAAAGGAATTGTTTAATAAAAATGAGGGAATCGAGACAACTAAATATGAGAACATCAAAACGGGAAAAGAAGCCGTCAAAAATGGAGATATCCAGCTTCTCATCGAAATCCCCAAAGGATATGAAGAAAACTTGAAGGGGGAGAACCAAGCTTTCTCACTACCAGTATACTATAACGAAAAAAACCTGACTACGTCAGAGCTTGGATTGACGGTAGTGAACGGAATCATCGATGAATATAGCAAGGACCTTGTTGACTACAAGCCACTAGTGACGATTGAGAGGGTAGGAATCGAGACTCTAAACCTTCGATATGTTGATTTCCTTGTACCAGGCATCGTCGCCATGATGATCATGAGCAACAACATGAATGGAGTTGCTGGTCAAATCTCAGCCTGGCGTGAGCGGGGGATCCTCCGTAGAATGCAAGGGACGAGACTGAAAGCCTCAACATTCATAGCGGCCCAGATTACGGCTCGACTACTGCTCAACGGAACCCAGGCACTACTCGTCGTACTGATCGCCGATCTCATCTTTGACATTAACGTTGTCGGTTCCTGGCTTGCCATGATCTTCTTCATCGTACTTGGAACCCTTGCCTTCATGGCACTCGGCTTCATCATCGCCGGACTTGCGAAAAACCCGGAAAGCGCAGGTCCGATTGCAGGATTTGTCACGTTTCCGATGCTGTTTCTAGGGGGAGTATTCTTCCCCATCAGCAATATGCCGGATCCCATTCAGCTGATTGTGAAGGTATTGCCGATTGCTCATTTGAGTTCGGCTTTAAGGGAAACGATGAATATTGGGACTCCGTTTTTGGAGTTAAAGATGGAGACACTTATCCTAGGTGCATGGCTAGTTGGTGGGTTTGCCGTGGCTAGTTGGGTATTTAAGTGGGAGTGAGATTAACACTATTTGTGGAAACTTTTGATAAACGAACAAAAAGAAAGAACGTGTTTTGAAAAAAGATTGGATAAAAAGAGGCCACTGAAAAGGTGCTTAGTTGTTTACCCCTAAAAGTTAGAGTTTTATTATGCAGCTGATTGGCTGGATTGAGTTCGATATTCAACTGGGCTCAATCCAGCTAGTTTGTCTTTTGATCTTTCATGGTTGTACCAATAGATATATTCTTCAATCCGTCTTTTTAATTCTTCATAGCTTACTAATTCTTCCCCATAGTACATTTCTTGCTTTAAAATCCCAAAGAAATTTCCCATTGAAGCGTTGTCTGCGCAGGTTGCTTTACGTGACATACTTTGGTGTGGCAGATTTCCGCAGGAGGATAGGGCAAGCTGAAATTTGCTGATGTAGCAAGTTAGTTCAGCGTATTCCTACAGGAGCGTGCCGCGATCCCGGTGGTGTCGATTGAAAGACAAGCGTTTTAATAAATACTTCTTAAAGGTTCTTCTCCATCGTAACGTGAGGTATTCCTGCATCTAGAAAAGGCTCATTGGATACGGTCACATATCCGAGCTTTTTATAAAAGCCTTCAGCCTGACATTGAGCATTTAATTTTAGTTTATTGTAACCATTTGAGTAGGCTGTTTCTTGAATTTTTTTCATTAAAGCCTGTCCGGCTCCCGTTCCACGAGCTTCCTTGAGAAGACAAATACGTTCTATTTTACCGAAGTCTTCAATGAAACGTAGGCGACCTGCACCTACCGGTAAACCGTTGTTGTACATGACAAAATGAATGGCTTCCTCTTCGTATTGATCAATTTCCTCATTAAGAGGAACTTGTTGTTCCGAGACAAATACCTTAGTACGTACATCGTAGGCATCTTGTCGTTGGTCTTTATTCGTTACTTGAATTATTTCCATAATCGTTTCTCCTTCTCAAGATGTTTATTCTATGACAATAAATGTTTTATTCCTCTAGGCAAGTCTTTTTGCCAATGAACCCACTTATGATCACCATCAAATTCATGGTATTCATAAGTGAATGACATTTGCTCCATAACTTTTCGTAATTCTCGGTTAGGAGGGAGAAAATTAACAATGTTACCGTCAGTTGTGTTGACAGCAGTCTCCTGTAGTCCGATGACATGATAGACGGAGAGTTCCTCTGGCTGTTTACATTTTTTCACTTCATTCATCACTTCATCGTTCACAAATGGAGAGTGCATCATCACTTTCCCAAATAGACTTGGGTATCGAACAGCTGTTACTAACGAAACTGTTCCTCCTAGTGAATCACCTGCTAATGTTCTTGCATGTGCAAGTGGTTCAAGCGGATAGTGTTCGTCTAAATAAGGAAGAAGCTCGTTTGCTAAAAAGCGAATATATGCTTCATTTTGCACGTCCTTTGGGTAGTATCGCTCTCTTCTAATGTCGACAGAAGGATAAGGAATTCCGACAATAATCGTTTCACTGATTTCTCCATCATCTAAAAGTTTCTCAACGACTCGTGGAATTCGGCCGATTTGAAAATAGTCGCTTCCATCCTGACAAATAAGAACTTCGTAAGATTGGAGAGGGGTGTAATCAGGAGGGGTATAAATGATAAGTGGAATATCCTCTTTTAATTCTTTACTTGTAATACGATCATCACGAATCGTTCCTTGTAACGGTTTCTTTGCCATAAGTTAAGTTCCTTTCTATGTATACTTATACTAGTGTACAAAAATACTATAATGAATGCCAAGAAGAAGTCTTTGTGTATTTTAAAATGATTATGTAAAATAAATAAAACATGAAAAGCAGGTGTTTAAATTGAAGCAACCACCAAAATGGATTTATTATAGTAAAGTTTTTTATTCAAAATTTCAAGCTGGCTGCGTTAAAGCCAAAATAGAAGATAATTGGATCAATGGTCATGAAATTGGTCCAATTGTCGAAATCAAGCGATTAAAATCCAAGCGATATGTTGTGAGGTATACATATGATGAAAGTTAAATCAAAACGAAAAAGTATGAGTTCTAACTTTTTTGGGCCCTTTAAGCAATGTTTGAACCGTTTCTTATGTAATAATCTTAATTTGAGTGAAGCAGTTGCTAATCAAATGAAGGCCACTGAAAAAGTTGATTTATACTTTTTCAGTGGCCTCAAATCTCCTGCCATTATCAAAGGAGAGTCTTTAGAGAACAGTTATTAAGAGAAAATCTGTAAATATTTACCGTATCCTTCTTTTTCTAAATCCTTTTTCGGAATAAAACGTAGTGCAGCTGAATTGATACAGTATCGAAGCCCAGTTGGTGCGGGGCCGTCTGGGAAAATGTGACCGAGATGAGAGTCCGCCTTTGTACTTCTAACTTCGGTTCGAATCATCCCGTGACTCATATCCTTTTTTTCTTTAATTTCATTCTCATTAATTGGTTTTGTGAAGCTTGGCCATCCACAACCGGCGTCAAATTTATCCTTCGAGCTAAACAGAGCTTCACCTGAAATAAGATCGACATAAATTCCTTCTTCCTCATGATTGTAATACTCATTTTGAAACGGAGGCTCGGTTCCATTTTCCTGTGTAACATGAAACTGAATGGGTGATAGTCGTTCTTTTAATGATTTTTTACGATCGTTAGTCATTATTTCTCTCCTCCATACCAGTGGCGTTCAATAAATGCTTTTCGCCCTGAACCGATTTGATACCTTGTATAATGAGCTGGGTTTTTTTTGTAATAGTCTTGGTGATAATCTTCAGCAGGATAAAAGGTTTTTGCAGGTAAGATATGTGTGGCAACCGTTTTGGAAAAGCGATTGCTTTTCTCTAATTCCTGCTTAGAGAATTCTGCTTTTTGTTTTTGTGTTTCATTGTGATAGAAAATAGCGGTACGATACGAATCACCGCGATCGTAAAATTGTCCTCCTGGATCAGTTGGATCAATTTGAGACCAAAAGATAGTAAGCAGCTGGTCGTAGGAAATAATCATTGGGTCATACGTAATTTGAACAGCTTCAAAATGTCCAGTTGTTTCTGAACAAACTTCTTCGTATGTTGGATTTTCTGTATGCCCACCTGTATAGCCAGATATAACACGTTCGATTCCTTCAAATTGGTCAAAAGGCTTAACCATACACCAAAAACATCCACCAGCAAATGTTGCTGTTTCAACGGAATTAGCTACCATGATTGCTCCCTCCTTCTGTAAAGAAGTATACCATGATTTTCATTTATTGACTGTGTACTTGCTTACGAAAAATAATCATAATTAATTTTCTAATGAATAGTCCGACTACATATCCACTTAGGTGAAAGAGAATAGGAGACCAAATGACTCCGATCAAATGATTAGAGATTGTTATACTTTGAGAAAAAATGATTCCTACGGTACCGAAATATGCTGATGTGACAAATGGGATGAAAGCATAACGGATAGCTTTTCCACCTGCATCACGATATGCATCATACATGGAAAATATATAGACACAAGGATAGAACATAATCCATTGATAATCAACACTAGCATTAGCAAGTTCTCCTTTTCCGTAAAAGCTAGGAATAATAGCAAAATTTAATCTAGCTTGAACATTAATGGTGAATTCTAAAATAATAAAAAAGAATCCTTTTACATACTTTTTATTGAGAAACTGTCCAAAACCGGGGAAGGCAATGCTCCAAAATAATACCTCTGCACGTTTTTCAATTCCCATGTTCTCCACCTGCGCTAACCTAATAATTATGATGTACCTATATCCTATAGGGTTTTGTTAGTGTTTCCTCATTTCCAATTTTTAACCAAGAATATAAAAAGTTTGAAATTGGAGAATTCCCAAAATGAAAAGAAGAGCTGCCCATTCTGATAGACAACTCCTCACGACATAAGTAGGAAGATTAACTGCTTTATTTAGCGAGTCGAGCAGGTGATCTGTTTTGTTCTAACTGTTCTGGCAAACGTTCCACCGCCATTGTAACTCGATCGATTTTTTGTTCTAATCGATGCAGAAGATAGAGTGTAATAACAAGTGGAAATCCATATTCACCAATAAGAGGAACGAAAAGATCAATGGTCGAATCCATTAAGGCAATTCAATGTCAGTAACGTTGCGTTCGACAATTCGTGCTCCACGGATTGCGACAAGGTTACCACCATTAGATTCGATTGCATCTTCTGCTAAAATTTGATTCATCGATTGTGAAATTAATTCACCATCAACTGGTTCAATTGGATCATCAACAGAAATGGTGACAAGACGTCCTTCTTCATTTTCAAATTGTAATTCTAATCGTTTACTCATTCTTTTATCCTCCTAATGTTACATAATAGAATATTGATTGTTTCGAATGGAATCGGCAACAGGGTACTGCTGCAATGATACGATAGCGTTAGTGAACTGAAGCAAGCTTTCATCTGTTGTTGTGCCTTTAATATTCGAGAATGTTTTCGCCTTTGTCACGTTAGCTCCTTCATCATCAACACCGACAATAAATAGAATCGATAAACGGCTGTTTTGTTGTTCATTCATATGATCACCTCCTTCATACTCTATATCGATTTGTTGCATACTTTTTAGTGATCATTGAGAAAGTAATAATAAACGTTTGAATGTAATTTGTTGCGGGTATACTTCTTTGTCTTTATTTTTCAATTAAGGTTGTTCCTTCATCATTGGAAATGGACTTATAATTTGAATAGAAATGAGGTTTGGCAATGAATGATCAAAGAATAGTCGATAAAGAAAAGGTTAGCAGTGTCTTACTTATTTCAGCTATTATCGTTGGTTTATTTGTACTATGGGGAGCATTATCCCCAAATACCCTAAATAGGGCTGCTAATGAGGGTTTAGATTGGATGCTCGTTAATTTTGGTTGGTTTTATATGCTTGTTACAGCTTTCTTTGTTGTGTTTGTCATAATATTAGCTATTAGTCCATACGGGAAGGTTCGTTTAGGAGACCCGAATGAGAAACCAGAGTATTCCTGGTATTCATGGATTGGCATGTTATTTGCGGCTGGAATTGGAGTAGGGTTTGTCTTCTGGGGAGTGGCTGAACCAGTTTTATATTATTTAGATCCACCTATGGGGTATACAGCAGAAACATCTGCTGCAGCTGTGGCTGGCTTACGTTATGCAGTTTATCACTGGGCGTTACATCCATGGGCTATTTTTTCAATTGTAGGGTTAACACTTGCTTACGTTCAATTTCGAAAGAATCGGCCTGCGCTTATTAGCTCTGCTTTCTATCCATTAATTGGAGATCGAGTGAATGGGTGGTTTGGTCGTTCTATTGATATACTGGCAGTGATTGCGACATGTACTGGAGTTGCGACTACATTTGGCTTAAGTGCCTTGCAAATTACAGGTGGTTTGTCTTACATTTCAGCTATTCCAAACAATGTATGGACGCAAATTACAATCATTGCAATCGTAACGGTTCTATTTATGTTCTCTGCTGCGAAAGGTTTAGATAAAGGAATTAAAAGACTTAGTAATATTAATTTAGCAGTTGCTGGCTTGTTACTACTATTTGTCATAGTTGTAGGGCCAACGTTATTTATTGCAGAAAGCATTGTCACTACATTGGGAGGTTATATTACGAATGTCGCAGAGATGAGCTTGACGATGACCCCTTTTGCGGAGAGTGGTTGGTTAGGAAGAAATACGATATTTTTCTGGGCATGGCATATTGCGTGGGCGCCATTTATGGGAATATTTATAGCGCGTATTTCTCGTGGACGTACGATTCGTGAATTTATGGCAGGAGTTCTCTTAGTCCCTTCCTTATTAGCTGTTATTTGGTTCACTTCATTTGGAGGCACGGCATTAAATATTGAAATTGCTGGATCGGTTCCAATTGGGGAAATGGTCACGGATAATGTCGAAATTGCCTTATTTGCTACATTAGGTGAACTACCATTAAGTATGATTACAAGCTTTCTAGCTGTTATATTAATATTAATTTTCTTTATTACTTCTGCTGATTCTGCCTCTTATGTGTTAGGAACAATGACTTCTAAAGGTAGCCTTAACCCAGGGTTAATGGTGAAAATGTTGTGGGGGATTTTAATTGCTGGTACAGCAAGCGTCCTATTGATTAGTGGAGATGGGGGACTAGGGGCTTTACAAACAGCATCGATTATTGCTGCATTACCATTTGCTATTATTATGGCATTCATGATTATTTCCGTATTGATTATGATAGGTCGTGATTATAGTAAGGAAAATGTTAAGAGAAGAAGACGGCGTCAAAAGAAAATGAGTGAGGAAATTAAAGATGATTTGTATGATGACTTAAAAGAAGATGTATATGAACAAGTAAAGGAAGAAGTAAGAGAAGATGTTTATGAGCAGGTGAAGGAAGAAGTTCGTGAGGATATTTACGAACAAGTGAAAGAAGAGCTATATGAAGAATTAAATGAAGATTCGGATTCAATGAAATAAAGAAGACAACTGATTAAGCCCTTAATGCTAATCAGTTGTTTTCTTTATTAAGTATAAACATTATTAGAGCAGGTAAGTCATATGACTATACGGTTTATTAACCTATAACATAAGCTAAAATAAGATAACATAAAACTTGATTGAAGGTGATCAAATGAAAGTTGAACAAGAAGTAGTGGATAAGTTTATTAAGAAGGTGGTAAAAAAGTATCCTTTTCAATTTATAAAAAATGATAAGGAGGCAATCAAGGAATTGGTCACGAAATTTAAAAAGGTAGTAGAAAAATTTATTGAAGAAGAGGAGAAGCGGTACAAAGAATCTCATAATCATATAAATAGAAAAGTTGATGCATTAAGAAAGACTAATTCTCCTGAAGATTCTTTACAAACGGACTCACATTTAACACAACCTTTTGTCGAAAGCAAAAATGATATTAATAAAGTAAAGATTTTTAAATAGGAATACGGTGTTAATATGTTCAAAAACGATACAATGATTAAATACGAAAAGATCCTTGCACACTGCAAGGATCTTAGTATGTTATACAGTAAGAGTCTACGTTGTAACCTATAGGCGTTTGTATGAATAGTGTAAAGGGGACTAATAAGAAGAGGAGTCGATACAATGTTTTATCATGTAAAGAATCTTCAATATCATGCAAAGCCTATAAGGCCAGACCCTATATTTGCAAAAAAGTTGCAAGAAATACTTGGAGGGCAATTTGGTGAAATTTCCGTTGCTTTACAATACTTATTTCAAGGATGGAATACAAGAGGAGAAGAAAAATATAGAGATTTGTTACTTGCGACAGGTACAGAGGAGCTAGCGCATGTTGAAATGTTAGCAACGATGATCGCGCGTTTGTTAGACAATGCTCCTGTCGGAGATCAAGAAGTAGCAGCTAAAGACCCTGTTGTTGGAGCAATATTAGGCGGAATGAATCCTCAGCACGCTATTGTTGCTGGACTTGGAGCTATGCCTGTAGATAGTGTTGGGAATCCTTGGACAGCTAGTTACATCAATGCAAGTGGAAATTTACTAGCTGATTTTCGTCTGAATTTAACAGCTGAATCTCAAGGGCGTCTTCAAGCAGTTCGATTATATGAGATGACAACCGATGATGGTGTCAAAGATATGCTATCATGGCTTATTGCACGAGATACGATGCATCAAAACCAATGGTATGCTGCAATATGCGAATTAGAAGAAAAAGAAAACATTGTTGTACCAAGTACGTTTCCGCGTTCGTTAGAAAAGCATGAAGTTGCATATGATTATTATGATTTATCAGGAGGAACAGAAAGTAAGCATGGTCGTTGGGCGCAAGGGCCAAGTATGGATGGATTGGGTGAGTTTACGTATATTGCTAACCCTAAGCCACTTGGCAAGAAACCGAGGCTACAACCAGCTCCACCGTATATGCACAATACGGCTTTACCGAATCCACCTCACCTTCCACCTATGTTCTAAAAGGTGTTTAAAAGTTGCTGTGATGATGAATAAGTCAAAAAGATATCACCTCAGCGTGGTATCTTTTTTATGTTTGAGCGCCAAAGAGAAGTATAAAATGGCATAATTACATATCTGCCTATAAAATCATGATAGAAATTGAAAAAATATCAAATGAAAAAGGGAAAGGTTGTAAATAGACCCAATTCCCTTTAAAGCGAGAAATTTGTTCTGTACAATGAGCACTAGTTGGAAGCACATCAAATTAAATTCCAACACGAACAATTTTAAGGAGGAATTTTAGATGAGCAAGAAATTTCTTTATACACTATTAGCGGGGGCGCTTTCAGTTAGCGTTTTAGCAGCTTGTGGAGACGAGCCAGCACCAGAAGATGTAGATGGTGGCGATCCAGTAGGAGATGAAGAGCCTATTGAAGATCCAGTTGGTGAAGATCCTTTAGGTGAAGAACCAGCACTAGATGAAGAGCCAGGACTAGATGAAGAGCCAGGACTAGATGAAGAGCCAGGACTAGATGAAGAGCCGATTGGTGATGAAGATTTAGAATTAGAATAATATAATCGAATGTTACCAATCTAGTAACTAGAAAAGCTACCTAATAAGTTTATTCTTAACTTTTTAGGTAGCTTTTGTTTTAAATATTAAATAGTGGGTATAGATAGATGAACACAAATCAATTAAATAAAATTTTAAGGAGGAAATCATGATGAATATGAAAAAGTTATTATCAGGATTAGCGGCAGGAGCGTTAGCTGTAAGTGTATTGGCAGCATGTGGAGATGTAGAAGGAGAGCCAGGAGTAGATGACCCAGGGATGAATGATCCAGGAATGGAAGAGCCGATGGATGAAGGTGGATTAGAGTAAAAGTAGGAAGTCTTATAGTCAAAATGGATGAATATAAAGGAGGAGAAAAATAATGAAAAAGTTATTATCAGGATTAGCGGCAGGAGCGTTAGCTGTAAGTGTATTAGCAGCATGTGGAGATGTAGAAGGAGAGCCAGGAGTAGATGACCCAGGGATGAATGACCCAGGAATGGAAGAGCCAATGGATGAAGGTGGATTAGAATAGAAGATAATAGTTTTCATCATGATTGTATAAGATAAGAGGTTGGGACATAACAAAGTGTTTAGCTGAGAATCTGAACAATATGCAAATGAAGCGAAGTATATTGCAGGAGCGGTGAATGTGCTCCACTGTGTGTTTGTTCGGTTTCTCATTTATGAAAATACTTTTGTCCCAACCTTTTTTTGTTTTAGATTAGCATCTTTTTACATAGTTAAAAATATATTAAAATAATTAAATTGATTATTCCGAAAATAAAAATAGTATAAAATATTTCGTGTATTTATTAAGAGTTTATAAAAGTATTTGCAATTGAAAGGCTGTGTGTTAATATGCATATACAAGTATAATTATTATATTGAAAAAGTTGGGGGATTTAAAGTGAAAAAAATATTCATGTACTTAGTTATGACAATGATCGTTAGTTTTGCGTTAGTTGCATGTGGCTCGGATGATTCAGAAACATTAGTAATGGGAACGTCAGCTGATTATCCACCATATGAATCGTTTGATACATCAACAGGAGAAATTGTTGGGTTTGATATTGATATTGCTCGTTATATTACAGATGAGCTTGGATATGAACTTGAAATTGAAGATATGGATTTTAATTCGTTAATTCCAGCTTTAGAATCAGGAAGAATTGATTTTGTATTGGCGGGGATGACTCCAGATGATGAACGTAGTCAAAGTGTTGACTTCTCTGATATTTATTATTTAGCGAAAAATTTAATTGTCACAACAGAAGATTCTGATATTCATACGATGGAAGATTTAGAAGGAAAGACTGTGGCAGTACAGCTCGGGTCAATTCAAGAGCAAGAAGCAGAAACGATTGCTGATGATTTTGGGTTTGAAGTGGTTAAATTAAATCGTATTCCAGAAATTGTTCAAGAGTTATTAGCTGGACGTATTGATGCCATTCTAATGGAAGATAAAGTTGCAGAAGGATTTCTAGGAGCTCAAGAAGGATTAATGAGTTTTGAAGTGCCAGTAGAAGATGATGAGGAATTAGGAGCTGCTATTGCTTTTCCGAAAGAAAGTGAATTAGTAGAACCTTTTAATGAAAAACTAATTGAAATGATGGAAAATGGCAAGATGGATGAACTTATTTTAGAATGGTTTGATGCAGAAGATGAATAAACCAATTATTGATTAAAGGAAGGGGTGAGGGCATGGATTTGAGCTTTGATCGAATCGTGCCCCATATTCCTTTTATCCTAGAAGGGATATGGGTTACACTACAATTTGTTAGTGTTTCATTGATTATTGGTTTATTGCTAGGAATCATATTAGCTATTTTTAAGATTGGACGTTTTGGGATTTTACGCTTTTTAGCAAATGCTTATACATCTATTTTTCGTGGTACTCCTCTTATATTACAGTTGTCAATCATTTATTTTGGTGTCCCTCAATTCGGAATTGATATTAGTGCATATGTAGCAGGAGTTCTTGCTTTTGGTTTAAATTCGGCTGCGTACGTTTCAGAAATTATTCGTGCAGGAATTCAAGCGGTTGATAAGGGACAGCAAGAAGCAGCTGATGCATTAGGCGTTCCTTATAGACAAACGATGCTTCACATTATTTTACCTCAAGCCTTTCGTAACATATTACCTGCTCTCTTTAATGAGTTTATTAATTTAACGAAGGAATCCGCCATTGTGTCTGTTATTGGGGTTATGGACCTCATGAGAAGAGCTCAAATTGTAAATGCTCAACTCTATACGTATTTCGAAACGTTCCTATTAATTGGACTAGTCTATTACATTCTTGTGATGGGATTGACTTTAATTGGCCGGTTTATTGAGAGGAGGTTGCAACGCAGTGATTAAAGTTGAGAATTTATATAAATCGTTTCAGCAAATGGAAGTGTTAAAAGGGATCTCAACAGAAATAGAACAAGGTGATGTCGTTGCTGTGATTGGTCCTTCAGGCTCAGGGAAGTCTACCTTTTTGCGTTGCTTGAATTTATTAGAAAAGCCTACCTCAGGTCAAGTTTGGATCGGAGAAATGGAATTGACAAACCCTAAAGCGGACGTCCGAATCGTTAGACAGCAAATCGGAATGGTGTTTCAGCATTTTCATCTTTTTCCTCATATGACCGTTCTTGAGAACATTACGTATGCTCCTCAAAACGTAAAAGGTGAAAAAAAAGAAAGTGCTGTAACTAGAGCAAAACAATTACTTCAGGATGTAGGGTTATTGGAGAAAAGTGGCGAATATCCTAGTCGTTTGTCTGGTGGTCAGAAGCAGAGAGTAGCGATTGCACGGGCATTAGCGATGGAGCCTGAAGTGATGTTATTCGATGAGCCGACGTCTGCATTAGATCCTGAGATGGTTAAGGAAGTGCTGAATGTCATGAAACAGCTAGCTCAATCTGGTATGACGATGGTTATTGTTACACATGAAATGGGCTTTGCTCGAGAAGTTGCCGATCGAGTTCTCTTTCTTGACCAAGGAATGCTAGTTGAAGATACACCGCCAAAACAGTTTTTTGAAGCGCCTACTTCCGATCGAGCAAAGGAATTCCTTGATAAAGTTTTGTGAATCATTATAAAAACTCGAATAAAGGTCTTTAAAAGACCGTATTATTCGAGTTTTTTCATTGAATTAAAAAAAGATCGTTGTACGGTTTTCGTAAATTATATATACATGCTGGAATGTATCATGGCTTCGTATGATAAAATATAAGTAATAATAGAGACACATGTTTGAACAGTAAAGGAGTCGAATGAATGCCATTCCGAATTGGATATCGTACATTAAAGACGGCTATTGGAGCTGGAGTAGCTGTAGCCATAGCACAAATGCTGAATTTAGACTTTTATGGATCTGCGGCGATTTTGACTTTACTTTGTATTTCGACAACGAAACGTGATTCTGTAAAGGCATCATGGTATCGAATTGCAGCTTGTTTAATTGGGCTTGTTGTTAGCTCAATCGTTTTTAGTTTCATTGGTTACGCGCCGTGGGCTTTAGCTGTTGTATTAGTACTGTTTATCCCATTAGCAGTCATGTGGAAAGTAGAAGAAGGGATTGTCACGAGCGCCGTCATTATTTTGCATATGTATACAGCTCAAGAAGTAACGGTTTCTTTAATTATAAATGAATTGCTACTAATTATAATCGGTGTTGGGGTCGCTTTAATTATGAATGCTTATATGCCAAGTAGTGAAAGGAAGCTTCGTCATTATCATAAAGAAATCGAAACGCACTTTAAGAAAATCTTTTTTGAATTGGCTGTTTATTTAAGATATGGGGAGAGTGACTGGGACGGGAAAGAAATATACGAAACTGATGAATTATTAAAAGCAGGACAAAATGAAGCACTTGTTAATATACATAACCATTTCCTTCGATATGAAGATCGTTATTACTATTATTTTAAAATGAGGGAAAAGCAATTTGAGTTACTTGAGAGGCTTATGCCTTATATATCCTCTATTGATCAGACGTATGAACAAAATGTCGTACTTGCAGATTTTCTGGAGGAATTAGGTGCAGCAATTAGTCCAGCTAATCAAGTTCCTTATTTCTTAGATAGGCTTGAGGACATTAAGAAAGGATTTCAAAAAACAGATCTCCCAAAAACGCGTGAGGAATTCGAAATTCGCGCATCGTTATTTTATATTATGAATGAACTAGCTGAATATTTGCATATTAAAGATCGTTTGTGGAATGAGTTGGATAAGAAGAAACTGTAATGATTACACTATAGAAAAAAAGGGGTTGTTTATAGTGAGATCATTTTGCTTCTTTTTCTTAACGGTACTTGCAGTTTCGCCTATATGGCCTTTAGGAGAGAATCCGACAGTGGGAGACCCGTTTTTAGTAGTGAATATTTCAGAGAAGGAAATTTCTTATATACATGAAAGTAAAGTTCAGTCAACGTACCCAATTGCAATTGGAAAAGATGGCGATGAGACACCCATTGGCCTTTTTCAAATTATTGTAAAAGCGAAAGATCCGTATTATCGTAAGTTAAATATAGAAGGTGGGTCACCTGAAAATCCACTAGGATCACGCTGGATCGGTTTTGATGCGAATGATACGGATGGACGTATATTTGGCATTCACGGTACAAATCGACCTGATCTAATTGGACAGGCTGTTACTGCAGGTTGTATTAGAATGGCCAATGAACATGTAGAGGAACTATTTCAACAAATACCATTAGGAACCAAGTTGTTAATTACCGATCAACGAGGGATAGAAGTAGTGGAATTAGCGAAAGAGCATGGAGCTATTTAATACTCAACAATGGAAAAGGGGATGCCCTAATAAGGACTCCCCCTTTTGCGATATGATGATAATAATTAGAAGATCGATACTCCCATTAAAAGTGTTCCTAGAACCATCGTAATGATCATAATATATATAATGAGCTTCTGGAATTTACGTGGCATACTGACCCCTCCTCTTAAACATACTTATGGCATAATCGCTATCAAGTCTATACGTCTATTTTACTTGTTACTCGTTGAAAGGACAAGAGGGTTTAAAGTAGTAGCTGTTGGAAATGGAGAAAAACGGTTATAACTTGCTGTTTTAAAGCGACAGCGTTACGATAATAAAGGAAAAAAAGGAGGTTCACGACCTATGGTAAATGAACAACGATTAGTTAAAGAGTTTTTAGAGCTTGTTCAAATTGATTCAGAAACAAAAGAGGAACAATTCATTGCACCAGTATTAAAAAAGAAATTTCAACAATTAGGTGTCTCTGTCGTGGAGGATGACTCAGCAAGTAGAACGGGGCATGGAGCTGGTAACTTAATTTGCACACTAGAGGCTCAAAAAAGGAAGCGACACCGATCTATTTTACCTCTCATATGGACACCGTTGTGCCCGGTAAAGGAATTAAGCCTAAAATAGAAAATGGGTATGTTGTCACTGATGGGACGACAATTTTAGGGGCAGATGATAAAGCGGGTATTGCGGCTATGTTTGAGGCGTTACGAGTACTAAAGGAACATAAAATTGAACATGGACTTATTCAATTTATCATTACTGCTGGAGAAGAATCAGGTCTAGTTGGAGCGAAGGAAATGAATCCAAACGATATGAAGGCAAAGTTTGGGTTTGCTCTAGATAGTGATGGTCAAGTAGGAAACATTATTGTGGCAGCTCCTACGCAAGCAAAAATAAGTGCAACGATTTTAGGGAAAACCGCTCATGCCGGGGTAGCACCAGAAAAAGGGATATCAGCTATAACGGTTGCTGCAAAAGCTATTTCAAAAATGCCACTGGGCAGAATAGATGAAGAGACGACAGCTAATATTGGTCGGTTTGAAGGTGGTACGCAAACAAACATTGTATGTGATCACGTAACAATTGTGGCAGAAGCACGTTCGCTCATTCAAGAAAAAATGGAAAAGCAAGTTGAAAAAATGAAGCAGGCATTTGAAGAAACGGCTGCAAAATACGGTGCTAAGGCTGAAGTAGATATAGACGTAATGTATCCAGGGTTTAAGCTTAGTGACGATGACATAGTCGTAAAGGTTGCCAAAAAAGCGATGGCTGAAATAGGTAGAGACGTTCATTTGTTACAAAGTGGTGGTGGTAGCGACGCGAATGTTTTTGCTGGTCATGGCGTCCCAACGGTTAATTTAGCTGTCGGCTATGAAGAAATACATACAAAGAATGAACGAATGCCGATCGGTGAGTTAGTAAAATTATCAGAAGCTGTAGTGGCTATTATTAAAGAAGTTGCAACGAATACAAGCAAGAATTAATGATAAAGAACGTCTTTCCCAAACTCAAGGCATTCTAATATATGTTCTTCAGTATCACCGACAATCGCAGCTAGTTCAGCTATTGTTGGTGATTTTTTTTGCTTTGAGGCTGAATGAGTTTGGATTTGATATACTTGTTGAAAAAGATGATTGTATGAAGTTTGTTTCGTCATGTGAACACTCACCTCTCAATTTGTATAAACATACTCTCTTTTCTCAGCTTATAGAAGTTTAAGGAAAACATCAACTTTTTGAATATCATTCGTTATTGAAAAAGAAAGGAGGAGAACGATTTGCTTGCTAGAGTCATTTTTCACTTAGACATGAACAGCTTCTTTGCATCTGTTGAAGTTGCTAAAGATCCATCGCTGTCAGGAAAACCGTTAGCCATTGCTGGAAATCCAAAAGAGCGTAAAGGAATTATTGTGACGAGTACATATGAAGCACGTGCTAAAGGAATAAAAACAACGATGCCGATTTGGCAGGCGAAGAAGCTTTGTCCAGAGCTCATTGTTCTCCCGCCAAATGGTGATTCCTATCGCAAAGCATCACAGGCGATTTTTGATATTTTATTATCGTATACACCAAACGTACAGCAAGTTTCTATAGACGAAGGATATATGGATGTAACGGATATGACTGATATTCACCCTGTTCATTTAGCTAAACAAATTCAAAAACGAATATTCGAAGAGCTAAGATTACCTTGTAGTATTGGAATCGCTCCAAATAAATTTCTAGCGAAGATGGCCAGTGATATGAAGAAGCCAAATGGCATAACGATCGTACGAAAACGCGATGTTCCTCAGGTGCTTTGGCCAATGCCGATCGAGGAGATGCACGGAATCGGACGACGAACAGTTGAAAAATGGAAAAAGACTTCGATTTATACAATCGGTGATTTAGCAATGGCTGATAAAGAGTTGTTGTTAAAAAAATTTGGTGATCGCGGTTTGAAGCTTCAGGAGAGGGCCAATGGGATTGATCACCGAAAAGTAGATCCTAATGCGTATAGCCGCTTTAAATCAATTGGACATTCTAAAACCTTACACGTCGATACCGCAAATCGTGAAGTGATTCATGATACATTTTCAACATTAGCTGTTCGAGTACAACATAGATTACATGAGAAAAAAGTGTGTGCATACGGAGTTCAAATTACAATTCGCTATTTTGATTGGAAAATGATTACAAGGAGTAAAAAGCTTGATGACCCTATTCATAGTGAGCAAGATCTATTAAAAGAAGCTAAACGGATGTTTGAGCAAGCTTGGAATGGGGAACGAGTTCGATTATTAGGCATTAGTACGTATGATTTAATCGATCAACAATATGCGTATAAACAACTCGATTTATTCTCTTATAAGGAAGACGAAAAAAAGGAAAGGTTACAGCAAACCTTAATCGATCTTCAGAAAAAATTTGGAGATGCAAGTGTTCAAAAGGGATATAGGAAGAAAGTGAATGATGACGATAAGCATTAATAGTTTCTTAACATCTGCCGATATAGTAAGTAGGAAAGAGTGCGGAGGTGAAAGCACATGCAAATTCAACAGCAAATGACGTCTTCTTCGAAACAGTTTGAAAGTCAAAATCAATTAAGAGAGGGAGATGTTTATAGAGCAACAATAAAGGAGCGAACAGGAGAACGTGACGCCATTGTTTCCATTAGAGGACGTGATGTTTCTGTAACATTTGAAGGCTCCTTTCCGGCAAAAGAGCGTGTTCATGTGCAGGTAACGGAGAATCGAGGAGAATCGATTCGGGTGAAGGTTGCAGAAGAGCAAACTAGACAATCGGGACAAAATCGTCCATTAACAAGTAGACAAGGTGAAATGCAACAAAGGTTGCAGCAATTAGGTGTACAGCAACCTAGTCGCGAATTGACAAGGGCTGCTATGATTTTACATGAACAAGGTGCTTCGTTAAATAGAACTGCTGTTCGTGACTTACAACAATTTATACAAACAGGGAATGCGGATGACCGCTTGCAAACGATTCAAGCTATAGCAAATAAAAGGCTTGACATAACGCCAAGTCATTTGCGTGCTGTTGATGAAGCTCTACACGGGAGACCTTTAAACCAAGTCTTAACCGATCTTGCGCGAGAACTAAACCAAGAAATGAAACCTCCTGCTAGAGAGCATTCTTCACAATCAGTACAAGGGCAGAGAGCTCACGTTGAAGAAATACGTCAACTCCTTCAATCTGATCCTAGACAAGCGATTGAAAGACTTATACGAATGCAACAACAAACGAGTCAATCTTCTGAAGGTTCACAAGCAGCGGAGCGTTTATCGAAAGAAGCAAGACAGCTGCAGCAAGCTGCAATCGATCGAATTCTTCAAGCCTTGCCACAATCAAAGGAATTTAGTTCAATACGACAACAAATACAAGAACGTGGCATAACCGAGGAAGTACGTCAGAGGCTAACTCAAATGGAGTTACCAAATCGTGATCAACTTAATCGAGATATTCGACAATCCATACAGCTACAGCAGGTAGCAAATGAACGTGTCATGCAAGCTTTGTCTCAAGCGGATCGATCTAGTTCTCATAATCAATCTCATGCAGCAACAAACCAAGATATTACCCAACAAGTATTGCGATTGATCGAATCGACATCGGATACAGGTCGAGCTGGAGAAAGATTACACGCTTTACTCACGAACGAGAATCGTACCTCATTCACGATACAACAAGTGCAGCAATTAGTTGAAGGTGTACGTCATTATTTGAGTCAAGGAAGACCTGAACAAGCGATCCAGCAAATTGCGATGATCCTCTCACAATCAAATGCTGCTGAAGCGGCGATGTTGAATACTCAAATGAACTCGCAAGGAACATTATCCAATGTCATTCAGCAATTTGTTGAGCAAGCGTTACGTTCATTGCAAACAGAACCGAATTTTCAACGAGCGATTGAGCAAATCCAGACTCAGGTAGAAAATAACCCGTTACCCGAAGCGGTAAAGAATGATATTAAGCAACAAATAGTTGCAGCGCAACAAACAGAACAGTTAGGAAGAGAGATGAAGGCAAGGCAAGAGGTCGCTCAGTCTTTGCAGCAACTCGAACAACCATCTCAACCAACACCGTCGAGTAGAGAATCGATCTATGTTCAAAATGAGCAATTTCAAACGAGTCAGCAATTTGCAAACAAAATGATAGCAGTTACGACAGTGACAGAAAGAATGGCGCAATTAACGGCAGATTTTAAACAATTTCAAAGAGACCTACATCGAACGTTAGATCAAACAGCTAGATTGATTGAACAGTTTCGCAGCCAAGCACAGCAACAGGCGAAACCAATGCTTGAAAAGACGATTAAAAGGTTAGACAATGCGATCTTAAAAAGTGAAATGATGCTCTTTACAGATATGAAAACAGAAAGAGAATTAATGCAAGCGAGTAATCGTTTAGCCGAAGCCAAGCAATTATTAGCGAAAGGCTCTTATCGAGAAGCAAATCAAATCGTTAGAGAAGTAAGTCAGCTCATTGAAAAAGTTCATTTTCAACCTTCTGAAACAAAGGTTAAGCATTATACGGCTGCTAGGGAAGAAGCGATTCGAAATATGCAATTGCCTGAGCAAAACGGCCCGAGGCAGCTCTCTGAAACGATAAGGCCGATACCGACTGAACCATCACCTCGAGCTATGCTTGAATTAATTCGTAGTCTTGGTTTAAATCGTGATAGTGAATTAGCACAACAATTTGCCTCAGGTAACCGTGAGCATACGCATGAACAACAACAGAATCTCAAATCATTGTTAATGCAGCTTGCGCGTGGAGAAGAAGAGGGGACACGTGCCAATCAGCTTGCAAGCCAAGCGTTAAATAACCTTACTGGACAACAGCTATTAAGTCGGTCTGATCAGCAGAATATGCAAAGCTTATTCTTTCAGTTACCCTTTTTATTGGAAGAGAAAGTGGAGAACTTAAAAGTATTTGTTAACTCTCGTAATGAAGGCGAGCAAGTAGATTGGGAGAATTGTAGTATCTATTTCTTAATGCAAACACCTAAGATGGGGGATATTGGTATTCTCGTTTCGGTAAAGGATCGTCAATTATCTGTCACGTTAAAAAATGATCAACAGGACTTTCAGGCGAGAATGGAGCCTTTTGTCCAACAATCGATTGATAAGCTTGGGGAGCTTGGTTTTAATATTAAGGGGATACACTTTTCGCATTTACAAGAGGAAAAGGACAAAGAAAAAAACAAAGAAGTCGATGAACCACAGCAAAGAGCGACATTTACGGAGAAAGGATTTGATTATAAAGTATGATTATTTCCAAGCATATTAATCATAAGCAACGAAAGCTGATAAATGGACCTTCAGCAGCAGTGATTCGCTACGATCATGATGAGGATACACCAAAGGTTGTCGCTCATGGGAAAGGTCAAGTCGCCAGTCAAATAATTGATATTGCTAAGCAAAACGACATTCATATGCAAGAGGACCCATTACTAGTTGAAAATTTACTAGATATGGATCTAGGAGATAATATTCCTCCACAACTCTATTCGATTATGGCAGAGGTTTTATTATTAATAGAAGAAATGGAGAAAAACTATTAAACATTATGAAAAAACTTACCGATAGTAATAATGAGAGAGCGGAGGTGGAAACATTGACTGCATTCCTCACGAACGAAGCGCTTCATCAAAAGTCACCGGAGCAAATTACGGCCTTATTATATGAAGCGGCTTTAACGAACTTAGAAGAGGCGCTTGCACATAATGAACGGAAAGAATTTATTGAAGCAAATGAAAAATTAAAAAAAGCAGGCGATATCGTCTATCGGTTAGGAGCAGGCTTAAACTATGAGGCTGGAATCGTAGCCGATCAACTTGATCAAGTTTACAATTATATTGCAGACAAGATTATAGAAGCCAATTATAAAAAAGACAATGAAATCATACGTGAAGTGATCCAAATTGTGGAATCGATTATGTCAGCTTGGAATGAGGCGATGAAGGTGAAGAAAGATCCACAATCATCACTTGTTAAGCAAAAAGCTCAAGCCTATGAATCGACTTCGATGTATGAGTCATAAAAAGGAGAATGGACAATGAAAATTAACAACAATATTCAAGCGTTAAATGCGTATCGTAATCTTCATGCAAACCAATTTAGCACATCGAAAAACTTAGAAAAGCTATCTTCCGGCCTACGAATTAACCGTGCTGCTGACGATGCGGCAGGGCTAGCGATTTCCGAAAAAATGCGTTCACAAATTCGTGGTTTAAAAATGGCTGAGCGTAATGCGATGGACGGGATTTCTTTAATGCAAACGTCTGAAGGTGCGATGCAAGAAGTACATACAATGTTACAACGCATGCGTGAACTAGCGGTACAAGCAGCAAACGACACAAATACGGAATACGATCGCGAGCAGATCCAAAAGGAAATCGATCAATTGAAGCTAGAGATTGATGATATTTCTGAGAAGACAGAGTTTAATACGAGAAAGCTATTGAATGGTTATAGTGCGGTAATGACGACGTATGACCAAACAGGAAACAATATTAATTTACAAGGTTATCCGGTCGTGACAGATGCTAATTTTAAATCAGGAAATTACCAAGTGGCAGTAGGAGATGTTGAAGAGTATTATGAAATTACTCAACCAGCAGCAGGTTTAGGGACAACAGCCCCGCAGCCTGACATTAAGTTTACAAACTTTCCTGCTACAGATGCTGATGAAGAAATGAAGTTCGGTGAGTATACGATTCGTATTCGAGACGTTCGTCCAAATGAAGATGCGGAGATTGAAATTCTTGATCCAGATGGCTTACCAATCGGAACGAAGGTAGTCGGTATTGGAGATTCTGGCGATGAAGAAATGGACATTTTCGGTATCACGATCAACACTGAAAAAATCGATTCTGCTGGAACGGTAAAAGTAAAAATGGAGGCTACGGCGACGATTACATTAAATGATGCGGATGGTAATCCGATTAAATCACCACGTGAATTAACATCTACGAATGGATTGTTTAAGCATGGTGGGGTTGAATATCAATTTAACACGTCTATCGTAGAAAATGAAACACTTGAATTCACGATTACAAACAATGCCTTATCATTCCAAATTGGCCCGAATACGAATCAAAACGTTATGATTGATATTCCAAAAATGGATGTTGTTACATTAAATATCGAAAACGTTAATGTATTAACGAACGAAGCAGCTAATCAAGCGATTTTTGCATTAGACCAAGCTGTGAATCGCTTGTCTGATGCACGTGCTAAGCTTGGTGCTGTTCAAAACCGTCTTGAGCATACCATTAACAATTTACAAGTCACTCATGAGAATTTAACAGCATCTGAGTCTCGTATTCGTGATGCGGATATGGCGCTTGAAATGACAGAATTCACACGTAATAATATTTTGAACCAATCTGCGACAGCGATGTTAGCACAAGCGAACCAATTACCACAAGGTGTACTTCAGCTTTTACAATAATACAACGAGTAAAGGAGGCATCTCCTAGAGTCAAGTTCTAGGAATGTCTCTTTCTTTTTCGTAGAATCAGATTTTATAAATGTCACAGAAGTAAGTTAGGAAAGATTTGAGGAAGATGTAGGCGAATTCGCAAGTGGCGTTGGCTTCGCAAGTTTTATGAAAGAACTCCACTTTCATAAAAACTTCAAACCGTTTTAACGGCTCCGCGCAACGCTTTTTAGAAAAGATAATATCGCGTTTTTCTAATATACAGACGAATAACGAATCATTTGGTATAATCGTACTAATGAAAAGGGAACAAGGTGGTGGACAGCGTGGATGTTCAACGAGTCAGCAAAGCAGGTATCAATAAAACAGACATGAAGCCTAAAGGACCGGAAGCGAGTGTATCATTTAAGGAAGTAATCGGTAAGCAGCGTAATGAAAAGGCCTATGCTCGACTTTCGGCATTAATGCAAAAGATTGATGACCAAGGGAAAGTATTGTCGGAAACACGTACAGTTGACGAATTACGAAAATATAAAAAGCTTGTGAAAGAATTTATGGAAGATGCTGTGGAGTTTGGTTTAAGTTTAGAGGAACGACGGGGCTTTAATCGTCGAGGTCGGACGAAGATTTATAAAATCGTTAAGGAAGTTGATCGAAAGCTCCTTGATTTAACAGATGCCGTTCTTGATAAACAAAAAAAAGGATTAGATATATTGAATATGGTTGGTGAAATTAAAGGCTTACTCGTGAATATTTATGCCTGAAAATGAACGAGGGAACGTCTTTACGTATGAAACGGTAATAGATGCACCAATTCAAGTAGTCTGGGAGTTCTTTTCTGAGCCGATTAATTTAGCCAAATTAAGTAAATTTCCAAAGCTTGAGGTCGATTCAGCAACAAAGATGGTTGAAGGTGGCTCTATGACGTTGAAAATACGTGTGTGCGGCTTTCCGTTCAGGTGGGGTGTTTTATTCGAAAAAGTTGAAGAGCCTATTTGTTTCATTGATCACGCGACAACATTACCATTTCTATTTACCGATTGGCGCCATGAGCATCAGTTTATACGTGATGGTGATAGGACGAAGATGGTTGATACAGTTATCTATCAGTCGGTTTTATCGAAGACGATTGTTAACGTCTTTCTAGAGCGAATGTTTCGTCAAAGAGAAGATGTGTTACGTCAATTATACGGGCAGTAAAATGAGTAAAGGATCCCTTACGTTAATGAAACGTTAGAGATCCTTTACTTATGGTGAAGAGGCTGGGACAAAACAAAAGTGTTTAGCTGAGAATCTGAACATTTAGATAACGTAGCGAAGTATATTTCAGGAGCGGTGAATGTGCTCCACTCTAGATTTGTTCGGTATCTCACTTATGAAAATACTTTTGTCCCAGTACTGTTCATTTGATTAGCAGTAGTTCCCTTTCAAAAGCAGTTGATGAATCCGAACATTGCTTTTAACGAACCACAAAGCGGGTTTGTTCTTACCAAGCGCGTTCGTATTGGTTAGGTGCTTGGATGTTCGCTTGAAGTTCCTTTGCTGCGCTAAGTGGCCAATAAGGGTTACGCAATAGTTCTCTCGCGATGAAGATTAAGTCTGCACGTCCGTTTTGGAGGATTTCTTCGGCTTGAATACCAGTTGTGATAAGTCCAACTGCACCTGTCTCGATATTTGCTCCTTTTCGAATTGCTTCGGCATGAGGCACTTGATAGCCAGGATACACTTCGCTTGGACCAGTTGGAATGACTCCACCTGTACTCACATCTATTAAGTCTATGCCTAATTCTTTCAACCAATTTGATAATGTAATGAAATCCTCTAACGAATTTCCTTGTTCAGAATATTCATCTGCTGAAATTCGAACGAAAAGTGGGCCGCTCCACACGCTTCGTATATTTTCGATAATACTACGTAAAAACCGGAACCGGTTTTCTAACGTTCCACCATATTGATCGGTTCGTTTATTCGTTAAAGGTGATAAGAATTGATTGATTAAGTACCCATGAGCAGCGTGGACTTCAATGATGTCGTAGCCGGCTTCTTTTGCTCGTTTTGCTCCGTTCGTAAAAGCGGTAATTATTTCGGCAATTTGTTCAATTGATAATTCAGTTGGCGTC
This sequence comes from Halalkalibacter hemicellulosilyticusJCM 9152, assembly GCF_000513115.1. Taxonomy (GTDB): domain Bacteria; phylum Bacillota; class Bacilli; order Bacillales; family Bacillaceae_D; genus Halalkalibacter; species Halalkalibacter hemicellulosilyticus. Next base: position 115,967 of record NZ_BAUU01000013.1, read on the forward strand.
TTTATTTGATCGAAGGCTATAGCTGAAGGAGCGTAAATCGTTTCATTGACGGTTGATTTCCGCCCTGCATGAGCTAGTTGAATCGCAGCTTTCGCACCGTGCTCGTGAACGCGCTCGATAATTTGTTGATGTCCCTCCGGATGCTTGTCATCCCAAATACCTAAATCTTGATCTGAGATACGTCCTTCAGGGGTAATGGCTGTTGCTTCAACCATAATAAGACCAACTTGCCCAACAGCCCGAGATTCATAATGACTTATATGAAAAGGACGTACATGACCATCTTTCGTGTCAGAAGAGTACATACACATTGGTGACATCACGATTCGGTTTTTTAACGTGATTCCTTTAAACGTAACGGGTGAAAATAATTTACTCGTCATGGAAGTCCCTCCAATATCGCTATTAATATCTTGCAAATTATATAGTAGCATGTTTGCTTATCGATATCGAATTATAAGCTTCTGTTTTTTCGGGAACAATTACGATAAAAAGGAGGTACTTTTTAGATGCATACGAAGCAAACGGTTAAATATATTTGTCATCAATATCCATCAGGAAATTGTTATTATTATAAGAGTGAAATCATTACACATCGTTCATGGGAATGTCTCGATTCGTTACAATGGTCCACTCCTAGGCCGATTACGGAAGGTACGTTTTCAAAGAGGAGAAAGCAAGGATATAAAGTTGAGTTTGTTTATCAGACTAAACAGCCTGCTGTTATTATTCCTATAAGGTGAGTAATTGTCACAATCATGACGATTTTATCTGTTTGTTTCTAATCAGACTTCCTGTAAACTAATGAATGAAGAACGTTCTGGAGAGGAGTACATAATGAAACACTTTTTACGGATAGGTAGTTTGGCACTTGCTATTCTATTAGTAGGCTGCAATTTAGAAACGGTCGAACAGCAGCAATTATTAGAGCTTGATGCAAACAATATAGATACTTTTATGATTGATCATGATGAAGGTGATGTTCATATTCGTTCAAGCGACAGCACAAATATGATTGAAGTTGAAGCGACTTTTTCAGCTATAAGTGATGAGGAAGAGCTAGCTGCGGCTTTCTTAGAACGCAATCTTACATTATCATTAGAAAATGTTGATGGTGTGGCCATGTTGAAATCATCAGTCAAACGTATAGCCAATGAATCAGAAGAGGGCGATATTCATTTACAAATTTCGGTACCAGCTCATTTGAAAGTTGAGTTGAAACAAAATGCGGGTATGTTACATATTCAAGGATTACAGGAGGAACTCGTTGTTCAGCACGGGACGGATAGTCTTGTAGTAGAAGATGTTGAAGCGAACGTGACGATTACAGATGGGGCTGGTTCTGTTCAATTAATGAATGTTATAGGGGATACTAGAATAAATAATGCTACAGGTCAGACAATTGTCACGGAATCTGCAGGGAATATTGTGATAACGAATGGGAAGGGGGATATTGAATTAGAAGGCTTTGATGGCACAGTGTCTGTTCGAAGTGGTGCTGGTCATATTTCAATTAATCAAGTCGATGGCGATGTGACGCTTATAGAAAGTGCTCAAGGGAATGTAGAAATCGAAAATGTTAGTGGGGAGATTATTAATTTTGTCGAATAATTGAAAGTCTAGAAGAGAACTCGTTCATGAGTTGTTTTCTAGGCTTTTTTTGTGCTTATAAATGGGAAGGGAATAAACGTTTTATTAGTAATGAATTTTCATGTTGGATATATTGAATCTCAATTGACAAAACCATTGGAAATGGATAGAATACTATTAAACAAATAATTCATATCTTTTTATAGGGATTAAATGAATTTCGATTTAGCGAGGAGGGGAGAGGCTGATGATTTTAACCTATGAGCAATTGCAAGAGAATGAGTATAAAAAAATTAATGAAGAGCTTGAACATAAAGATACACTTGATGTCATTAAATGGGCGTATGAATCGTTTGGCGATAACCTCGTGTATTCTTGTAGCTTCGGTGCAGAAGGAATGGTCTTAATTGATCTAATAAGTAAGGTGAAGAAAGATGCACAAATTGTTTTTTTGGATACGAATTTTCATTTCAAGGAAACGTATGATCTGATCGATCAAGTGAAATCTAAATACCCTTCATTGAAAATCGAACTTGCTAAGCCTGAATTGACACCTGAAGAACAAGTTGAGAAGTATGGAGATAAACTATGGGAAAGACAGCCAGATGCTTGTTGTCAAATTCGAAAGTTAGCTCCATTACAACGAGAATTGGATAAATATGATGCGTGGTTCTCAGGGTTACGTCGAGAACAATCGCCTACAAGGGCAAACACACAATTTGTTAACCAGGATCACCGTTTTAAGTCGATAAAGGTGTGTCCGTTAATTCATTGGACAGAAGAAGAAATTTGGATGTACATTCGCCTTCACAAACTTCCTTACAATGAATTACATGATAAGAGATACCCTAGCATTGGATGTGAATACTGTACGAAGCCCGTTGCTGAAGGAGAAGATCCAAGAAGTGGAAGATGGGCGAATTCAGAAAAGACAGAGTGCGGACTCCATGTTAATGGTAGTGGCATATAATAAAGGAGGAAATGAATTATGACAACTATTCAAGCACATGGTGGAACATTAGTTCAACTATTTGACCCTAACTATAACGTTTCATCACTGACAAAAGAAATTCAATTAGATTCATTTGCGTTATCAGATTTAGAATTAATTGGGGTGGGGGCATTTAGTCCTTTAACGGGCTTTTTAAATAAGGAAGATTATGAAAGTGTTGTTCGTAATATGCGGCTTTCAGATGGGACGATTTGGAGTATTCCAATTACATTGCCAGTTGAGAAAGGGATAGCCAATTCTTTACAACGAGGAGAAAAAGTTAAGCTCATTCATAATGGAGATGTGTATGGAGTCATTACAGTTGAAGAAGTGTATGAGCCTAATAAGAAGGAAGAGGCAGAAAACGTTTATCGCACTTCTGATTTAGCTCATCCTGGTGTGAAGAAGTTATTTGATCGTCACGATGTATATGTAGCAGGGCCGATTGTGCTAACGAAGCGGTTAAAGCGTGATCGCTTTGTAGAGTATTATTTAGATCCGAAAGAGACAAGAAAGAAATTTGCTGAATTGGGCTGGAATCGTGTAGTCGGTTTCCAAACGCGTAACCCTGTCCATCGCGCACATGAATATATTCAAAAATCAGCTTTGGAGATCGTTGATGGTCTATTTTTGAATCCGTTAGTCGGTGAGACGAAATCAGATGATATACCAGCAGATGTACGGATGGAAAGCTATGAAGTACTGCTAGATAAATATTATCCGAAAGATCGCGTCTTTTTAGCTGTTTTTCCAGCGGCGATGAGATATGCAGGACCTCGTGAAGCCGTATTCCATGCTATTGTTCGCCAAAACTTTGGTTGTACTCATTTTATTGTCGGACGTGATCATGCGGGTGTTGGTGATTATTATGGAACATATGATGCTCAACTGATCTTTTCTGAGTTTGAAAAAGGTGAGTTGGCAATTGAGCCGCTTTTCTTCGAGCATAGTTTTTATTGTAAAGCTTGTGGGAATATGGCTTCTACGAAAACATGTCCTCATGGAAAAGAGGATCGTGTCATCTTATCAGGGACGAAGGTTCGTCAAATGCTGTCAGATGGTATAACCCCACCCCCTGAATTTAGTCGTAAAGAAGTAGTAGAGGTATTGATTAGAGGTATGAAGAAGCAAGTTCATGCTTAATAGAGAGGGCGCTGAAAAAGGTTGGTTTTTAACTTTTTTGGTGACCTCAATAGGAGGGAAGAAGCTGTATGACATTATCCATTGTCGCAATTGTAATTGCGTGCTTTTTCGCAATGAATATCGGAGCAAGTGGGACAGCAGCGGCAATGGGACCGGCTTATGGAAGTGGTGCCATACCGAAAAAGAGAGTAGCGATGTTACTCGTTGGCGCATTTGCCTTTTTAGGAGCTTTGTCAGGAGGAGAGGTTGTTCGCACGATTGGCAGTGGGATCATTCCGACTTCCATTGTCGATGTTGAGGTCGTCATTATTATTCTTGCGGCTGCATGCCTTTCTCTCTTTATTGCTAATTTACTGGGAATTCCGTTATCGACAAGTGAGGTTGTAGTTGGAGCTATTGTCGGCGCTGGAATTGCTTATCAAGCGTTATTTTTTAATTCATTACTCGTAATCGTTTCGTTTTGGGTAATTGTGCCGGTCGTAGCCTTTTTGCTAGCATTTGTGTTTGGTCATTTAGTGAAAAGACTTGAGAATAAATATCCAATGTTAAATGGAAAGGGAAAATGGCGTAAGCCTTAGCTATTCTTTTAATTGTGAGTGCTTGTATGGAAGCCTTTGCTGCTGGGATGAACAATGTGGCAAATGCTGTAGGGCCGCTTGTTGGAGCAGGACTTATTGATGTTCATATCGGGATCATTATGGGGGGCTTCTTTGTAGCGTTAGGAGCGATTTTACTTGGTGGCAGAGTGCTTGAAACGAACGGGAAACGTATTACGAAATTGAGTCTATTGCAAGGGAGTACGGTTTCGATTACAGGTGGTTCGCTCGTTATTACTGCCTCAGTATTTGGGTTACCTGTGCCGTTAACTCAAGTAACGACATCAGCGATTATTGGGATTGGTACAGTCGATGGTGGATTTCGACTATGGCAAAAAAGTATTTTAAAGCAAATTGTGAAAGTGTGGATTGTTTCACCGTTGTTTTCTCTCGTACTTTCATATGGCTTCATTCTTCTTTTTAAAGAAGGTGATTATTATTCTCTAGCTGTATTGTTAAGTGCTTTAATTGCCACTGCGGGTGCATATAGCTTATACAGAACGGTAAGACAAGATCGTCGAACGACTTATGATGATGGTGCAGGAATATAAGGATTGAATTGTTGCAGAAAAGGTGTGAAAAAGTTGGGACAAAATCAGAATATTGTTTGGCATGATACAACGATAAAAAAAGAAGAACGACAAAAAAGAAACGGCCATAAAAGTTGTATTTTATGGTTTACAGGATTATCAGGTGCAGGAAAATCAACATTGGCAAATGCGTTAGAGCAGCAATTGTTTCGTCAAGGCAAAGCGAGCTATATTCTCGATGGAGACAATGTTCGTCACGGCTTAAATAAAGGTCTAGGCTTCAGCGATGAGGATAGGAAAGAAAACATTCGTCGCATTGGTGAAGTGGCTAAGCTATTTGTAGATGCGGGGACGGTTGTTTGTACAGCGTTTATCTCTCCTTTTAAAGAGGATCGTGACCGTGTGCGTGAGTTGGTTGAGGAGGGGGAGTTTATCGAAGTTTACGTTCGTTGCTCCTTAGAGGCATGCGAGCAACGTGACCCTAAAGGATTATATAAGAAAGCGCGCGCTGGTGAGATCCCTTCATTTACAGGTATTAGCTCTCCGTATGAAGAACCAGAATCGCCAGAGTTAATTATTGACTCTGATAAGCTTTCAGTAGAGGAATCAATTGAAACGATTATCACTTATTTAAAAGAAAATGAAATTCTATAAGAGGTTGTTCAGTGCCCTCCGCTTTTTTCTTTTTGAACGACCACTCTAATATGCTTATAATCATACAGAACGATACCAAACAAACGGTATCGTTCTTTTGTGTTACGGGCTTACGTTTATTGATGGACAGAACGAAGAGCTTCATTTACATCAATTTCTCCGTAGCCGTAATAAGGGTCATATCCTTTTGTTCCTAGATCAGTTGATGTGTTCGTTATAATTTGATAGATATCATCATTTGAGAGCTCTGGGTTGTTAGAACGAAGCAACGCGGCCAAGCCAGAAACATGAGGTGCGGCCATTGAAGTACCAGACATGACGACATAATGGTCATTTGGAAAAAGACTCGGAATATGTTCGCCAGGTGCTGTTACGTCAATGTGATAACCAAAATTGGAGAAAAATGCTCGATTTCGCTTATCGTTCACAGCAGCAACAGTTAATACCTCAGGGTAACGTGCTGGATACATCGGATCTTCAACGTTATCGTTTCCAGAAGCAGCAATAAGGACAACATCTTGTTCATAGGCATAGCGTATGGCGTCATATAACAAATCAGATGAATGATAGTCGCCAAGACTCATGTTAATGACATTGGCTCCGTGATCGACAGCCCAATAAATCCCTTTAGCGACTTCGTATGATGAGCCCTCTCCTTCTTCATTTAATACTTTAATCGGGATGATATAGCTATCCCAAGAAACACCGGCGATTCCTGTAACATTATTCGTTAACGCAGCAGCTATACCTGCTACATGAGTTCCATGTCCATGTGTATCGTTAAAGTCATCACTGTCATCTAATGCATTGTACCCATTTATAAGCTTGTCTTTTAAGTCAGAATGGTTAGGATCGACACCTGTATCCAATATTGCGATTTTCATTTGCTCACCATTAGAAAAATTCCACCCTTGTTCAACTTCGATTTGATTTAAGTTCCATTGATATGGCTTGAAAAATTCATCATTTGGTTCAACATTACTTAATTGACGAGTAGTAGAGACAGGTGTTGCAATCGTACTGATTTGCTTTGATAACGTGTAATTAGGTTCGACAATGGCAAGATGCCGATCATTTTTTAAGCGGTTAATAAGTTCGATCGTATCATTTTGTTTGGATTCAATAAGAAATAAGGGATTCTTATTTTCAAGGATTGTCAGTTCCGGCTGGTCAGCAAACCAGATCGATGCAGTTTCTTTGTCACGGAACTTAATAACTGCTTGATGTTCGATATATTCCCTTTCTAAATCAAGCGTTTTATGATCAGAATGAACAAAAATTTCCCAACCGAGCTCAGGAACTGTTTCGGATTGTAGATTGTCTGGCAATTCATCAGTCGTTTGCCATTCAACGTCAGGGTTGTTTCCTGAAATGAAAAAGGAACCGTTTGTATCAGCTATAGAAGCAAGGTCCTCCATATAATTTTGAATAAACGTGAGATCGACTTCACCGATAACGATTCTATTATTAGAAAGAGTTTCACCGATCATCATGTAGTGTGTGCTATCTACGTTATATGGGTCAGAAAATAGGCTTTTGTGATGGCGGTGTGTGAGTTCGTTTGGATCGATGTCTTTTAATGCGCCTGCTTGTACGATTATTCTATCGTCTTCAACGATAGCGAAGCTTTGGAAATGTGGATGCTCGGTTAATTCTTCTTTGAAATTCTCATAGTACGTACGATCTGAAAAATCTTGCTCGGACCAACGTTGAAGCTGTTCAGATAATTGATGAATGAAAATCGACGTAGACAATGCCAAATCTTCGGCTAATAAATGGTCAATGGATGTTGATTCAACTTGTTTCTTAACATCAATTTCTTGAACAGAGAAAGGAGGTTCTGTCATAAAGGTTTGTTGAATAAAAAATAGTCCTAGTCCGAAAATGGTCAGGATGATGACACCTGTTATGAATGGTTTCACGTTCTAACACCATCCTTATGAAAAAAGTAAGCCATCCATATCTCATCTACATATTGAGAATGAATCAATGCTTGCTCTCGTTGAATTCCTTCAATCACAAATCCAACCTTCTCATAAAGCTTGACAGCGACATCATTTGTTGAAAAAACGGTTAAACACAATTTGTGTAGCTTGTGCACGCGACACCAATCTAATGTATAATTCATCAAATGCTTACCAATACCTATACCTTGAGCATCCTCATATAGCCATGTCCGAAACATGCCAGTATGGTGCTTCATTTTCAATTCTCCGCGAATAACTCGAGCGATTCCTCTAGCGACACCGTCTAATTCTACAACTGCGTACATATTGTGCGATTGCTGCATATTTTGTATGAATTCTCTTTCTTCATCTACAGTACGGGCTTGTTCCTTTTGTAAATAGGTCCCTTCATTTATAATACTTTCAACGGATGTAACGATATTTTCGGCATCTTGAATAGTTGCAGGTCGAAGCCGAACGAAACGACCGTCTTTTGCGGTAAATGTCGTAACGAATTGATCTTCCATTTGTTTGATCATAAATGATCCTCCTCTTCTGGATGCCAAAATCCCTCGTGATCGTCATCGATGTTTGTATGAATGAGATGTGACGTTGGTACAATGTTAATTTCTTTTTCGTTAAACAAAGGGAGACAATCTGATATCCCTTTGTATGTCTCGTCTCCTTCAATTCCAACGTGACCAATAGCGATCGCTGTTTTTTTCTTTTGAGCGATTGCGAGTAGTTTCATCATTTGGTTTGAAACGTGATTGTGAGAAGAATGAGTATCGTCCAAGAAAAGATCTCGGCTAGCATAAGGGATGTTCATTTCCTCTGCCAATGTGGGAATATGTGATTTAGAACTTGTTCCGCTATCAATGATATATAAATCGTGTTCTTTAACAACTTCAAGTATCGTTCGCATAATCTGTTCATTTTCAACAATTTTTGAGCCCATATGATTGTTTAATCCTTTAGCATATGGAACATTGTCAATGGCTTCGGTCACTCTTTTTCGTATTTCTTTTTTTGACAAATCACTCGTAATCGCGTTTTCACCTAACCAAGAAGCTTTACCTTTTTTAGGTTCCATAGGTAAGTGAATCATCACTTCGAGACCAACTGAATGGGCGAGTTCCGCTTGCTCAGTTGAATGCTCTAAAAAAGGCATTATAGCAACGGTAATGGGAATGTCTCCACGAAGGAAAGATTTGACTCCTTTTACATGACCGCCGAAATCATCGATGATGATAGCAACTTGATGCTCGTTTCGAGCAAATGAAAGGGAAGGCATCAATATGAAGTTGAAAAAAGTAAAAATGATTAGACATGTGAGAAATACTCGCTTCATGTTTTTTTCCTCCTGTATTCGAGTACACAACTTGATGTTACGTGTAGTTTGTCACAGTTGTTCCTAAATATGAGAATGAACTATACAAAAAAACAAGCATTACGTGAAATGCTTGTTTTTGTATAGAGAAATGTATAATCAAAAGATTATGAAAATTCTCTGCATGTATGATGTTTTTCGTTAACATTATTTGCGCATCTTGAAAGCGGCATTTAACTGACCACGAAGCATGCGTTCGCGAACTTCCTTTTTCTTTAATTGCTTCTGTTCCATTCGTCTAATTTCAAATGTTTGCATTCCATCTTCCATCTTATTTGCGATATCTACTAATCGTTCGACGTCCAAAAAGGAGTATTTTCTCGTACCTCCCTTTGTTCGTTCGGGGTATACAAGCTTTCTTTCCTCATAATAACGTATTTTTCTCTCCGATAGTCCTGTTAGTTCACTCACTACTCCGATTGTGATAACTTTTTTATCTTTATACGATGATGACATCCTTTCCACCCCACAACTTTTCTGCTTGAATGTCTACTCTTTTCTTTTATATTAGCACAACTTTCTAATGATCATGATAACTTATGTTAGATTATCTGACATTTTTTATTGTCAGTTTAAATATTAGTCGATAAAGTAGTACAATAACGATTATGCAAGAGAAGATCGTTGATGAGAATGGTAGTCTATACTATAATTGATTAAATAGATAAAAATAGTAGGAATAGAATGTGGGGCGGATCGGATGAATAAGGGCTATGTATATTTAGTAGGTGCAGGACCTGGAGATATTCGTTTAATGACGATAAAAGGACAGCAATGTTTAGAGAAGGCGGATGTGGTTTTGTATGATCGTCTTGTCAATCCGTTATTGCTTGAGCAAACAAAACCAGATATTGAGCTTGTTTATTGTGGGAAATTACCAGATCGACATATTCTTAGACAGGAAGCGATACAAGAATTACTAGTGGATTATGCTAAGAAAGGGAAAATCGTTGTTCGGTTAAAAGGAGGAGACCCAAGTGTGTACGGTCGTGTCGGTGAGGAAGCTGCAGCGTTAGAAGCTGCCGGGATACGATATGAAATTATTCCTGGCATTACAGCTGGGATAGGAGCTTCAACTTATGCAGGTGTACCTGTAACTCACCGTGAATACGGCGCTTCATTTGCGATTGTCACAGGTCATGATCAGTCGAAGAATGGACAACCTCAAATAGATTGGAAAGCATTAGCGACTGGAATTGATACAATCGCCTTTTATATGGGGGTCAAAAATTTACCTTATATTTGTGAACAATTAACAATAAATGGCCGTAACCCAAGTACACCAGTTATGCTCGTTCAATGGGGAACACTTGGTAAGCAGCGTGTATTGACAGGGACATTAGAGACGATTGTGAATAAAGTATTGGTAGAAAAATTTACGAATCCGGCTATTACACTTGTTGGAGATGTGACAAAACTACGTACGAAGGAAAGCTGGTTTGAATTGCAACCCCTTTTCAGTAAACATATCTTATTTGCTCGTACTTCTAGTAGTAAAAGTAAAATAGCAAATCAATTACGCGATAATGGGGCAGATGTATTCGAATTTCCACGTATGAAAATGAATGATTATACAAATGAACCGCCGTTTCCATATGAACAATATGAGCAAATTATTTTTCATTCGGAAGAGAGTGTTGATTGGTTTTTTCGAGATTTACAGCGTAAGCACTTAGATATTCGCTCTATCAATGCTTCCTTTTACGGTGCATCAACAAAGTCACAATTACGCATTCAATCGTATGCATGCCTTTCCTATTCGTTAAACCAATTACAAAAAGATGGAAAAAGGCTTGTTATAGGGCCAGAATCTATCATAAAGAACGTGTTAACGAGACAAGAGCGTTATGGAGAGCATGATTGTCTTATCTCACATGCTTTGACAGTCATTCATCAATCAAATGGGACTTGTCGACGTTTACTTGAAGAAGATCGAATTGATACGATTATTTTTCCAAGTGCTGAATCAGTGCGTGTCGTTACAGAACAAATGGCTGATCATGATCAAACCCCTTTGACGCTCTCGAACAGAGCAGAGATTATTTGTTTTGGACCAGAATCAGAGAGAGTGGCTGAACAATTAGGGTATCGAATTGATCATCGTTTAGAAAAGCCGACGTTTGAAGCGCTATTACATGTATTACAAAAAAAGAGAAGGTGATGAAATGCAAGCGATATTGTATGTCGGTCATGGGAGTCGTGTGCAGGCAGGGAATGAAGAATTATTAGCTTTTGTGGAAAAAGCCAAGAGTGCTCAACCACAAGTAACGATTCAAGAATGCTGTTTCTTGGAGCTTGCTGAACCTACGATTGAGCAAGGTGTGCAATCCTGTATTGAGCAGGGAGCTACAGACATTGCGGTACTTCCTGTTCTTCTGCTTACTGCAGGCCACGCGAAGGTTGATATTCCAGAAGCTATTGATGTGATCAAAAGTAAGTTTCCACATATAACGTTTACATATGGTAAGCCGATTGGTGTGGAACAAACCGTTGTTCATATCATTCAAGATCGCCTTGCCGCAGCAGGTCTAAAGGTCGGAGCGGACCGTCCGCGTTATGAAGATCGTCAGCCGGTATCTATTTTACTCGTAGGGCGTGGAAGTAGTGACCCTGATAATACGAGTGATTTAATGAAAATAGCACGTTTAGTTTGGGAGTATACCCCTGTGTCAGAAGTTGAGGTTTGTTTTCTAGCTGCAGCTCGTCCGACAGTTGAGGAAGGTCTACAGCGCCTTCAACGGTTTGATTATCAAACAACGTATGTCGTTCCTTATTTATTATTTACAGGTGTACTCATGAAAAGCTTACAAGAAATGCTCGATGATTGGTCTGAAACGACGGATCGAACGTTTATCTTATGTGATTATTTAGGGTTTGATGACCAATTAATTAAAGTTCTTGCAAGTCGCGCTGAAGAAGTGTTAAACGATGATGTACAAGTGAATTGTGATACATGTCAATTTCGGTTAGCTTATGCTAATAATGGGGGCTAAATTGAATGAAACGTCTACCGATAGTATTAGCGTTAGAAGGTAAGAAGGCAGTGATCGTTGGTGGAGGCCGTGTAGCAGCAAGACATGTAGAAAAGCTTATTCACGCTCGGATGAAAGAGATAATCGTTTACTCTCCAACTGTTCATGATGAATTTCTAGTTCATATTAACAATGAAACGGTAACATGGGTCAAGGAGGTAATTGTTGAACCTAGAAGCTTCGATGCAGACGTCCTATTGCTCACAACACCAAATGAAAGCTTACACCGGGAGCTTTATCAATACAAAAAGCCATATCAGCTTGTCTATGTTGCGACAGATCATGAGCTCAGTGATATTCATTTTCCGCTAACGATTAGAAGAGGAGATTTAACGATTGCTCTTACGACAAATGGGAGTAGCCCACTTTATACGAAGCGAATGAAACAGAAGATTGAACAAAATTTGGATGAACATATTGAAGACGATTTAGCGTTTTTGTATGAGGTGCGTATGCGTTTAAGACAGATGGACATTTCGAAGGAAAAGCGTCGAAGGCTATTAAAGATGGTCGTTTCTGATTCTGTTTTAAGGAGGTCGGATCGCCAATTATATGTGGAAGAGCTTATAAGAAATAAAATTTTTGATGAATATGATGATTAAGGATAAGAACGGACAGCGCTCAATGAGCATTGATTTACCTTTTTCAATGCTCCTTAAGTATTTTAACTTATTAATTGTATAGACTATCTGTTACACTATTTTGCTTCTATGATCGTTTTTCATCGTCTTTTGCAATTTCTGCTAAAGAGGGAACTTTACCATGAGGATGTTGGGCATTTTTTCGCTTACGAAATTGTCGTTCTTTTTGACTCTTTGATTGTGTCACTATTTGTCATCTCCTTTTAGAAATATGATACGGGTTAGTATTTGAAAGGTGAGAGTGCTTTATTCATTTATCTTGCCCTTCCCGCAGGAGTCGAGTGATTTTCACTCTATTCCACTTGTCTAGAAGAAGTTGAATGTAAGAAAGTTTACTGCCCAATAACTAAGATAATTTACACGGAAAATAGAGAAAGGTGAATTTGAGCACGCTCAAATTCACCTTTCTCACAATTAGAAGCTTAGCCTCTAGATTTTGTGTAAGTTGTTTTTTCGTTTACTTTTTAAATGAAAGTCGAGCAATGGCATCGTGCTGATGAATGGATTCTTCATTACGACATTCAATATCAAATGATTGGATATACTCATGCTCATACAAATCTGATGCAACAAGGCGAATAAGATCTTCGACAAAACGAGGGTTCTCATAAGCACGTTCCGTGACCGCTTTTTCATCAGGGCGTTTTAAGACAGGATATAATATTGAGCTTGCATTACTTTCAGCAGCTTCTAATAAAATTGCTTTCCAATCAACATCAGCACTTTCAGCTACTCGTACAGTCATTGTGACAAAGCCTCTTTGATTATGAGCGCTATACTCACTAATTTCCTTCGAACAAGGGCAAAGTGTTGTAACAGCAGCTCTCATCGTTATTTCTGACGTATAGCCTTCTTTTTCGTCAAAATGAACATTATACGTGATATCTGCATGAGCCATCCCTTCCTTTTGCATAGAAGGGCTTGTTTTCGTAAAGAACCACGGAAATTGAACTTGAACATCTGCTGCTTGTTGCTTCATCTCTCGTGCTAAAATCGCTGAAAATTCTCTTAGCGATTCAAGAGATAGCAAATGGGATTGAAAATAAACGTGTAGCTGTTCGGTTAAACGACTCATATTAATGCCTTTAAAGTCTTGTTCGAGACTTGTTGTCATAGCGAAAGTAGCAGTAGTCGTTTGTGTAGTCGGAGCTAGATCGGATTCAATCATGACAGGGTATTTCACATCCGAAATCCCAACTTGCTGAATAGGGAAATAAAAATCATCTGGTTTATTTTGAAGGTCAGGCATCTTTTCCTTTTCTGTTGGTTTAGTTCCTACAATCGGATCTACTGAACCAAAATGACGATGACGCTCTGCCTTTGGTGGTAATTGTTTCATGACATATCAACTCCTGATTAATAAAGTAGCATATATTTTACATTAAAAAGGTATTCCCTTATCATTCTAACTTGAAACCCAACTTTATGTTGAGTTCAAACAAAGATTATTAGAACAAATTTATGCTACCATATTCAACTTAAATGTGAAACAGATTTGCTTAACAATGTCTCTCTATTTACAGAATTTAACCTTCATATTACACTACAAAAGTACTTAGAAACGATTAAGTGTAAAAAGGAAGTGGGTTATTTGAAAAAGGGAACATGGATATTCATTAGTTTGGCGGGGATTCTTCTAATACTGGGCTTCACTATACCTATTACTGTTCAGCCTTCCGCTGACACAAGAACGATTGTAGACCATACATTACATGTATATAGTGCTCCTGAATGTTTTGATCAAGCAGATTTAACGAACAATTTAGAGGAAACGACCTATCACTATGCCAATGAGCTAGAGTATGAAAGTGAATCAAGCTGCACTGATAATGCGTTCATAGGTGAAAAAAAACCTCTTTTAATGGCCATTTTTGATTGAAAAATTGAGGTTCTGCTATGATTTTAGACGATATATTGGATAAGATTAGATGACCATTTGTCATACGTTGTGAGAATGTTAGAAACGATAAAAAGCAACTGATAGCCTTTTGCGTATCATGGTTGATTATGATATATTGAGAATGTTCTAATAACTTATCATTCGAGTAGAGAGAAGACATTTGAGGGAGCTGGAGACAAACAATGAAAGTTGCAAAATTTGGAGGAACATCAGTTGCGAGTGCCGAACAAATTAAGAAAGTAGCAGCTATTGTGGCTGATGACTCTGAGCGGAAAGTGATTGTCGTATCTGCGCCAGGAAAGCGTTATAGTGATGATACGAAAGTAACGGACTTATTAATTGCATTAGGAGAAGCATATTTGGAAAAAGGGGAAGCCGAAGCAGAACTACAAGCTGTTGTTTCTAGATATGAAGACATTGCAGATGGACTTGATTTAGGGAAAGAGATTGTAGCAACGATTGAAGCGGATTTGCGTGACCGTTTAACATTCGATCGTAATCGGCCAGAATCATTAATGGATTTAATTAAAGCGAGTGGTGAAGACAATAACGCTAAATTAATAGCCGATTATTTTCAGCGAATTGGTTTAAATGCGACTTATTTAAACCCTCAAGATGCAGGGCTTCTTGTAAGTGATGAACCAGGTAATGCACAAGTCTTACCGGAAACCTTCGAGCATCTTGAAAAATTACGTGATTCTGATGAAGTTATTGTGTTTCCTGGATTTTTCGGATACTCAAAGGAAGGAACTCTTGTCACTTTTCCAAGAGGAGGATCGGATATAACAGGATCAATTGTAGCAGCGGGAACGAAGGCCGATTTATATGAAAATTTCACAGATGTTGATTCGGTTTTTGCAGCGAACCCAAACGTTGTCGATAACCCAGTCAAAATTAAAAAAATGACATATCGTGAAATGCGTGAATTATCATATGCAGGTTTTTCTGTCTTTCATGATGAAGCGTTAATTCCGGCATTTAGAAATAGAATTCCAGTTTGTGTGAAAAATACGAATAATCCTGCTTCAACGGGAACGATGATTATTTCTGAGCGTGAATATTTCTTAAGCCCGGTTATTGGTATTGCTGCTGATGAAGGGTTTGCAACGATCTATGTACGTAAGTATTTAATGAACCGTGAAGTAGGTTTTGGACGAAAGCTTCTACAAATTCTTGAGGATGAAG
Source organism: Halalkalibacter hemicellulosilyticusJCM 9152 (assembly GCF_000513115.1). GTDB lineage: Bacteria > Bacillota > Bacilli > Bacillales > Bacillaceae_D > Halalkalibacter > Halalkalibacter hemicellulosilyticus. The sequence goes on from NZ_BAUU01000013.1 coordinate 131,565, forward strand.
GGCTATCATATGAACATATGCCTTCAGGAATTGACGATACGTCCGTTATTGTACGTCAGCATCAATTGACAGCAGAAATTGAGGAACGTATTATAGATCGTATTCAAAAAGAGTTGTGTGTTGACGATGTTTATTTTGAACACGACTTTTCAATGGTGATGATTGTAGGAGAAGGAATGCATAATACAGTCGGTGTATCAGCACGAGCCACGGCAGCGTTAGCACGAGCAAGTGTAAATATCGAGATGATCAACCAAGGTTCCTCTGAAGTCAGCTTAGTACTAGGAGTTCATGCCGAGGATACGGATCGCGCCGTTCGCGAATTGTATCAAGAGTTCTTTGGCGGTGCAGATGAATCGATCGAATAATCAATGAGAAAAGACCTGTATGACTATATTAGAGTGCCCCGATAATATGAGACAGGAAAAAACACCCCCAGAGTCGTATAAATTATTTATCGACATTTGGAGGTGTTTTTGTTCTGGAAAGAGAATATGTAAAAAAAGTTTAATGAGGGGGGATCATTCATTATGGAGGAGATCGTCATAAGTGATGATAAATCATTATTAGATAGGGAAGTGATCTATCGATTTCTGGCTAGCAGTTATTGGGCGAATAAAAGAAGAAGAGAAACGATTAATAAATCAATTGGTGTGTACGATGGAAAGAAACAAATTGGTTTTGCGCGAATTGTGACAGACGAAGCTACCATGTATGGGTTGTGTGATGTGTTTATTGATGAACAATATAGAGGAAAAGGAATAGGCAAGCAACTAATAGATTCGATCGTACATTCAGAAAAATTATCTCATTTATTTGGCTTTTTAGGAACGAAAGATGCACATGATTTTTATCACGTATTTGACTTTCAGATCGAAGAAGAAAAGGTTATGGCACGGATACCTGATTTTTTAAGTAATAAAATGTGAAATAGAGGATGTGTTAGAGCGAATCTAATGACACATCCTTATTCACGAAATGTTTATTTTGATTCAGACATTTTCTTTAAGATCATTTTCACTTCAGAAAGCTCCTGTTTCACTTCGGACAATTCCTTCTTTACTTCATCTTCTTCTTCCTCTAAGTTGGCTTTTTCAACATTGCCTACAATGACACCAATAAACAAGTTAAAGATAATAAATGTACCAATTAAGATGAAAATGATGAAATATAGCCATGACCACGGGATTTCGGCAAAAATAGGGCGCATCACACCACTGGCCCAAGATTCTAGTGTCACGACTTGAAAGAGGGTTAGTAATGTTAATTGAAGATTACCGAAATATTCAGGTGCTGCATGTGCAAACAGCATCGTTCCAATGACAGCAAAAATATAAAAGATGATGCTCATTAAAATCATAATGTTTCCTAGTGCAGGAACCGTCATGACAAGTGCATCTACAAGCCTCCTGAGCGAGGGGATAACGGAAATCGCACGTAACACACGGAGAACTCGTAATATCCGTAATACGGTAATAAAGTGAGCACCTGCAAATATATGGCCAGCTGCTACAATTAAAAAGTCGAACCAGTTCCAGCTACTTCGGAAAAAAGCATGCGTCGGCTTTGTCGCTATAAAGCGCATCGCAATTTCGATCGTGAAAATCCATAGCAATATATAATCGACTGTGAAAAACCAGCTTTTGTATGAATGATATAATTCCGGGTATGTTTCTAAGCCTACGATAATAGCGTTAATAAGGATGAAAATAATAATGGTTGTCGTAAAAGCTTTGTGAAAAACGATCTTCTGTATACGTCGAACAAATGATGAGTTTGAATATGTAGTTGGTTCGGTCATGTTATAGTTCTCCTCCAAAACAAGCTGTCTTTATTTTACTAAAAACGAATTATGTAAAAAAGGGATATGCCTAAAATTATCGTTTGAAATAATTGACTAGAGAATGTATGTTCGTATATAATACAACTTAGAAAGGAGCTGAACGATTATATGCCATTTTTATTCGATGCTAGTCAAAATGATGGTGTCATTTTGGAAATCATTTATGAAGCCAAAGGAGGTGTATTATCTCAAAGAAGAATACGAATTAAGTCATATAACGATAAGCATTTTATTGCTTTCTGCTTAGAGAGAAAACAAACACGAATGTTTCGTATTGACCGTCTCCTTTCTATAGCTCCTATCAAACATGCTAAATAATCAAAACAATGAAAGACGGCCGTAGCCGCCTTTATAGATGTATTTTGTATATTTATTTACCAAGCTCTTTGGAGCGTTTAATCGCTTTTGCGATCGCTTCTTTCATCATTTCTTGACCGTTATGGGAGCGTAATGCGTTAATTCCTGCTTCGGTAGCACCATTAGGGCTCATGACTTCCTCGTATAGCTCCTTTGGAGATTGATTGGTCGTTTGTAGCCTTTTTCCAACTCCGATGATTGTTTGAGCAATAAAAGGCTTCGCTTCTTCAAGTGTTAACCCGGCCTCGACCGCTGCTGCTTCCATAGCTTCGGCAAAATAATAAAAGTAGGCAGGACCACTACCAGCAATGCCGGTAATAGAGTCGATTTTTTCTTCAATGACCGTTGATACCGTTCCAACGACTGAAAACAAATCAATCACTGACGATAAATCTTGTTCAGTTGCAAACGCCCCTTTCGAAATAGCCGTAGCAGATTCACCAACTTTCGCCGATGTATTAGGCATCGTGCGTACGACTTTTGCATCAAAAGGAAGCTGCTCCTCAATCGTTGAAGTAGAAACTCCTGCTAAAACAGATACGAGCAATTGCGATTCTGTGAAAGCATCTCTAATACCAGCTATCGCTTCTTTTAATTGCTTTGGCTTCATAGCTAAAATAACAATGTCAGCTTTTTGCACAGCCTCTTTACGATGTGGTGTTGTGAGAATTCCGTATGTTTGCTTTATTTCATCAAGTCGGATTTGATTACTGAAATTTGTTGCTATAATTTGATTCGCATGCACTTTTCCTTCTGATACTAGACCAGCAAAGATCGCCTCAGCCATTGCACCAGCACCTAAAAATGTAATCGTTTTTCCTGCTAATAAATCACTCATTATTTCACCTGACCATTTCCGTGTACAATATATTTCGTTGATGTTAAAGCTTCTAACCCCATTGGTCCTCGTGCATGAAGCTTCTGCGTGCTAATACCAATTTCAGCACCAAAGCCGAATTCAAAGCCATCTGTAAATCTTGTTGAAGCATTATGATAAACAGCAGCTGCATCAATTTCGTTAAAGAATCTTGCGACATGTTCTTCGTTTTCACTTATAATCGCTTCAGAGTGCTTCGTTCCATATTTATAAATGTGTTCAAGTGCTTCATCAATGGAGGAAACGATTTTGATGGCTACCTTCAAGTCAAGGAATTCATCGGCCCAATCTAATTCCGTAGCTTGTTTAATTCGGTCATCCTTCGCTTGTGTTCTTTCATCGCCAACGAATGAGACACCATTATCAGCTAATTGATTGAGTAAGTTTGAGAAATGGTTGTTCGCCCAGTCTTGGTGAACGAGAATCGTTTCTGCAGCATTACATACGGATGGTCGTTGTGTTTTGGCATTAACCGCGATTTCAATGGCCATTTCGACATTTGCAGACTCATCAATATAGATATGGCAATTTCCGACACCTGTTTCTAATACAGGAATGGAGGCATTTTTTACGACAGATTGAATGAGGGAAGCTCCGCCACGTGGGATCAGTACGTCTAAATATTCATTAAGTGTAAACATTTCACTTGCAGTTTCACGACTTGTATCTTCTAGTAGTTGAATAGCATCAATTGGTATTGTCGTTTCTTTTAGAGCGTTTTGGACAACTTTGACGAGTGCAATGTTCGAATGAATTGCTGATGAGCTACCACGTAGAAGAACAGCGTTTCCTGATTTTAAACAAAGACTAGAAGCATCAATGGTAACATTCGGGCGTGCTTCGTAAATCATTCCAATGACTCCTAGTGGTACACGGATCTTATCAATGGATAAACCGTTCGGACGCTTGAAATTAGTGAGCAATTCACCAACAGGGTCTAATAGTTCAGACACTTGTCTTAAGCTCTCTGCCATATCATCTAACCGTTCAGAAGTAAGCGTTAAACGATCAATTAAACTTGTACTCGTGCCATTTTGGCGAGCGACTTCGATATCTTTTTTGTTTTCTTTAATGAGGAAATCCTTCTCGTTAAGTAATGCATCAGCCATTTTTAGTAGGGCAGCATTTTTTTCTTCTGTTGTTTTTGTAGCAAGTAGTCTAGCGCAATCCTTCGCTTTTTTGGCTTTTGTGATTAATTCACTCATTGTTTCATCTTCTCCTTTTCCTCTGGTACCCATTCATTACGATGGATCACCACGGGTTGTTTTTGTTTTTCATTTTCACGGGTTTCTTGTTGAGTCTTCTGATAGCTTATTAATTCATCGAAGGTCATGGCAGCCTTACCTTTGCCAATTAACTCATGCTTCTCATTTAATACTCCAATGACTTCACCTTTGTTAAATGTTCCTTCAATTTGTTTAATACCTACAGGAAGCAAGCTTTTACCTCGAGATAAGAGAGCTGTTGCTGCTCCTTGATCTACGGTCAGATAAGCGGTTGTCTTAGAATGTAAGGCGATCCATTGCTTTGTCATTGGCATAACAGCTTCATGAGTGAAAGAACCGATATACGTTCCATCGCCTTTACCTGAAAGAATATCAGTGAACATAGCAGGATAATTCCCTTTTCCTATGAAGACATTTACCCCGAGAGACAAAGCGGTTTTAGCGGCGCTTATTTTTGATTTCATTCCACCTGTGCCAACTTTAGAACCTGATTCACCGGCAATATTCATAAGATCATCTGTCAGTTGTGGAATGAAATGAATCTTTTTAGCTTGAGGATTTGTTTGTGGATTTGCATCATACAATCCATTTACATCAGTCATAAGGCATAATGTTCGTGCATGAATAAGTCCACTAACGAGTGCTGATAGCATATCGTTGTCTCCAAATGTTAATTCTTCGATCGAAATAGAGTCGTTTTCATTAATAATTGGAATCGCTCCACGCTTTAATAATTCTGTTAACGTTGAGTAGGCATTTCCGTATCGTGTTTGATCAGAGAAGTCTTGTCGAGTTAGTAAAAGCTGGGCAGGCGTAAGACCGTAATTGGTAAATTGCTCTATATACGCTTGCATCAGTAAGCCTTGGCCGACTGCAGCAGCAGCTTGTTTTCCTTGGATCGTAATAGGTCGAGTAGGATAACCAATAGCACCGAAGCCAGCAGCGACAGCACCTGAAGAAATCATAATCACTTCATGGCCTTCCTGCTTTAGTCTCGCGATTGCTTCAACAAAAAGGGATACTTTTTCCATACTCAATGCACCTTGCTTTGTTGTTAAAGAGCTGCTTCCGATTTTGACAACTAGTCGTTGACGGCCCATAGTTCATCTCCTCATTCCTACAATGCATGAATTTTCTAAAGGGGATTAACGTAAAAAAGCTCCTCCATCCTTGTTGAAAAGGACGAACGAACTGTATCCGCGGTACCACCTTTATTGACATTCAAATCGAATGTCCACTTAAACCCGTAACGTGGGTGAACGGTCAATAGACTAGCTCGAGGGCAGGTTCAATTGATTAGCGGTGATGACCCTTTCAGCCGGTGGAGTCACTCTCTTTACACATAATCGTCATTTACTAATCCCTTTCGTCGCTATTTTCTTCTGTTTTGTTTATTATAAGAGAGAGTGAATACGAACGTCAACTGACTTTCATTAGAAAAAAGAAATTTCGGATAATTTCATTAGTTTGGAGGCTTGAAACGATGGACGGGAAAGTGGTTTGGATTACTGGGGCTTCGAGTGGTTTAGGGAAAGAGATTGCTCTGCAGACAGCTAAGCAAGGTAATACGGTCGTATTACTAGCGCGAAGAATAGATAAATTACTTGAGATCGAGGAGGAAATAAAAAATACTGGTGGAAAGGCACATACGTTTCAGCTTGATGTAGGAGATATAGACAACCTAGAAGTAGTGATTAACTCAATCATGCTTAAGGTAGGACGTATCGACGTGTTAATTAACAATGCTGGTTTTGGTGTTTTTGAACATTTAATTGATGTAGAACTTGATGTGATGAAGGAAATGTTTCATGTGAATGTGTTAGGTTTAATCACTTGTACTCGATATGTCGTTCCGTATATGATTGAACAAAAAGGCGGACATATTATTAATATTGCTTCTCAAGCTGGTAAGCTAGCTACACCGAAAGCGAGCGTATATGCAGCAACCAAACATGCCGTGTTAGGATTTACGAATAGTCTACGGATGGAATTAGCTCCGAATCATATCTATGTTAGTGCAGTTAATCCTGGACCGATTCAAACGGACTTTTTCACAAGAGCAGATGAAGCAGGCTCCTATGTGAAAAACGTTGAAAAGTGGATGCTTCAATCAAAAGATGTAGCGGAAAAGGTGATTCGTTTAATGGAAAAACCAAAAAGAGAAGTTAATTTACCTCGTTGGATGGGAGCTGGCTCAACCTTATACCAGCTGTTCCCGACATTAATTGAAAAAATAGCAGGGAAAAGATTAAGTCAAAAATAAAGGTAGATCCTACTCTTGATGCGAAAGAGGACTAATCAACATCATGGACAATCTTTATTAACGAGTAGAGTTATTTCGCAAGTCAATGAAAAAGATTGACAGTTTTATGTATTGCTTTTAAACTAGTTAGGGATCATGTTTGATAAACCATTCATCGAATGAATGGATGTGGACTTTTCTAGGTATAACCTATTTTCACCACACACTTGCTCAAAGCAAGTGTGTGGTTTTTTGCGCGGGAGGAGAGTGTGTTTAATGAAGCCTATTTGGTTTTATTCGTTACTTGTTTTTTTAGGAGGATGCTGTTTTGGATTATTATCAACCTTTGTGAAATTAGCTTATACAAATGGATTTACGTTAGCTCAAGTAACAGGATTACAATTTCTATTCGGTCTTTTGCTCATTTGGGTGTTTGTTCCATTTGTAAAAAAAGATCAGCTTACAAACTCGTTAAAAACGAAGGTCTTCTTATCTGGACTTCCGATGGGGTTAACAGGTGTTTTCTATTATCAATCATTGCAAACAATAGATGCATCGATTGCTATTATACTTTTATTTCAGTTTGTATGGATTGGAAGTTTATTAGAATGGTTCATTGATCGTAAGAAGCCGAATCAATTACGAATCATGGCAATTGGTACGTGTATGATTGGTTCAATCTTGGCTGGCGGCTTCTTTATGAGCTCACTTGAGTTAACATGGTATGGAACCATTTGGGGGTTGCTTGCTGCGATGAGTTTTTCTGCATTTATTTATTTAAGCGGGAAAGTTGCTCAAACGGTACCAGCAATTCAAAAGAGTGCTTGGCTAACAGCAGGAGGTTTTGTTGTTGTCTTCATCATCTTTTTACCAACTTATATACGTGAAGGATTTCCACTTGAAACGATGATTGCCGTTGCACCATATGGATTATTTTTAGGGCTATTTGGGGTACTATTACCACCATTGCTCTTTTCAATTGGCATGCCGAAGGTTGGTGGAGGACTTGGAACTATATTATCTTCATCGGAACTTCCAGTGGCCATTCTCATGTCTACGATTATATTAAAGGAAACCGTTTCCGTCGTTCAATGGATCGGGGTTGTCATTATTTTAGTAGGGATTGCACTTGGAAATGGAGTTCTGTCTCAGTTGGTCGGATTAAGAAAAACACGAATCAGCGTTATAAAAAATAGTTAGTGGATTCAAGCTTGCTTCAAGAAGTTATAGACTTTTTGAAACAAGCTTTTTTCGTTGAGAATAAGATTAACATGTTATGAATTTGTTGAATACGATAGCGTATAGTTCTATGTCCTAGCGGTATTGGAATACAATAAATAACGTATTTGTTAAGGGAGAATGGATATTTTTTCCTAGAAGGAGTGGATGATACGTGTGTGGTATTACTGGTTGGATTGATTGGAGATATGACTTACGTAAAGAAACAAATGAAATAACGAAGATGGCCAAAACGTTGAACCGTCGTGGACCTGATGATTTACGAGTATGGACGTCAGAGCATGCAGCATTTGGCCATGCAAGGTTAATAGTCGTTGACCCGGAAAATGGCATACAGCCGATGACAAGAACATACAAAGGAAAAACATATACATTAGTTTATAATGGAGAATTGTATAATACGGAGGATTTGCGGAAGGAATTGCTAGCAGTTGGTCACACGTTTACAGGTCACTCTGATACAGAGGTTTTATTAAAATCTTATATCGAATGGGGGTATCAATGTTTAGAGAAGTTAAATGGCATCTTTGCTTTTGCTGTTTGGAATGAGCAAGACCAAAGTATATTGCTTGCGCGCGATCGTTTAGGTGTAAAGCCACTCTTTTATACGGTGCGACATGGTTGTTTGCTATTCGGATCTGAGCTAAAGGCTTTGCTTGCCCATCGGCAAATCCAACCAGTGATAAAAGCAGATGGCCTCGCAGATATTGTTGGGTTAGCACCTTCACGCACACCTGGTCATGGAATTTATAATGAAATTGAAGAGCTTAGGCCGGCTCATTTGCTTATTTATGATCGGAATGGAGCGAAAATTAGTCGTTATTGGTCGCTTAAAAGTAAAGAGCATTCACATACGGTTGAAA
>NZ_BAUU01000012.1 GCF_000513115.1 Halalkalibacter hemicellulosilyticusJCM 9152
CACAAACAACAGAAAGAATATGTAATGCCATAATAAACTTTAACAAATTAGTAATTGATGAAGTCTGTGATCACGTAGTAGCAGTAAAGCCCCAGCTTGCTTATTACGAAGTATATGGTAGCGCAGGAATTAAAGCTTTAGAAGAAACAATACAATATGCTCGGTCAAAAAACGTAATAGTAATTAACGATGCAAAAAGAGGAGATATCGGTTCAACTTCAAAAGCATATGCACAAGCATTTTTAACCAATGGATCTTTATCAGGTGATATGGTCACTGTAAATCCTTTCTTAGGAAGTGATGGCTACAATCCTTTTATTGAAGTTGCACAAAAAAACAATAAAGGTCTATTTTTGTTACTAAAAACATCAAATCCTTCTTCATTCGAAATTCAGGATTTAAAGCTACAAAATGGTGAAATCTTGTACATGCAAATGGCTCAAGATATAAATGCTTTAGCTGCAGCAACTAAAGGTGAAAATAACTACTCATTTATTGGAACTGTCGTAGGGGCAACCTACCCATCGGACGCAAAAAAAATAAGAGAATTGTTACCACACTCAATCTTTTTAGTACCTGGGTTAGGTGTACAAGGTGGAAGAGCAGAAGATTTAGCTGTCTTCTTCGATGAAAAGGGTCTAGGAGCTGTTATCTCTTCATCCAGAGGAATTACGTATAGCTATTGTTTTAATAAAAAAGATGAAAATTGGAGAAACATTTCAAAAGAACAAATGTCTAAATCTATTGCTGATGCAACCATTACAGCAAAAAAACAGATCAATGAAGTTCGATTCAACACAAACTCCTTAAAATGTTAATCTAAACAATTACTGATAACGAAGATTATGTGAAATAGGCCTACAAATAACTGTGCTTTCTTATTCCTCAATATCAGTTAATAGAAGATTTGTTGATCTTCAACAAACGGGCGCTATTCCGAAGTAACGATAAAAGTCCAATTTCTTAATTTTAATTGAGAAATTGGGCTTTTTATATTTATTTATAGTGCAAAATAGCGCTTAAAATAGGTGCAAAATAACTCCTAAAGTGACAATCATAGTTAAGAGTGTCTCATAAGACGTGTCTCAAAAACGAGGTGAAATTTTGCAGAAAATCGGTTATATACGCGTCAGTTCGACTAGCCAAAATCCTTCAAGGCAATTTCAGCAATTGAACGAAATTGGAATGGATATTATTTATGAAGAAAAAATTTCAGGAGCCACAAAGGATCGTGAACAACTTCAAAAAATGTTAGAGTATTTACAGGAAGGTGACATTATTTATGTTACAGATTTAACTCGGATCACTCGAAGTACGCAAGATTTATTTGAATTGATTGATTTAATACGAAATAAAAAGGCAAGTTTAAAATCACTTAAGGATACATGGCTAGATTTATCAGAAGATAATCCATACAGCCAATTCTTAATTACGGTAATGGCTGGTGTTAACCAATTAGAGCGAGACCTTATTCGTATGCGTCAGCGTGAAGGAATTGAACTCGCAAAGAAAGAAGGGAAGTTTAAAGGACGGTTAAAGAAATATCATAAAAATCACGCAGGAATGAATTATGCAGTAAAGCTATATAAAGAAGGAAATATGACTGTAAATCAAATTTGTGAAATTACAAATGTATCTAGGGCTTCATTATATAGAAAGCTGTCAGAAGTGAACAATTAGTCACTCCTTATTCCATATAAGGCCCCGATTGTGGAGTATCTCTAATTACGTAGTAGACTACATACTGCGCAACAAAGAAGTTGGCGTTTTACAACTGTCAATGAAACATCCCTTTCTTCGGCCATAATATTTTTAGAGGCTGGTGCAACAACCAGAATAGGATTAATCTACCATGAGTGCTTCCCATTGGAAGCAACAGTCTGTGATGCACTGAGGTGTCAGACTATCGGTTGGGCTCTAAGGCAACATAGTGTATCGACCTTCCTTTCCCCAGCCGTAGTAGCAGTATTGACGGTTTTTAAAAAATTTCATCCTCTGTGGTGCAGTGCTGATTTTTGCACTGCATGGGTGGCTAAGGGGGGCTTTAACTCAATAAGGAATACAATTAAAGAGGCTAGATATTCAGGTTTTTATGCCTTTCCTGTATATTTGGGCTCCTTTTCCATTCTTGAACCAAACTGTAATAATTTCATCATTATTTTATTACCAATTACAACACAGATCATCACTATATTTTTTCCGGTTAATTATGAATATTCTTTTATTGATTTAAAGTAACAATCTTACTATTCCGGGGGATTATGAAAAATTACAGGTAAAGAAAAAGAACTGTCGAGTTGAATTCGATGGTTCTTTTTTTATATATTTTCAATATGTCTAGCTCCACCCTTGTTTTCTCGGTGAAATATTCCTCTGCAATGATTATTTTCAAACTCGAATTGGTACTTGAACTTTTTATCTTGAATTCTTTCTTCTTTAAGAGAGTAACCACTCTCCCGAGATTCTGACTTGTGGACTTTCTTTCAAATCAGGACCCATGGGGATTTTCCCGGGTGTTAGAATATAAAATTGTTGATTTTTAAAGGTCTAATTTTATGAGAATCTAGTTACTCAATTAAATATAGGTAAAAAGCCCTGTTTTTTTGCGAAGATTGTCGAATGTATATTCATAATTGTCGAATTATAGTATATTGGTACTAAATTAATAGTTACCGATAATGGCAAACTTATCGAAAGGTAGGGACGCAAAGCCACGGGCCTAAAGCATTAATGCTATGGTAGCCGAGCCACCGAAGAAAAACTAGTCAAAAGGCGACCTAGATTCTTCAGGTCGTCTTTTCTATTTTAATCAATAAGGTGGAGGAGATCATTGTCTATTAAAAATTCAATAAATGAAGGTAAGTTTTTTCACCACTACCAACCTATCCTATCTTTAAAATGTGGTGAGAGGTTAGGTTATGAGGTACTTCTAAGATCTGAACACTATACTAATCCTGAAATTATTTTCAAAGAAGCAATAGAAGAAAAGGTCCTTTATGAATTAGATTCTCATTCTTTATATAAAGGCATATCTACCTTTGTTGCTGAGGGATTTGTAAGAGGAGAAGGGAAATTGTTTTTGAATGTGTTGCCATCAACCATTCTAAATCCAGAGTTTCTTTCCTTTATAAGTCAGAGTGTTGAAGAAAAATTATTAGACCGTCAGGATATTGTACTAGAAATTTCAGAAACAGAAATAATTGAACAACTGGAAGAGTTTATGGAGAAAATCGTTGAATTGAAAAAGGCTGGGTTTACGATCGCGATAGATGATATAGGAAATGGATATTCCAATCTAAAAACAATCATTGAGCTTAATCCCAATTTTTTAAAGCTTGATAGATATTTCTCGAAAAATCTTTCATTATCTACACAAAAGCAAACTATTATAACATTCCTGTTAGCTTATTGTAATCAGCAAGAAAGTCAGTTGATTCTGGAAGGAATAGAAAATAAAGAAGACATGGAAATAGCAAAATCTTTAGATGTTCCAATAGCCCAAGGATACTATCTTGGAAAACCAAGTCTATTAAAGAGAGGTTCAAAATGATTAATTTGGAGTGCCATAATGAGGGGAGCTTAAGGTGTGAAAACGGTAATGATCGCAGATGATTCTTCATTTATGCGAACTAGAATAAGGCAAATTATTGAACAGGATCTTTATTGTGTAATTGCAGAGGCTAGTGACGGAGAAGAGGTAATAAGTAGTTTTAAGGTCTATGCACCAGAAATCGTTTTACTTGATTTAACCATGCCTAAAGTTGATGGGTTAACCGCTCTGAAAGAAATCATGACAATCAATAAGGATACAAAAGTTGTCATATTTTCAGCACTAGCAACAAGTTATACCATTATAGAAGCACTCAGGTTAGGAGCAAAGGATTTTATAGTAAAACCTTACTTTGACGAGCTAGTATCAGCAATAAATAAGCTCTAACTGTTGCCTTAAATTCCTTATAACACATTACTCCAGCTAAGAATCTTACTAACAGTTAAGACATTTCTGACATAGGGTATGTTTCTCACTTTTTGAATTAGTATACAAACAGACTATTTTATTTTAACTTTACGATTGTTGCAAAGGATAGTGACCCTGTTACTGAGCAATGATCCCCGAAATGAAAAAATGTGTAATTGGTGTAAAGTAGAGTCCCTGCTTCTTGCTAATAACGCGTTTAATTCAAGTATGTCTTGAATTAAAGGTATTTTTATTTTTGCAAAATTTAAAGAAAGGGGAATCATAATGGAAAAATATGTTGTAATCAATATTGCTAATCAAGAGTTTGGAATAAATATTCAGAATGTGACATCGATAGAAAAGGTAAGCAATCCCACTTCTGTACCCAATATGGAGAAATATGTTAAGGGGATTGTGAATATTCGAGGTACCATTTACCCTGTTATTGATTCGAGTCAATTATTTTTTAATACATCGACGATCCTTACAGATCAGACCCGATTTATCATGATTAACACCGAAGATGTCGTCGCATGCTTCTTAGTCGATTACGCAAAGGAAATACTAAGCTTTGATAACGATAAAATTAAACCATTTAGTCAAATATCATCTTCATCCTCGGCTTTATTTGAGGGGATTGTTACTATTCAGGAGAGGTTGGTATCAATCATTAATGTGAAAGAAATGATTCATTCACTAGATAATTTTGCGATGATTCAAACTCAGGTTGAACAATCTGCATTGAATCAGTTGAATTAACAATTTACAAATAATTTAACTATTAAAGAGGTGTATTGACATGAAAGTGAAATTAAAATTAGGTACAAAAATTAACTTAATTGTTTTAGCTATCATTCTATCTTTATCAACTATTGTTGGGGTTGTTGTATTTAACGAAATTACAAAAGGTGTTAAGGCGTTTGCTATTGAAAAAGCAAAAGGAGATTTGAGTTTGGCCTATCGATATATCGATAATAAATACCCTGGGGACTGGAAAATTGAGGATAACCTACTCTATAAGGGAACGACTGTCATGAATGAAAATTTCGAAGTGGTAGATAAAATTGGTGACGATACCGGTGATACTGTTACGATTTTTCAGGGTGATACTCGTATAGCAACAAATGTCATGAAAGATGGTAATAGGGCAATTGGTACTCAAGTTTCTCCTGAGGTAGTAGAAAAAGTTTTAAAAAGTGGAGAGGATTTTTATGGAGAAGCTTATGTGGCAGGAAATATGTACCAGACAGCTTATATGCCCATTAAAAATGCAAGTGATGAAATTATCGGGATTTTTTATGTAGGTGCTTCTGAAAAGATTATTGACTCGATCCTGTCTTCTTTCTTAATTAAATTTATTTCAGTGCTAGTCATTATGGTTGTATTATCATCTGTTATCGTATATTGGTTTACTAGGAGAATAAAAAAGAGACTATCAACCATTACTAATGCACTCCAATGTGCAGGGAGCGGAGACTTTACTACCAGAGTGAGCGATAATGCGGGTGATGAACTAAGTGACCTTTCTACAAGCTATAACCAAATGACCGAAAATATAAAAGTAATGATAAACGAAGTAATTGAGACCTCTGAACAAGTTGCGGCTTCCTCTGAGGAATTAACGGCTAGTGCGGAACAAACGAGTCAAGCAACCGAAACGATTACAGAATCCATTCAACAAGTTGCAAATGGAGCAGAGCATGCAACTGCTAGTGTGCAAGAAAGTGCAACAGCATTGGAAGAAGTATCAAAGGGTGTCCAGTCGATCGCAGAAAATGCCTCTACGATATCAGGAGTAAGTTCCCAGGCAACTCAAAAAGCTAAAGAGGGCGAAGAACTTGTCGGCCAAACAGTTCAACAAATTAATGCTATTAGCCTATCAGTTAATGAAAGTGGAGAAGTTATAAAAGTGTTAGATAATCGTTCAAAGGAAATTGGAAATATAACCAAAGCGATATCTGCCATTGCGGAGCAGACTAATTTACTGGCATTAAATGCCGCAATAGAGGCAGCTCGAGCTGGTGAACATGGGAAAGGTTTTGCAGTCGTTGCAGATGAAGTCCGTAAGCTAGCAGAACAATCCCAACAATCTTCTTCACAAATTTCAAGTTTAATTCTTGAAATTCAACAAGATATGGATCGATCTAATAGTTCAATTGAACAAGTAACGATTGATGTGAATATAGGTCTAGATATCGTGCAGCAAACGGAAGGTAGCTTTAAAGAAATTCTAGAGTTTATGGAAAGGCTGGTTGTCCAGATTAATGATATGGCAGCTACAGCAGAAGAAGTTTCCGCAAGTACTGAGGAGGTTGCAGCAACCGTAATGGGTATCACACAGATTGCTACTAATACTTCATCTCACTCTCAAAACGTTGCTGCATCTGCAGAAGAACAGCTCGCTTCAATGGAAGAGATATCTGCATCAGCAAGCTCATTATCAAATATGTCAGAAAGTCTTCAGGAGTTGATTAGAAAGTTTAAAGTTTAAGATGATTTAATTTGACACTTTTACTATTTATAATTATGTAGGAGGTTTAGATACATGAGAAGAAACTGGACAATTGAAGAAGTCACTTACTTAGAAGAGAATGTCGGAAAATTCCAAGTTTCGACAATTGCCCGGAATCTTAATAGAAGTGAACAGTCTGTCCTACTAAAAATGAAAAGATTAGGAATCGCCAATACTAAGGCGCAATTTGGTCTGATCACTGTCGGGGAATTAAGTAAACTATTGAAAATTGAACGGAATATCGTTTGTGGATGGGTCCGTAACCATGGATTAAAATGCATTCAAAAGTCAACTAGAAGTTCGAAAAAGTTTTGGTTTGTAAATCCAATGGACTTCTGGAGCTGGGCCGAACAAAATAAAAGAAAGATAGATTTTTCTAAGATCGAGCCCCACTCCATTCCCCCGGAACCTGAGTGGTTAAAGGTGGAAAGGTCAAAGACAAAAGAAGAATCAATTTATAAAAGTTGGACCACCAAGGAGATAAAGGATTTATTACATCTCATTTCCTTAGGTAAGAGCTACGAGGATGTAGCGAAGAAATTAAGTAGAACAACCACTAGTGTAGAAAGAAAATACACGCGTAGCAGGAAGTATGGCTGATTAGTATTTTTCCTGTGGAAATAGTGAGAAGTTGTAAACCCTTAAAAGGACTTTAAGGTCAGGCTGTCGAGAAACCCTTGACAGCTTATTTTCGTTTATATTCAGGGAGTGGATATCATTTACAAACTTAAAATAGACACTCAGAAAAGAAATAGGTAGTTTAAAAGAAAAGAAATTAGAATTGAGTTGTTTAGCTAACTTGGGATAATATTGAAGAAGAAGTAACAAAACAAAGTGCTGCATAGTACAAGAATACTGTTCAACAAAAAAATTATATTCAACAATCAGGCGCTTTAATTTAGAAATGAAAAAAGCCTAATTTCTTCACAGTTAATTGAGAAATTAGGCTTTTTGATATTGAAATTTCCTTAACGTTGTAAATCCGCATTTTCCTGACGCTACCCCAAATAGAGCAATCTGATCAAACCAGGCATCATTATCATAAGCACCTCCTCGTTATCAAATGAAGGAGGTGCTTATTTATGTCAAAAACCCCATATGACTGGTAGCGTCGTTTTTTCTCTATCCTTTGGCAAAAATGATTAATTTATTTACAGTACAGTTTGCTTTATTTCGTTTGTTTAGCATCTATAATCATTTTTAATAGATGCAAACGTGTATCATCATTCACTTGTCTAAACGTTCGATGGAAAAAACGATCTGAATTTACTTTATGAACAAAAACAAGATCAAGACTCGGTATGATATCAATCGATTGACCATAGCGACCAACAGCCGAGTATAGTCCAAGTGAAGCCCAATCACCTTGATCAGCTACCCACCACATATAACCATAGCCATAATAAGGTGAATTAGGCACATGTGCATGAACAGATGTACTTACATGAACCCAGTCATGAGGAATGATTTGTTGGCCATTCCATACTCCATTTTGTAAATACAACTGCCCAAACCTAGCCATATCTCTTGTTGACATTCGAAAGAGATAGGAGGGGTGTATCGAACGTGAACGCTCATACTTATACATGGCATTATCAAGTGTAAAGTCTTCCATTCCTAGAGGCAGGGCGATCGTTTCATGAAACTGTTCAATTAAATCTAGATTCGTTTGTTGATTATAGATCGTTCCCAGAACATTAAAATCCCAATTATT
This sequence comes from Halalkalibacter hemicellulosilyticusJCM 9152, assembly GCF_000513115.1. GTDB lineage: Bacteria > Bacillota > Bacilli > Bacillales > Bacillaceae_D > Halalkalibacter > Halalkalibacter hemicellulosilyticus. The sequence goes on from NZ_BAUU01000012.1 coordinate 8,185, forward strand.
ATAATAAAAATGTGTGCCCGGTTCATAACGTTCTCGACTTGGACGCCTCCATCTCATCCTGAGCGATTCTTCTCCTGCTTGTAAATAAACGCCTGAACGTGACGTTAACAAATCTTCAATCGTTGCTTGTTTTTCGTAATCAGTTAAAGGGATTTGATCACTAATTCCGATATTGCCCAAAGTGTCATCAAGTGAGATCTGTTCTGTTTGTTCAACCTGGATGCCATATAACGCACTAAGGAAACTTTTACGTACAGAGTGGATTTGGCTCACGTCCGTCACATCCCCCCAATGAAATAGAATTTCACCTTTATAAATCGCCATAGCCGACGTTGAGCCAATAGAATAATAGTATTCCTTCGCTCGATTTAAATGTTCGATAGACCAGCCTTTTTCCTCTGGATCTTCTATGATGTTCCACGTTGTTTCAAGAGGCGGAATATATTCAGATGATGGTAAAAAGAAAAGCAAACCGAATGTCACCCCTAATCCTAGTAATACGATCGTTGTTTTCATTGATTTCATAATAACTGAAACGCTCCCTGTCCATTCTAGCTACTATTCATATACAATTATCTTCTAGTCGCTTGATTGATCCTTCCGACAACATACGGACCAAACTTAAATTGATTACAAACATAAATGGTCCAAATGGAGAAAAATAAACTTCCAAAGAATAATAAAATAATCGTAAAAATACCAAAGTCTAGTTGAAATAAATTAATAATCACAATTAAAATCGACATGTACAGTGTATGTAAAAGATAAATGCCGAAAGAATAATCATTAATAAGCAAAAGCCACTTAGGTATTCGTGTCCACGATTGGGTCAAGAGAAGGAGAAATGCAATAATACTTAATGTATGTAGCACCATGTCAACTCGCTTCGAGCTATGAACGGTAAATGTATTACTATGGTATAAATATAGAATAATGGCACCTGTCACAAATGGTGCTATTATAACTACTAATTTGTATTTTTTTAATAGATTAAGGACTTTCTCGTAATGTACCCCGACATAATACGCAACAGCAAAATAGAAAATCCATCCAAAAAAAGGAACCCAATAAAAACGAGTCCAAATATAATCACCGGCTGGTACATCTGCAGGTGGAGTGAAATTGAAAACAGCTAAATATGTAACATTAATAATAAACGTAGTCGTTAAAATCATTCGTGATGAATAACGAGTAAAGTATTTTTTAAATAAAACAAATAACAAATAAAATTGAAAGATAATTAATACAAAATAAGCATGAAAATCACCAATTAATAAATTTAATGACGCCTTTCGAATGAATTCCATTGGAGATATAAGTGCATATGGAGTTGCATACAGAATAGCCATGCAAAAATATGGAATAAGGATAAATGTAAGTCGCTTTCTTAAAAATGATTTTGCATGGACATCACGATTTTCATATTGATACCCTAAAATAAAAGCGGTTATAAAAATAAATGTAGGTGTTCCATAATAAAGAAAGAGATTGACCGAATCTAATATTTGTTGACTTATCCTAGGTAAATTTCGTAAAAACCCGATATATTCCATACCCCACATAATAGAATGAAGCAGGACAATACTTAGACAAGCAATACTACGCAGTACTCCTATTTCTCCAACATAACGTTTTTTCATTTCTATCAACATCTTTCTCAGATAATAAAGTCTACCTAAAAAATTGTATACCCGTTAATAGAAGCGTGCAAACGAAATAACCAAATCACATAACTTTTGAAATCTTATTTTTCTTCATTAGAATAGTACAATATGTTCTGAAAGCTGACAGAACGATCCGTTTCATTACGATAAATGTGAGAGGAATGTGCGATAAAGTGAATCGCATCCTTTTCAGTTACCGTATAAGTCAGATCATTGATCTCTAAAATGAGAGTTCCTTTTGTCACAATAATGTATTCCTCAACGCCACTCTGATGAGCTTCTGACATATGTGTACTGTGTGGCTCCATTTGTATCGTATAAATTTCAAACTGTTTACCTTGTTTAAAAGGAAAGATAGGGTACACATTGTAATGGCCATTTGATTCAGTGATCGGCTCGATTTGCTCAAATGAAACAAGAGCAACATCTTCTTCCTCTTCTTCAAAAAAAGAGGAAAAAGATACTTTCAACCCATTTGCAATTTTCCACAGGACAGACACAGTTGGATTCGAAAGACCACGCTCAATTTGACCTAACATCGCTTTACTAACACCTGTCACATTGGATGCTTGCTCTAAACTAAACCCCTTTGACTTCCGTATCGATTTTAACTTTGCCGCTATTCGTACGTTAATATCATCCATTTACTACACCTTCCTATATTTAATGTTGTGATTATGTAAAAAAGAGAGTATGATGTTTATCATAACATACGAAAATATGTTATATTGTATGTTGTTGAGGAGGAGGAAAAGTGAATAATGCCATATCTATTGACCAAAAGACAGAGTCGCATTTTAAAAAAGGATTAAAAATAGGCATCCCTGTTTCGATCGGATATATACCTATTGCGATAGCGTTTGGTCTTTTAGCTAAATCTGCTCAAGTACCAGATATTGTGACGCTGATGATGTCCTTAATGATATTTGCCGGTGCAAGTCAATTTATCGGAATTAACCTTATGGCAGCTGGAGTCGCATATTGGGAAATTGTTTTTACGACCTTTTTGTTAAATGTACGTCATTTTTTAATGACAGCCTCATTATCACAACGATTACCAAAAAAGACATCAAAGAAAGTACTAGCTATTCTTTCATTTGGAGTTACGGATGAAACATTTAGTGTCGCTTCGACCCAACAAGAAAAAGAGTTGCGCCCAACATTTCTATTAGGCTTAAATAGTATTACGTTCGTTTCATGGAACATCGGGACGTGGATTGGTGTCTTTATAGCTGTTGGTTTACCGACTTCGATTCAATCAAGTATGGGTATTGCTCTTTATTCTATGTTTATCGGATTATTAGTTCCTAGTTTAAAAAAATCAAAAGAAACGATCGTTGTCGTCTCTATTGCCTTGTTCGTCAGTTCATTATTTTATTGGGTTGTACCATATGTTATACAATTGTCCAGTGGGATGCAGATCATCTGCACAACGGTCATTGCTGCATCAATAGGCGCTTTAATGTTTCCTAAGGAGGAAATGAAATGACTGGATATTTCCTATTAGTTTTATGTATGGGTCTCGTAACTTTTATACCTCGAATGTTACCAATGGTTTTTTTACATTCGATCGAATTACCTAACTTTCTACAACGCTTCTTACAGTTCGTCCCATATGCTGTGTTGGCGAGTTTAATCTTCCCAGGAATTCTATACTCCGTTGATCATGTGCCGACTGCTATTATAGGTGGACTTACATCAATCATTCTTGCTATTTTGAGAATGAATTTAATCATTATTGTATTAGGTGGGATCTTTGCTGTATTTATTAGTCATCATTTCTTTTTCTAGAGGCTGGGACAAAAGTATTTTAATAAATGAGTGAAGGACATTCACCGCTCTTAAAAGATACTTCGCTTTTTGCGGGAAACTGATACTTTTGTTATGCTCCAGCCTCTTTCTCGCAATTGGCCATTTATTTTGAATAAAGTCATGATTAATCTTGACCCATAATACCATAAAAGAAAATACGAGTGATATCTTCCGTTAGTGGGAGGATGTGCCGATAAACGTCCTCACGTTGAATGTATTCACTTAACATTTTCAAGTAAAATAATATCGCTTCGTGTGAAAGCTCTGGATTTAAATACCCTTCCTCTTTTCCTTCATTGAAAAGATGAGTAAAATACGGAACTGCTTTTTCTTCATATATTCTCTCAATATAATTACCATCATTTGAATACTCTTTCATTAAATACTCATAAAATTCATGGTGAATTTCATTCGCTACACGTTTTTTACTGAAAATCATTTTTTTTATTTTCTCTGGAAATGGCACATCACTAAAAACCGTCGTTTCAAACTCCTTTAATGCCTCATCAACGTAATAAATAAAAACTTCATTAATTAATGAATGTTTGTTTTCAAAATAATTGTAAATCGTTACTTGAGATACATTCGCTTTTTTGGCAATTTCAGCAATCGAAACTTTTTGAACACCATAAGTCATAAAAAGTTGCTGTGCGGCCTCGAGAATGTTTCGTTTTTTTTGTTCTTTTCGTTTTTGAAAACCGTCCATTTCGTTCACCTCTCATTAAGTTTAATCAATACTATGAAATAAAACAAATCATTCAGTTCAAAACCTCTTGTCAAAAACATATATTTTGTATAATATGAAATATATAAGTTTAAATATTTCATAACTATTTTGAAAGGGGTAAGACAATGTCTGTTCTAAAAGCAAGTCATTTAACGAAACAATTTGGTTCCTTTCAAGCATTAAATGGAGTAAGCTTGAACTTGAGAAAGGGGAAATATACGGATTTATCGGTCCGAATGGTGCTGGTAAATCGACGACCATTCGGATTTTACTTGGGATGATTAAAGCCTCGTCAGGAAAGGCTCAGCTGTTTGGCATGGATGCATGGAAAGACGCAGTCGACATTCATAAAAGGCTTGCTTATGTACCTGGAGATGTGAATTTATGGCCCAATTTAACAGGTGGAGAAGTCATTGATTTCTTTATGAGGTTACACGGAAATGCTCACTCGCAGAGAAGAGAGCAACTGATTGAAAGGTTTCAGCTAGATCCAACTAAAAAATGTCGCGCTTATTCAAAGGGGAATCGTCAAAAAGTGGCTCTCATAGCTGCATTTGCATCAAATGCTGACTTGTTTATCCTTGATGAACCGACTTCTGGGTTAGATCCATTAATGGAAAGAGTATTCCAAGAATGTGTATTGGAAGCCAAGAGTGATGGAAAGAGTGTATTACTTTCAAGCCATATTCTATCTGAGGTTGAAAGGTTATGTGATAAGGTTGGAATTATTCGTCATGGGCAAATGATTGAAACAGGTACTCTTCAAGAACTACGACACTTAACTCGTACCCAGCTGTATATTGAAACAAAGAAACCGCTTGAACAAATGGATCAACTCGAAGGTATATATGAATTAAAACAACAAGAAGCTGGTCTATCTTTTCAAGTAGACGCGGAGAAGCTTGATGAGGTGATGTCTTACCTTAGTCATTATGGGATTAAACGATTGGAGAGCACCGCACCGACACTCGAAGATTTATTTTTGCGTCATTATGAGTCTGACGCGGAAGGAGTCGAATCATGATGAAAGCTGCTTTTCATCACATGAGTGATTTCGTTCGATTTATTGTAAAACGAGATCGAATACGAATACCGATTTGGTTGTTGGCCATTACAGTTTTTACGGTATTAACTGCATCTAGCTTCTCAGGGTTATATCAAACGGAAGAAGAACGACAAGCAATCGCTGAAACGATGCGCAACCCTGCTATGACAGCTATGGTTGGTCCAGGTTACGGATAGATAATTATACGGAAGGTGCCATGCTCGCACATCAAATGCTTTTGTTTTCAGCAGTAATCGTAGCCATTATGAGCATTTTATTGGTTGCGCGTCACACACGCTCAGATGAAGAGGAAGGGCGAATGGAGTTGTTACGTGCATTGCCAATTGGACGCTTATCAATCACTGGCGCTACATTAACCATTTATATATTTGTTCATCTTCTGTTAGCGATCCTTATGAGTATTGGTCTTACATCTTTACAAGTAGATCATATAAATTGGACTGGATCCTTGTTGTATGGGGCTTCATTAGGAGTAATAGGAATCTTTTTTGTTGCCCTTACAAGTTTGTTTGCTCAAGTGACTGAAAGTACGCGTGGGACAATCGGATTATCCTTTTTCACTTTATTTTTCTTTTATATGGTTCGCGCCATTGGGGATGTTAGCATAGAGTGGTTATCTTGGCTTTCACCACTAAATTGGATTTTACGTACGGAAGTATACGTAAATAATTATTGGTGGCCCGTTTTACTTTTATGCATCGTTGCTCTCTTTTTAATGATCATTTCACTTTATCTTAACATCATTCGTGATCTTGGTTCTGGATTTTTACCTACTAGGAAAGGTAACGCTCATGCAAGTTCGTACATGAGAAGTCCGTTAGCCCTTTCATTTCGTTTACAAAGAACGAGTATCATCGTATGGGCAATCGGAATGTTCGTTATCGGTCTATCATATGGCTCTATTTTCGGAGACTTAGAGTCGTTTATAGCTAGCAATGAACTGTTCGCGGAAATGTTAACGGCGTCTGATATAAGTTTAACAGAACAATTTATTACGATGCTTATGACCGTTATGTCGATGATTGCAACCGTTCCTGCTTTAATGATCATATTAAAGCTACGTGGAGAAGAAAAGAGAAATATGACAGAGGGGCTATTTGCTTATCCTATTTCGAGAATAAACATGGTCGCATCGTATACGATTCTATCGATCATTTGTAGTATCGCAATGTTGTTATTAGCTTGCAGTGGGTTATGGTTAGCACAATACTTTGTCATGGAAGAACCACTTAGATTAGGAGCGCTAATGCAAGCTATTTTCGTGTATATGCCCGCCATTCTAGCCATGCTAGCTATATCCGTTTTCTTCATCGGATTTATACCGAAAATGTCTTCAATGATTTGGCTTTATTTAGGCTATTCTTTTTTCGTCGTCTATTTAGGGGATTTATTACAATTTCCAACTTGGCTTAGCTCACTCTCACCATTTGGAGTGGTGCCAAAATTACCTGTTGAAGAAATGAACTGGGCAGTGACATTATTTCTTTGTCTTATCGCCATTGTGTTAAAAACCATTGGCTTTTTCCAATATCGCTCTCGTGATTTAGAAGGATAGAATATACACAGCGAAGAAAGAACCTTTCTTCGCTGTTTTTTGACTCACTTTCAAAAATGCTACTAGAATCGTATAACGTCTGTGCTCGATACGTAATCAACACATAATACAGCACATTTCTTCCGCTCACTCTTTTCATACAAACAAACATTCGCTATAATGAATAAATGAAACGAGGTGGAGGAGAAATGTTTAAAAAAAGTTTGCAGCAACTACTTGAAGAATTTCGAACAGAAGAAAACTATAAGCAACAAATTGTTCATTGGCATGAAATCGAAGAAGTAGAAGCAAGAACCGTTCCATTTCCTACTGAACTAGATACACGACTTGTCAACGCTTTGCAAAATAGAGGGATGACTACTTTATATACTCATCAATATGAAGCTTATCAAACAACACAAGAAAAGAAGCATTTTGTAGCTGTTACACCAACCGCTTCAGGTAAAACGCTCTGTTACAATTTACCCGTTCTACAAGAAATAACGAAAAATGATGAAAGTCGAGCATTATACCTTTTCCCTACGAAAGCATTAGCTCAAGATCAAATGAGTGAAATAAATGAATTGATTTCAGAAATGCAAATCCCGATAAAAAGCTATACATACGACGGGGATACACCACCAACTATTAGGCAAGCTGTCCGAAAGGCTGGACATGTCGTCATGACAAATCCTGACATGTTACACGCTGCCATTTTGCCTCACCATACGAAGTGGGTTTCTTTTTTTGAAAAGTTAAAGTATATCGTAATTGATGAACTTCATACTTACCGTGGTGTTTTCGGGAGTCATGTTGCAAATGTGATTAGGCGATTAAAGCGGATTGCTCATTACTACGGAAGTCGTCCAATATTCATTTGCACTTCTGCTACAATTGCTAACCCAAAAGAATTAGCAGAAGGTTTGATAGGGGAAACGGTTAAACTTATTAATAATAATGGCGCCCCAAGAGGGAAGAAGCACTTTATTTTCTATAACCCTCCTCTTATAAACGAACCATTAAACATACGCAAAAGTGCAACAGTCGAAGTCAATCAACTCGCTAAGCTCTTTCTAAACGAGGATATTCAAACGATTGTATTTGCTCGTAGCCGAGTTCGAGTTGAAATCATTTTAAGTCACTTACAGGAGCTAACCAAAAAAGAGCTTGGCCATCAATCGATCAGAGGCTACCGTGGTGGTTATTTACCGAAACAAAGACGTGAAATCGAAAAAGGATTACGCGAAGGCTCAATAAAAGGGGTAGTAAGTACAAATGCCCTTGAGTTAGGAGTTGATATTGGTCAACTGCAAGTTTGTATTATGACAGGATACCCTGGTTCAATCGCAAGTTCTTGGCAACAGGCAGGTCGAGCCGGAAGACGTCAAAATGAATCAGTCATCATTATGGTTGCTAGCTCGTCACCACTTGACCAATATATGATTTCAAATCCACAATACTTTTTTGAACGAAGTCCTGAATCAGCTCGCATTAACCCTGATAATTTAATTATCCTAGTCGATCATTTGAAGTGCGCTGCTTATGAGCTACCGTTTCAACGTGGCGAGCTATTTGATGGGAAAGATATAGAAGACATCCTTGATTTTTTAGCAGAGGAGCATGTGCTTCACCACCGTGCCAATAAATGGTATTGGATGTCCGATGCCTTTCCGACACACGGAATTAGCTTACGATCTGCCTCTCAGGAAAATGTCATTATCATTGACCAAACCGAAATGGGTGCTGAGAAGGTCATCGGTGAAATGGATCGATTCAGCGCAATGACTTTATTACATGACGAAGCGATTTATTTGCATGAAGGCGTCCAATTTCAAGTTGAACAGCTCGATTGGGATGAGAAGAAGGCATTTGTTACACAAGTAGCTGTCGACTATTTTACGGACGCTCATTTAGCTGTTCAATTACGCGTACTAGAAGAGGATGAAAAAAAGGTTGGAGTGAATACCTTTACGTATTTTGGTGATGTCATGGTCAATGCAAAGGCAACGATTTTCAAAAAGATTAAACTAACAACATTTGAAACAATTGGTTCTGGAACGATCCATCTTCCTGAGGAAGAATTACACACAAATGCGATGTGGATTCAATTTTCAGAGCAATTGTTCCTGCATTATTCAGAACAACGACTAGATGCCGTTCTAACCGGCTTAGCTCAACTCATTCAACATGTGGCTCCCGTATTTGTTATGTGTGATCAGCATGATTTACACGTCATCCCACAAATTAAGGCTGATCATAATCATTGTCCGACGATTTTTGTTTATGATCGGTACCCAGGTGGAATCGGATTATCTAAAGACGTTTTCACTAACTTACATACGATCTTGAATCATATAGCCCATGCTCTACACCGTTGTACTTGTCGTACTGGCTGCCCTTCTTGTATTGGAACAACAGACGATGAGCAGGTGAAATCGATCGTGATGCATTTTATTGATTTATTGTTAAGGGAGAGTTCGTAATGATGAAGGCAAAATTAAATCGTCTTAAAGGACATATGGGCTTTAAAGATGAACAGACTCCAAAGAAACCTGTTCACGCTGAACAAACGCCAACATTGACCATTCCTTTTGAGTCTGAATGGTCTGAATTCGACGTATACCCTTATTGGTTTGACGGACATTATATCCTCATTCGCGAAAAGGTTTACCCTTTAACAAAAAGACATGGACACTATCTATTCGAGCAGCTACGAGACGTTTTATTATTATGGGAGACACAACAAGTGACACATCCTCTTTCTACAAAAGGGATTAAAGAGAATCAGCTTCTGTTTTTTGATACAGAAACGACTGGTCTTAGTGGCGGTGCAGGGAATACAATCTTTTTACTTGGCTTTTGTCAATTTGACCATGAGTCTATTCGTGTTAAACAATATTTTTTACCTGGGCCTGAGTCTGAAGTCGCTCTATATCATGCATTTTTAACAGATATCGGTGATGACAAATATCTCGTTACATACAATGGTAAAGCTTTTGATTGGCCACAAGTTAAAACGAGGCACACATTTGTTCGCAATCAGGTACCCAAGCTTCCACCATTTGGACATTTCGATCTGTTGCATGCATCTCGCAGACTTTGGAAGAATGTCTTGCCCTCATGCAAACTAAAAATAGTGGAAGAAGAGGAGCTACACTTTTATCGTCAAGCTGATACTCCTAGTTACCTCGTTCCAATGTTATATTTTGATTTTTTACAAGATCCTAATCCTGAGTACGTTCGTTCTGTTTTTTTGCATCATGAGTGGGATGTTCTTTCCTTATTAAGTTTGTATATCCACCTCTCACAAAAAATCATTCAGCCTGAAAAATGGTCTACACATAAAGAAACATTTGAAATAGCACGCTGGTTTGACTCGTTCGGTGAGGTAAATCACGCAATTCAATTGTACGAAATGCTACTAAAAACGGGTGTCAAACTAGACGATGACATTAAACATAAGTGCTACTTTTCATACGGTCTATTATTAAAAAAGCAAAAGCGCCACGAAGAAGCGCTCTCTTATTTTAAAAAATGTGACCCTTCTCAGCCAAACTATAGTGTCGCCGCGATAGAAGCTGCAAAATTATTAGAGCACCAATTCAATGATTTTGAACAAGCTCTTTATTATAGTAAGCAAGTCAACATCCAATCACCTTCAGAAGTTGTGCAAAAGAGAATCAATCGTCTAACGAAGAAAATCATGCATTGATTAAACTATTTCCAGGGTAAGCGCAAAAAATGTGATAAATCAACAAATTCTTTCAAACAACACGTGAATTTTTGGTAAGTGTTTGTAAAAGTAAAAAAGCATTTGTCATTTTTCTTCGAACCTATTAAAATGAAATCGTTATAGACGTTAAGGTAGGAGAAGGTGAGAGCACATTGCATCGCGCATTGTTAATTTTATTTTTCGTTATGATTGGATTAACCTTTTTAATTATGTCAGACATTAGAGAAGCGACGTTATCATTCTTATAAAGAATAGGATGCCCATTTGAATATTTTTAGGCTCTTTAAATAGGTAACTGACTAGGACAATCGTCAGGGTTTTCACATAGGTTAATATTGACTCAACTAATAAAGGAGGAATTAACCTATGTATTGTAAGCCTAGACCACATGTTTGCAAGCTTCCAACCACAACTCAGGTGATGCCAGCACAAGTTGCACCTACGCAGCATAATATCGTGGAAAAGACGTGCGAATATATTGTTCCTGAAGTGTATCCTACTCATACTCATAATCAGGTAAACCATGTGTATAAGCATGTTAAGAGCTTCCCACACACTTACTCGCAAAGTGACGCCATTGCACATCAGCAATTTGTTGCAGGTGCTCAAACAGGACCGGGATTCGGACCAGGAATGGGCCAAGTTGCAGGTGCCCAAACAGGGCCGATGGGCATGGGACCAGGATTTGGACCAAAGGGATGCGGCTGCAAACGTTAAGTTAACAGAAAAGCGAACTGTTTACTGCCAGTTCGCTTTTCCTTATAAAGGTGTGAATGAACAATGAAGGTTGTGGCCATTTCAGGATATAAAGCACATGAGCTAGGTATTTTTGATTCTAACCATGTTGCGATTACATACATCAAAAAAGCAATTGAAAACAGGCTTAGACCATTATGCGAGCAAGGTTTAGAATGGGTGATCATTAGTGGCCAATTAGGTGTTGAGCTTTGGAGTGCTGAAGTCGTCTTTTCATTGAAACAAGAATACAAAGACTTACGGTTAGCCGTACTAACACCTTATTTAGAACAAGAAAGCCGCTGGAAGGAAGAAACGCAACAATATTATCAATCGATCTTGGACCGAGCCGATTTCAATGATAGTATTTCTAAGAGGCCTTATGATAACCCCATACAGCTTAAACAAAAGAATGAATTTATTTTATCTAAAGCTGATGGGATAATATTGTTTTATGACGAAGAAAACCCTGGCTCTCCGAGGTTCATGTTTGAATTGGCAAAGGAAATGACTGACCATGGTGATGTGGAATTAATCCAAATAACAGCGATGGATATGAATGAGCTCATTCAAGAAGAGCAATTTCTACATTCGTATAATCATGATGAACCATTTGAAAATTGACAAGAGATCGAATTTTTGAAAAAATAAAAAGTAGTTTATGTGAGGAACAAACCAATAAGTATTTAAATGATTTTTGTGAATAATGAGACAGATCGACCATACATATATAACGAGATATGAACATTGATAAAGATGGGGTGAAGACGATGAATCAAGAGTTAAAGTTTACAACAAAGGAAATTTTGGAAAAAGATTTTAAGACAAGCATGAGAGGCTACAATGCCGATGAGGTTGATAAATTTTTGGATGCTATTATACAAGATTACGAGGTTTTCAACAGAAAAATTAAAGAGCTTGAAGAAGAAAATGTCCATTTGAAGCGTGATTTGAAAAAAGCATCCGAACGGCAAAAGCAAGCACCAGCGCAACCGGTTGGAAGTACCAACTATGATATTTTACAAAGATTGTCTAATTTAGAAAAAGCCGTCTTTGGCAATAAATTATAGGTTTTTGAATCGAGCCAAATGATTGAAGTCTACATTGACGGTGCGAGTGCCGGTAATCCCGGTCCATCTGGGGCAGGTATATATATCAATTATAAAACGGGAAAAGTTGAACACCATTCTACATTTTTAGGAGAATTAACGAACCACGAAGCTGAATTTGAAGCATTGATCATTGCCCTCCGTTTATGCCGTGAACAAAACATCAAAACGGTTTCTTTTCGGACGGACTCTAAGTTGGTTGATGATGCTATTGAAAAAAAACACGTGAAAAACCCTCTATACGTACCGTATGTGAAAGAGGCTCTTGAACTTATTGATCATCATTTTGATCTATTTTTTCTAAAATGGATACCTAGTCGACAAAACCAACAAGCAGATCGATTAGCTAGACAAGCGATCATAAAAGGAAGGAAATAATTACATATTGCTTCCTTAACACTTTCACGATATAATGAAGATTGTCGCTTAAGACAATGTATAAGCATTCAGGTAATCGCTGCATATTTATATGTAGAGGAAAGTCCATGCTCGCACGAGCTGCGATGCTCGTAGTGTTCGTGCCTAGCGAAGTCATAAGCTAGGGTAGTCTTTATAAGACTAACGGCAAGGGAAGCACCTAAGTCAGCTGATATGGTGTGATACCTTTGAAAGTGCCACAGTGACGTAGTCCAGCTGGAAACAGGTGGAGTGGAACGCGGTAAACCCCTCGAGCGAGAAACCCAAAATTGGTAGGGGCATCTTCTCAATCGGAAATGAACGAAAGAGAAGAACAAGGGAATCCTTTGTAGATAGATGATTGCCACCGGAGTACGAGGTTCATCACCGTTTGTAGTACAATGGAACAGAACATGGCTTATCGAATGCTTATAAGATGAAAGAAAACCCCTTTATGGGGCTTTTTTTATAATAATTAATTTTGGAAATAATAGGAATTGAGTCGAATGATTAATAAAGGAGTTAATTATGAATAAAGTGACACTAATTGCCACTGCAACAATGGGCTTGGAAGCTTTAGTTGCAAGAGAAGTTCGTAATTTAGGATATGAAGATGTACAAGTAGAGAATGGAAAAGTAACATTTACTGCTGATGTATCAGCGATCCCTCGGGCTAATTTATGGCTACGAACAGCTGATCGTATCAAGCTACAAGTTGGTCAATTCAAAGCATACTCGTTTGATGAGCTTTTCGAAAAAACAAAAGCATTACCATGGGCTGACCTCATACCTGTACATGGAGAATTTCCCGTTATAGGGAAGTCTGTTAAGTCAAAGCTCTTTAGTGTTTCAGATTGTCAGGCGATTGTAAAAAAAGCAGTTGTTGAATCCATGAAGACGCGCTATAAGCGAGGTTGGTTTGATGAGAACGGTCCTTTTTATCGAATAGAAGTAGCACTTCACAAAGATGTAGCAACACTATCCATTGATACATCTGGAACTGGATTACATAAACGCGGTTATCGTTATTTACATAATGAAGCTCCGTTAAAAGAAACGTTAGCGGCTGCTATGATTATGCTAACAGCATGGAAGCCAGAACTACCACTCGTCGATCCATTTTGTGGTTCAGGGACGATCCCGATTGAAGCTGCTATGATCGGTCAAAATATTGCTCCAGGATTTAATCGTGAATTTGTATCTGAAGATTGGCATTGGATCGGGAAGAAAACATGGGATGCTGCCAGACAAGAAGTAGAAGATGTCGCGAATTATGATCAACCTCTTGATATTTTAGGTAGCGATATCGATCATCGAAGTGTTGAATTATCGAAAGGCAATGCGATGGAGGCTGGCTTTTCAGATCTTATTTCATTCAAGCAAATGCAAATTAAGGACTTCACACACTCAAAGGAATATGGGGTTATGATCGGAAATCCACCATACGGTGAACGTCTAATGGAACGTCCAGAGGTCGAGCAAATGTACAAAGATATGGGGAATGTATGTAACAGGTTAGAAACGTGGTCCATTTACATGCTAACCTCGCATGAAGGCTTTGAATCATTATTTGGCAAACAAGCATCAAAAAAACGTAAGCTATACAATGGAAATTTGAAAGTTGATTATTATCAATTTTTTGGACCGAGGCCTCCAAAATCCTAAAAATATGAATGATAAAAACAGTAGCTCCTATCGGCTATTGTTTTTATTTCACCTGTAGTTAACATAATATAATTATAATTAACTACGAACGTAAAAATGTGAATGTCCTTTCTAAAAATGGGTATATTAACATTGAATGAAAGGAGGATGCTTTATGGCTTCTGATCAAGACTATAATGACATTAAGCAAGTCGAAATGGCAATATTATCAGCAGAACATATGGTAGGGCAAGCAACTAGATCGATGGATGAGGAACAGCTCCAGTCAGCAACTGAAGCCATCTCAATAGCAAAGACGCAATTGCGTAATGCGGTTGCACACCAGACAGGGGTAGATCACACATTTTTAGAAATGGCCGATGAGTTAATTAATAAGGCCGATCATCAATTAATAGAAGCAATGAAAGATCGCCAATCAGAATAAAATTCAAAAAAAGGACATGACGAAAGTGTTATATGTAAAACTCCCTCGGGATGAAAATGCTTGACTCGTTGTTCGTTTGAACGAGAAACCCACTCGTATCATAAAGCTTTCAGTAAGTGTAATAATCGTATAAAGTGTTGTGTTTTACCTAATTTATCTTTGCACCAAAGTTTCTCTTCTAGGGTAGAACCAAACAACTGGCGACTGAAGGGGCTGTCTCAAAAGTAATTGAGACAGCCCCTGTTTACATTACTAAAGATTATCTTTATAGAAAGCACCTAATTTTTCAACGGCTTTCCTCACCGGCTCTGGTCTGTCGTACAGGTCATAGTGGCTTGCCCCTTCTATCACGAACAAATCTTTTTTCTCAGTAGCTGCTAAGTTATAAAGGTCATGACCGTCCTTGTAGGAACCAAACGCTCCTTGTACGCCACCGACAATGATTTGCAAAGGTTGAGTTAGCAAACTATCTGCCAAATGAAAAGCATCAAAGTCGATTATCGAGGCCACACTGGTGAACTTCAATTTGTTTGGAGCGTTAGGGTTCTGACCTCTTGATGTTCTGTAGTAATCAACCGCTCCTACAAGATCGATGTCAGTCATACCAGCTGCTTCTCTTTCTGAATGACTATTAGGAATCCATTGTGTAACCATAGGTTCGGCTCCACACGCTTCAGCAGTGCGTTGTTTAGCAACCTCCTCTAAAACTTTGATGGGATCGCCTTCACGATATCCACGACCGATATTCGCGCCAACGACTGTACCAACCGCTTTGATGCGACGCTCTGTCATTGCAGCATTTACAGCATATCCGCCTCCTGCACAAATACCTAACACACCAATACGATTTTCGTCGACATAATCTAGTGTAGTTAGGTAATCCACCGCACACCGAATATCCTCAACACGAGCCGCCGGATATTCAGCATAACGAGGCTTACCTTCACTTTCTCCTTGATAGGATGCATCGAATACAATCGTTACGTATCCTAGCTCAGCAAGTTTCTCCGCATAAATGCCCGCCGTTTGATCTTTACAACCGCTGCCCGGATGAACACAAATAATTGCTGGATTTTGTTTTTTTCCTTCAGCATGTTCAGGAGCATTTAAAATCGCTACTACTTGTAGCCCATGTGCATGAAATTTCACTTTCTTTTTAGTAACTGTCACAGTTCAAACCACCTTTATTTTTTCTTTGAAATACACTTCTGTGTATTATTAATCTTGTGTATATTTATGTTAAGGTGAAGGAGTAGTTAATTCAATAACCACATTACGCAATATGTGTGTTAATACACATATTGTTTTCATTGTGTACAAAATAAAGGAGGACTGCTGTTTGGATAAAATAGATCGAAGAATTTTAAAGTCTCGACAAGCTATTCAATCGACTTTTTTGCAACTGTTAGTTAAGGTAGGGTTTGACGAGATTACGGTTAAAAATCTTACAGAAAAAGCCGACATTGGTCGAAAAACATTCTATTTGCATTATATTGATAAATATGATCTGTTAGATAAGATTGTGGACGACCATATAGCACAATTGCGAGAAATATGTGATCAAAAACAAAACACAGGATTATAGAAGGTTCGATATTATGGTTTTCTTATTTTGAGCAGCATAAATCATTTTTTGCCGCGTTGTTTAAAAGTAAAGGTGCTTCATCATTTCGCAAAAAGCTATTGTTTTTTACTATGGAGGAAATAAATAAAAAGCTTAATGAGGATTCGCATCCGATTATTGATAAGCATATTTTTTTGAAGTTTTTAGGTTCGGCAACAATGGGAGTATTGGAATCTTATGTATTAGAAGAAGTAGATAGTGATATTGAAGCTGTAGCAACTCAAGTTGTGCAACTATATACAAAAGTTATTAAGACATAAATTATAAAAATCCATAAAAAATAAAGGAGAAAACCTTTATCCAACGATCGCGACCTTTTATGAAATAGCGATTTGTAACTTATCTAAAAAAGAGAATGACTCAAATAAAAAGGGCTATATGTTTAGCTTGGAACATATAGCCTATTTCAATATTCTATCAGCAAAGCCTTACTGAATGTGTGACATAGCTTCCTTAATAAATTTATAATCGCCCCATCAAATCCATATTGTAAAGGGCTACCTTGGTTTTCAGTATGGGAACGTGCGGCTCCTATTCCAATTTTTAAATACCCTACTGTTTGAGTGACATGATTTGTTGAAGATTAGCAATATCTGCTTCATTGTCAATTCAGTAACCTGAACTCAACCGGCGCGAAGGAGAGAGAAGCCGAATTTGATCATAATGGTGAAGTGTGCTCACTGTAAGCCCTGTTTGTTTTGCCAGTTCTCCTACTTTCTTTTCCAGTCTTTCTTTATTAACTGTGATCATCTTCCCCTCATCAATTACTTGCTAGTAACAAAATAGAACCATTCCAATATGGAAACGATTCATTTTATAGAGAACGAATTACTCGATTGTATTCCTCTTGTGCCTCTGTCTTACCCCGTCAAAATATAGTAATTATTTCCTGCAACTCAAAAAAGTTTAATAGTTATTTTTTAGTAGTTCATTTAAAAAGTGGTTAAATTGAACTGTGAATTTATTCGAATTTTGTCAAAAAAAATCAGACGATAAGAACTATAGAAAGTTAAACATATTTATCCGATAAAGTAGATAATTAGAAAATCAATAAAAAATAGTAGATTCAATTCTTATTAAAAGGATTAACTCAAAATGGATAAAAACTGCTTATCACGAAGGTGACTTAAGTACAGTTAAATGTTCGATGAGGTCAGACTCTGTCTTAAAATTCTATTGAAAGGGGGTGGTATTTTACATGAAAGTACTTACGTTCCAATCAAAGAAAGGAGGGATAGTCATTTCGGAAAATTCACGATTAATCTTAAATTTTGGACTATGCAAAAAATAAACTGTTAGGAGGGGGAAATTTGGGAACTACATCTAAACGATTCATAAATAAGAAAATGAAATCGACTCTACAAAGCTCCTTCATTCTCTTGATGACCGTGCTCATCGTTTGTAGTGATGCTTTAGCGACCATTCCTATGATCGCAGTAGCAGAAGATACAGGTGCAGGCGTAGAAGACCTAGTTGTATCAAAAGATGTCGATGGTGAAGAAAGTAAAGAGGTGCTCATAGGACAAGACTTTTCCTATAACATTTCTGTTGAATTGCCTGAGGATGTATCAAGCTATGAATCTCTGATCATCTCTGACGCAATAGATTCACGATTAGCCATTCAAGAAACATCTACCTACATCAACGGGGAAGTGGCCGATACTTATCAAGTAACGGTAGATGAACAAAATGTTTCCCTTGAATGGACGAAAGAGCAACTTGAAGAGCTTGCGGGTAATCGAGCGACCTTACAGATCACAACGCAAGTGACCGAGGATGCTACAGTTGGAGAGGAAATTGATAATATTGCCCAAATTTTGCTTAATGGCGATACTCTTTTAGAAACAACCTCTGCTGTAGTCATACTAGTTGATCGTTCGGATGAGGAGTCTGAGAGTGAAGAAATCGTTATTGGCGTAAACAATGTTGAAGCCAATAACGTCTTAGAAATCAACGATGTAGATTCGTATGGCATTTCAAATAATGCGGATAGAACTACCCCTCAAATTCGTCAGTTTGATGGGGAAAATTTTGATTCAGATCCGAAGGCGATCTTATTTATTACAGGGATCCCTAATGGAGTGAACATGCACAATGGTTTGGCTATTCATCCGACCGAAGATATCTTCTATGCGTACGGTGGAGTCCCTGGTGATGAAATCCCTCATAGACTATATCAAATTACGCCAGATGGATCAGCCGAATATGTTGGAGATCTAGATGGTACGGCTGCTAATGCGGTCATTTCTGAAGATGGGACACGATACTACCATACCTATATAGAAAATGGGGTGCTTCTTCTTGGCTCTTATCACTTAGTGACAGGAGAGAAGGAGGCTATTCCTATCAATGGTTATGATAACGACGATGTAGGTGGAGATCTAATTATCGACGCGGATGGATATATTTGGTTTTCGAATAATACCGCTGGTTCGATTATTCAGATGGATCCACAAACAGCAGAGGTTTTACGTCAGGTTCCGATTACGAGTGGTGACGGTGTAGCCTTGCAAGGAGGGGTGAGAGGTCTTAGCTTTTTACCAAATGGTCAACTCTTATTGTCTAGTGGACCGGGGGCCCAAGGTAGCCAAAGGGCTGACTATTTTTCACTAGATCCAGAAACTTTGCAGACGACTTTTCTTGGGTCAGCCACGATAGCTGGTGATGGGAGGTTTTACCCATCCTATGATTTAGCTTCGCGCGTCTATCCTACATTCGATCCACTGCCTCCTGTGGTAGAAGCTGAGAAGTCAGTGGAATTGATTGAAAAAGGAGAAGGAAACTCCGACGGGGAAAAACCTGAAGTGGGAGACACGTTACGTTATACGATTCAAGCACGAAACACAGTAGAAAATAGCTTACTCCAAAACCTTGTCATCTCTGACACGATTCCAGAAGGGTTGGAATATGTACAAGGGACATTAAAAGTCGGTGGACAAGCTGTAACAGATGAAGCAGATGACGATCAAGGTCATTATGAAAATGGTGACGTGGTCGGTCAATTTGGCGACATAGCAGATACAGACTGGCATACGCTTGAATTTGACGTGATCGTCTTGCCGGGACAAGCCGGAAGAGACATTGACAATACAGCTTCGGTTGTAGGCAATAATATGGATGAACCGGAGGAACCGAGCGAGACCGTCGAGGTATATCCGCGGGATGGCCCTGTCATACAAGCCGAGAAATCAGTGTTTCCGGAGCATGAAGTATTTGACGGCGATGTCCTCACATACAACGTCACGGTTACAAATGTAGGGGAGCACATTGCGGCTAATACGGTCTTTGAAGACGCGATTCCTGAGGGTACCGAATATGTTCCAGGATCAATGAGGATCGTCACAGGCCCTAACGCCGGTGATCTAACCGATGAGGACGATGACGATGCGGGTCATTTTGACGGCGAAAAGATCATTATCGAGCTTGGCAATTTACAAAATACGACTGAATTACCTGATGGTATTACCGTACAATTTAGAGTCATTGCGTTAACGAGCCATATAGGCGAAACAGTCGTTAATAAAGCCGACGTTCACTATAGAAACTTACAAACAGATGAAGAACAAACAACCGAGTCAAATGAAGTGACAAATACTATTGTTGAAAGGCCGGTCATTGATGCTTGCGCAAGGCCTGTCTCGCTCATCAATGGTAGTTTTGAACAAGGGCCGGAAAGAGGAGGATACAACAACTCTTTCATGTTTTATGCAGACGAAGTGCCTGGGTGGGACACGACTGACAATAGTCAAGGACCTTACCTTATCGAAATTTGGGATTATGCGCAAAACTATCCATCTGTAGTCAGGAACTTTCCTGCGCCACCTGATGGCAATCGTTATGCAGAATTAAATGCATTTGACCATGGGTTATTGTATCAAGATGTAGAAACCACTCCAGGACAAACGATTTACTGGCGCTTTTCACATATGGGTCGCCAAGGGGTTGATACGATGCAAGTCCGTATCGGCCAAGTAACAGACAATCCATATGATACAACCGTACAAACACAAATGTCGACAGGGAATACAGCTTGGGAAACGTATACAGGTACGTATACCGTACCAGCAGGACAAACCGTGACAAGGTTAGGATTTGAGGCGGTTGCTACTGCTGGTGGTAACTTAGCAGCTGGAAACTTCTTAGACGACATTTTCCTCGGAACAGAGCCGTGCGTTGTTGTAGAAAAATCGGTTTCTCCTGAGGGAGAAGTAGTTGCCGGAGATGAATTGACCTACGAAGTAACGATTAAAAACGAAGGTGGAGACATCGCAGACGATGGGGATGCTGGCCATTTTGATGGTGACAAAGTGATCATCCAACTTGGGGACTTGCCGAATACGACGGATTTACCTGATGGAGTCACGGTACAGTTTAAAGTGACCGCATTATCGAGTCATATTGGTGAAACGATTGTAAACCAAGCCACCGTTAATTATAAAAACTTACTAACGGATGAAGATGAGACGACCGATTCCAATGAAGTCGAGACACCGGTTGAGTATAGAGACCCAGTACTCGAATCGGACAAAACAGCAAGCTTATTAGAAAAAGCGGATGGAAACACCGATGAAGACCATCCAGAAGTAGGCGATACACTTCTGTATACGATTGAGGCACGAAATACGATTGAAGACAGCCTCATTGAAAATCTAGTCATCTCCGACGTGATCCCAGAAGGGTTGGAATACGTGCCGGGAACGCTGAGAGTGAACGGAGAAGCTGTCACTGATGCGGAGGACGATGATGCCGGTCATTATGTTGATGGCGAAGTCATCGGCCAATTCGGGAATGTGACAGACACGGAATGGCGAACGCTAGAATTCCACGTCATCGTAGGGGAAGGTCAAGCAAGCAAGATATTGAAAATGTAGCGGTCGTCGATGGTGACAACATCGATGAGCCAGATAGACCGTCAGAGGAAGTTTTGATTTACCCACGCTTCCCTGCGTTGGAGTCAGAAAAAACAGCCATAAACGCAGACTTGTTAAAAGATCGATTCGAAGTAGGCGATACGGTCATCTACATGATTCGTACGCGAAATACGGTCTCTGAAAGTGTCGTTGAAAACCTAGTGATGTCGGATGTCCTACAAGAGGGGCTAACGTATGTCGAAGGCAGCTTGAACGTGAATCATGATGGGGAAAGCAGCTACGAGGATGGAACGATCACCGCCAACTTTGGTGATGTAACAGATACCGAGTGGCGTACGGTCACATTCCGTGCAACGATCGACTCTGGCTATGCGGAGCAGACGATCGAAAACATCGCTGTCGTCGATGGAAGCAACATCGACGAGCCAGATGAACCATCAACGGAATTCGAAGTGGAGCCGAAAGATCCCGTGCTTGAATCGGAGAAAGCGGCCACCCTTCTTGAGAAAGCAGATGGAAACACCGATGAAGACCATCCAGAAGTAGGCGATACGCTTCTGTATACGATACAAACGCGAAATACAATCGAAGATAGCTTAGTGAGAAACCTGATCATCCGTGATGCATTACCAGAAGGCCTTGAGTATGTGCCAGGCACATTAGAGGTTGATGGGGATGCTGTCACAGATACAGTGGATGACGATGCTGGCCATTATGATGATGGCGTCATTGTCGGGCAGTTCGGCGATGTCCGAGATACAGACTGGCATACGGTGACGTTCCAAGTGACCATAGGAGAAGGGCAAGCAAGTCAAGATATTGAAAACATCGCGACAGTCGATGGAGACAATATCGATGAGCCGGACGAACCAAGTGAAGAAGTGCTGATTTATCCGCGTGTACCGAATGTGGAATCAGAAAAGACAGCGGAGAACCTTGAGGAAGGGAAAGAGAACTTTCACGTAGGGGATACGGTTGTTTATACGATTCGAGCGCGTAATACAGTCCGTGAGAGTGTCGTTGAAAACTTTGTGATCTCAGATGCGCTTCCAGAAGGGCTTAGCTATGTCGATGGAAGTCTAGACGTGAGTCATGATGGTGAAGGTAGCAACGAAGACGGAACGATCATCGCCAACTTTGGTAATGTGACTGATACGGAATGGCGTACGATCACGTTCCATGCGGTGATTGATGCAGGTCAAGCGGAGGAGACGATTGAAAACGTGGCAACGGTCGATGGCGGTAATGTCGATCCAGAGAATCCACAACATGAAATAACAGTCGATCCGAAAGATCCGCAACTAGAATCGGAGAAAACAGCTGAATTAGTTCAAAAAGCAGCTGGTAATACAGATGCTGATCACCCAGAAGTGGGGGATACACTCCTGTATACGATTCAAACGCGTAATACAATTGAAGATAGCATAGTGAAGAATCTGATCATCCGTGATGAATTGCCAGAAGGCCTTGAGTATGTGCCGGGCACATTAGAGGTTGATGGTATAGAAGTGACAGATGAAGAGGATGGCGACGCCGGGCATTATGTGGACGGTGAAATGGTTGGGCAGTTTGGTGATGTCAGAGATACGGACTGGCATACGGTGACGTTCCAAGTGACCGTTGGTGAAGGCCAAGCAAGCCAAGATATTGAAAACATCGCAACAGTGGATGGAGACAATATCGATGAGCCAGATAGACCGTCAGAGGAAGTGATGATTTACCCACGTCATCCGGTCTTAGAGTCAGAAAAAACAGCCATAAACGCAGACTTGTTAAAGGATCGATTCGAAGTAGGCGACACGGTTATCTACATGATTCGTACGCGAAATACGGTCTCTGAAAGTGTCGTTCAAAACCTAGTAATATCGGATGTCCTACAAGAGGGTCTCACGTATGTCGAAGGCAGTTTGAACGTGAGCCATGATGGTGAAGGCAGCTACGAGGATGGGACGATTACCGCCAACTTTGGTGATGTGACAGATACCGAGTGGCGTACGGCCACATTCCGTGCAACGATCGACTCCGGCTATGCGGAGCAGACGATCGAAAACATCGCCGTCGTCGATGGAAGCAACATCGACGAGCCAGATGAGCCATCAACGAACATCGAAGTGGAGCCGAAAGATCCAGTGCTTGAATCGGAGAAAACGGCAACGAATCTAGACGAATCGAAGGATCGCTTTGAAGTAGGCGACACGGTTATCTACACGGTTCGCACACACAATACGATAGAGGATAGCTTGGTCGAGAATCTGACCATCACGGATACACTGCCAGAAGGATTAACATATGTCGATGGAAGTCTTGACGTGAGCCATGATGGTGAAGGCAGCTACGGGGATGGAACGATTACCGCCAACTTTGGTGATGTGACAGATACCGAGTGGCGTACGGCCACATTCCGTGCAACGATCGACTCTGGCTATGCGGAGCAGACGATCGAAAACATCGCCGTCGTTGATGGAAGCAACATTCCTCAGCCAGAAGAACCATCAACGGACATCGAAGTAGAGCTGAAAGATCCGGTGCTTGAATCGGAGAAAACGGCAAACTTAGTAGAAAAAGGCGAAGGAAACACCGATGAAGAGAATGCAGAAGTAGGCGATACGCTTCTGTACACGATTCAAACGCGTAATACAGTAGAAGATAGTTTAGTGAAAAACCTAATTATTCGTGATGAACTGCCAGAAGGCCTTACCTATGTGCCTGGCACATTAGAGGTTGATGGAGAAGCTGTCACAGATGCAGTGGATGACGATGCTGGCCATTATGATGCTGGCGAAATCGTCGGTCAATTCGGCGATGTCAGCGATACGGACTGGCATACCGTCACATTCCAAGTGACAGTTGGAGAAGGTCAGGCAAGTCAAGATATTGAAAACATCGCAACAGTCGATGGCGATAATATTGATGAACCTGATCACCCAAGCGAAGAGGTTTTGATCTATCCACGTGAACCAAGCCTAGATTCAGACAAAGTAGCGGAGAACCTTGAAGAAGGCAAAGAAGTGTACCATGTTGGAGACACAGTCGTCTATACGATCACGGCACGAAATACCGTACGTGAGAGTGTTGTCGAAAACTTTACGATTTCCGATCAGTTGCCAGAAGGCTTACGCTTTGTGGAAGGAAGTCTAGAAGTGAGACATGGTGGAACAGCCGAGTATGAAGGTGGAACAATTACCGCTACCTTTGGAGAAGTAACGGATACGGACTGGCGTACCGTCACATTCCAAGCAGTGATTGAATCTGGTCAAGTAGGAAGCGAGATCGAAAATGTCGCTACGGTTAGTGGTGACAATGTCGAGAATCCTGAAACTCCAGAGCATACTATCACGATTGATCCTAAGACGCCACAGCTAGAATCGGAAAAAGAAGCCGAACTAGTGGAAAAAGCGGAAGAAAATACAGATGTTGAAAATCCAGAAGTAGGCGACACATTGCTGTATACGATCCAAGCGCGTAATACAGTAGAAGATAGTTTAGTGAAAAACCTGATTATCCATGATGAACTTCCAGAAGGCCTTAACTATGTGCCTGGCACATTAATGGTCGATGGGGAAGCCGTCACCGATGAAGAGGATGGGGATGCAGGCTATTACGTAGATGGCGAAATCGTCGGACAGTTCGGCGATGTCAGCGATACGGACTGGCATACCGTTACATTCCAAGTGACAGTTGGTGAGGGACAAGCAAGTCAAGATATTGAGAACATCGCAACGGTAGATGGCGATAATATTGATGAACCTGATCACCCAAGCGAAGTGGTGCTCATCTATCCGCGTGAACCGAATTTGGAATCAGAAAAGACATCTGCGAACCTAGAGGAAGGGAAAGAGGACTTCCACACAGGGGATACGGTTGTTTATACGATTCGAGCGCGTAATACAGTCGGAGATAGCGTCGTCGAAAACCTTGTCCTTTCCGATGTCCTTCCAGACGGACTACGCTATGTCGAAGGAAGTCTTGAAGTCAGCAACGGTGGAACAGGAGACTACGCAGATGGTGTCATTACGGCAAGCTTTGGGGATGTGTCAGATACAGACTGGCGTATGGTCACGTTCCAAGCAACGATTGAAAGCGATCAATCAGGAAACACGATTGAAAACGTGGCAACCGTTGAGGCTGACAATGTGGGAACACCAGGAACTCCATCTGAGTCGATTACGGTGGAAAAAGAACCAACACCTCCACCACAGGAACCAGAGGGGCATCAGCCAGAACCAAATCCTGAAGTAAAACCACAACCAGAAAAGCCGGAAGACAAAGGTGATGAATCAAAGCAACCTGAAGAGACATTACCAAATACAGCAACGAACAACTTCAATATCTTCCTACTAGGCTTCATATTATTGTTAGCTGGAGCTGGCATAGTGTATTGGAGAAGGAAGAAAGTACGTATAGAATAAGACGAGGAAGAAGCCAAGACATAACTAGCTATAAGTAATGAAAAAGGTGAATTTGAGCGTGCTCAAATTCACCTTTTTCTATTTTGCGTGTAAATTCTTCTATTACCATAGTTATTGGGCAGTGAATTTTCTTACATTTTCTCTTTATTTTTATAAAGGTTGTGGATCTGAATGGCGGATTATTCTCATAGTGAAATGGAGCGGAAGTCACTCGACCTTTTCATTTCAGAGAAAGGGTTTGTCCTAGCCTCATTTTGTCACTTTTATTTGTTCTGGATGATCCAAATGGTCGAAACTAGAATGTTTAAATTGAACATAATCGAGATCCTCATTATAATTAATTTCCATCCCATCGAAATACCAATAATCATCTTCAGTAACAAAAAAAGTAATATTTTCTTTTATCACCTTAAAACATTTAGAAGGTGGTTCTTCTTTTATCACACCTACCGAAAAACCTCCAGATCCAACTCCACCTACACGTACAAATAGACGTAAGGAATCACCAGCTTGAAGGGGGATTTCTTTTTTATATAAATAAGCAGCTTCTTGAGATATGTTTAAATGCAATGGTTTCTTCCTCCTAACTTGTCTCCACCTTATCATACAATACGTAACAATTCTACATTGATAAGAGGGATTTCATTTCTTACATCGAAAGTAATGATATGATAAAAAAAAAGAGGTGATCATATGTCAAACATTCAAGCATTAGAAAAAGAATTTAGGGAGTACGTTAAGAAAATAGAAGATTTTAATGAAGCTCTTTCTGTACTTGCTTGGGACTCGAGAATCGGAGCTCCCAAAAAAGGAGTGCAGCAACGTTCAGAAATAATAGGAACATTATCAACTGAAGTGTTTCAATTATCAACATCTAATCAAATGTCTAATTTTATTGAGAAGCTAACAGAAAAGGATGTTTACAAACAGCTCTCAATTATTACTCAAAAGACAGTAGATGAATGCAAAAAGAAGTATGAGCGAAACGTAAAGATACCAAAGGAAGAGTATAAGCAATACGTTATGTTACAGGCTGAATCAGAATCAATTTGGGAAGAAGCGAAGGATCAAGCTGACTTTGACATGTTCCGACCTTACCTTGAGAAGCTTCTAGAATTTAAAAAGAAGTTTATTCATTATTGGGGATACAACGAGCATCCTTACAATACATTACTAGATGATTATGAACCAGGAATCTTCGTCGATACGATTGACCACGTTTTTTCTGAGTTGCGTGACGGCCTTATTCCTCTAGTAAAAGGAGTGTCGGAATCTCCTCATCAGCCTCAGACGGATTTTATTTATCAACCATTTTCAAAAGAACAACAAAAGCATTTAAATATAGATATTTTGAATGAGATGGGTTATGACTTCTCCAAAGGACGGTTAGATGAAACTGTACATCCTTTTGCAATTGGAATAAACCCTAACGATGTTCGAATTACGACGAAATATAAAGAAGACGATTTTAAGCTTGCTTTATTTGGTACGATTCATGAGGGTGGCCATGCGTTATATGAACAAAACATTTCAGAAGAGTTAATCGGGACGCCTTTATGTGATGGAACCTCAATGGGAATACATGAGTCTCAATCATTATTTTGGGAGAAATTTATTGGTAAGCATTATTCTTTTTGGGAGCGAAATTATCAAGTATTAAAGAAGCATTCGAATGGACAGTTCGACGATGTTTCATTGGAGCAATTTTATTTTGCCATTAATGAAGCAAAGCCATCTCTTATTCGAATCGAAAGTGATGAATTAACCTATTGCTTACATATTATTCTTCGCTATGAATTAGAGAAATCGTTAATTGAAGGCAGTTTAGATGTGAAGGACTTGCCTGAAGCTTGGAATGAGAAAATGAAAGAATATTTAGGTGTAGTTCCCAATCATAATGGAGAGGGCGTGCTCCAAGATGTCCATTGGTCCTTTGGTGCATTCGGTTACTTCCCATCCTATGCACTTGGCTACATTTATGCTGCACAAATCAAAGAAGCCATTGTTCGTGACCTTCCTCAATTTGATCAATATATTAGCCAAGGAGATTATACATTGATTCACGAATGGTTGAAAAAGCATATTCATCAACATGGAGCCATGAAGAAACCAGCTGAAATCATTAAAGATATCACTGGTAACGGCATTAACGCAAAGCCGCTTTTATCGTACTTAAATGAAAAATACCGTCGCTTATACCAATTTTAAGCTTAAAAGTACACACGAGCTTTTAGATTGTCTTATTTTTACTTTGTATGTTATATTCATTTCCATGAATATAAGGAAGTGAATGAGCATGTTAGAATTTCTATGGATGTATACACTCATATTTCTATTATCAGCTATCCCATTATTAGAAGCGGTTATAGTCATACCATTTGCCATCTTTGCAGGTATGCCTGCTGTACAAGTGACGATTGTCGCTTTAATTGGAAATTTAGTAACCGTCTATTTCATTATTATCTTTATTGAGCAAATAAAAAAATGGCGAAAAAATAAAAAACCTTCAAAGAAATCAACGGAAAACCGCCGCTCGCAAAGAGCCGAACGTATTTGGAAAAAGTACGGACTACCTGGGCTGGCTATTATTGGTCCCTTAATCGTCGGAAGTCATATTACAGCTTTAATGAGCTTAACCTTCGGTGGTACAAAAAGAGGGGTCACTTATTGGTTAACGTTTAGCTTAATCGGCTGGTGTGTTTTAGCAGCTATTCTTGCCCATTTAGGCTTTGATTTATTTAATACACGAGACCGCGAGTTATTCTAAAGGATAGAAAGTGACTATCTTAGTGAAGTTATATAAAGATAGTCACTTTTTTACTTAGAGTGGTTTAAAATGATTAAATTGATTCGTTTGAATCGCAAGCTTTTTTAATTTTGAATTGATAAATGAACGGTCTAAATCGAGTAACGTTTCTGAATGGATCGCTCGTTGAATATACTGTGAAAAATCCCAAATCAACTGCTTAATCTCTTGATTGTTTTGTGATGCAATCAATGCTAGTGAGTCGATCATCGCAGCCACAACAGAAATATCCTCAATACCATAATGTTTAATTTGATAATAGCAACGATATAAGTAATCGGAGAAACTCCTTTGCTTATTAATGACCCTTAAGCTTTTGTAATCGTCATTGTAATACGATCGGTGCAAATTTTTACTTGCTAGCGTTGATAATATTCGCGCTAAAGCTTTAATCCCATTAATAGCGGTATTTGGATCATTAATACCTGGTGAGAGTGCTCTCAATGTAATCTCGACAAGCTTTGTTAATCCAAAATCGATATCCTGAATAGTCGCTCTTTCATCCGCAAGGTGAAATAATTTTCTATATTGCTTAGGATCCATCTTATCTCGATCTCCCCAATAAGAAAGTAAAGACATTCCCTTTTCAATGTAATCACCTAAACTAACTTCTACCTTCACAATACTATCATCAGCTCTTGCTTGAGCGATTAATCCCTCTATTTCAATGACAAGTAAATAACCAGAATGATTAGCTTGAATGTACAACGGATCGGTTAATTTAATTTCTTCACTTTCCCAATCTTTCCATGGTTCATCCCGATTCGTTAGTTGTTCATCCTCATAATATTGATGAACAGCATGAATGGTTTTGGCTGTAATATGATGCATTAAATTACTTACTTGAATCCACTTACCGACATGGTGTATAAAGAAAACAAAGAAACCAACACAAATCATGGCGTAAAGTACAGCAAATATCGGAGAAATAAAATAATCGCCTTGATCGTTTTGAAGCAATAGTAATAAAATTAAGGAGTATAAAAAGCCGCCGATAAATATACCTAAAATACGCTGCGTGTAGACATCCGTTAAGAAGTCTTGCATCGTTCTCGGTGAAAATTGAGATAAATATGTTGTAAGTACAACCATAATTGTCGAAAATGAAATCGTTGTCATCGTTAACAAAGAAGAAGCTATTGTACTTAGGAGCGATTGTGCTAAGCTTTTATTAATGAGAAAAAGAGGAACGTGAAGAAATTGATCTAAAAATGCAGTCATAATAGCTAACATGACTGAAACCGTTCCATATAAAGCAGGAATAAACCAGAAATGATTTCTTAAGAAAAGGATTGGTTTGATCGCCTTCATGTTTCATTTCCTCCATGATTTGAGACATCGTATTGTTTAGTATTTGGAAAGAACGGTTAAATAATGATGAAAATATGTTTCTAGGAGTGATAAAATGAAAAACCCAACCGATATACAAATTAAAGGACTACTTGAAGAGAGTAAAAGGATTGCTGTTGTCGGATTATCAAATAACCCTGCACGAACCTCCTATCAAGTAGCAAAATTCATGCAAAATGCAGGATTTGAGCTTATCCCTGTTAACCCGACAATCGAAGAAGCACTGGGGGTAAAAGCGGTCGCCTCATTAAAAGATATACGTGGTACAATCGATATTGTAAATGTATTTAGAAGAGAGGAATACTTACCAGAAATAGCCAAAGAAGTTATTCATATCAAAGCAAAATCATTTTGGGCGCAATTAGGTATTGAGAATGAAGAAGCATATTCATTATTAAAAGAACAAGAAATACTCACAATTATGAATCGCTGTATTAAAGTCGAATATGCCAGACTTCAACATTGATCATTTATTCACTTCAAACAATATTAAGATTTCATGAAATATTTATGCAGGAATTTAAAAAGTGTTTGCGAATAATGAAATAACCGCTACAATAGATAAGGCAACCTAGTGGTGTTTATAGAAACATTTGTTCGTGTGTGCTACAATGTTTTTGTAGCACGGTGAAAGGAGTACACAATTTGGTAAGGAATCAGATGGAATATAATGATGAATCAATTCAAGTATTAGAAGGATTAGAAGCTGTTCGTAAAAGACCAGGTATGTATATTGGTAGTACGGACGCTAGAGGGCTTCATCATCTCGTTTATGAAATTGTTGATAATTCAGTAGATGAGGCCTTAGCGGGGTTTGGCGATTCAATCGAAGTAACCATCCACCGTGATCAGAGTGTCTCTATTTCTGATCACGGTCGAGGCATGCCTACTGGGATACATAAATCAGGGAAGCCTACACCAGAGGTCATCTTGACAGTCCTTCATGCAGGAGGCAAATTTGGCCAAGGTGGTTATGCAACTAGTGGAGGACTTCACGGTGTAGGTGCTTCTGTCGTTAATGCTTTGTCTGAATGGTTAGTAGTTGAAATTAAACGTGACGGTCATATTTATAAGCAGCGTTTTGAGAATGGGGGGAAACCTGTTACTAGTTTAGAGAAGGTTGGAAACACTAGAAAAACAGGAACAACTATTCATTTCAAGCCAGACTCGTCTATTTTCAGCACGACTACTTATAACAGTGAAACGTTAACAGAACGTTTACGAGAAGCGGCTTTTTTATTAAAGGGGTTACGGATTAAATTAACCGATTTACGCGGGGAAGGATCGGAGCAAGAGTTCCATTTTGAGAACGGAATTGAAGCCTTTGTTGAATATTTAAATGAAGATAAAGAAACGTTAAGTCCAGTTGTCTTTTTTTCTGGCGACCAAAATGATATTGGTGTTGAATTTGCTTTTCAATTCAATGATGGCTATACAGAAAATGTCCTATCTTTTGTTAACAATGTACGTACAAAGGATGGAGGGACACATGAGCTAGGGGCTAAAGCGGCAATGACTCGTGCCGTAAATGAGTATGCTCGTAAAGTAAAGCTGCTTAAGGAGAAGGACAAGAATCTTGACGGCTCTGATATTCGTGAAGGCTTTACAGCGATTGTTTCCGTTCGAGTACCTGAACAGATGCTTCAGTTTGAAGGACAAACAAAAGGAAAATTAGGAACTCCTGAAGCTCGTTCTGCTGTTGATGGAATCGTATCCGAAAAGCTATCGTATTTCTTTGAAGAAAACCCTGATGTTAGCACAATGTTAATTAGAAAAGCGATTAAAGCAGCGCAAGCACGTGATGCGGCTCGTAAAGCTCGTGAAGATGCTCGATAATGGAAAAAAAAGCAAAAGGAAAGATGTCTTACTTAGTGGTAAATTAACTCCAGCACAATCAAAAAACCCAAAGCGAAATGAACTGTACTTAGTTGAGGGAGATTCTGCGGGAGGTTCAGCTAAGCAAGGTCGGGATCGGAAATTTCAGGCTGTCTTGCCACTACGAGGAAAAGTGATTAACACTGAAAAAGCTAAGCTTGAAGATATCATGAAAAATGAAGAAATTAGAACGATTATTCATACCATTGGAGCTGGAGTCGGTTCTGATTTTGATCTCACGGATGTTAATTATGACAAAGTCGTTATCATGACAGATGCCGATACAGACGGAGCTCATATTCAAGTGCTGCTTTTAACGTTCTTTTATCGTTATATGCGACCACTTATAGATTCTGGCAAGGTGTATATTGCCCTACCTCCACTATATAAAGTTAGTAAAGGTAGTGGAAGAAAAGAAGTGGTGGAATACGCTTGGGATGAGCGTGAATTAGATGCAAAAATAAAAAGTGTTGGTCGAGGTTATATGTTACAGCGTTATAAAGGTCTTGGAGAAATGAACGCAACCCAGCTATGGGAGACAACGATGGATCCGACAACTAGAACATTAATACGTGTGAAATTAGAAGATGCAGCTCGCGCTGAAAAACGTGTGACTACGTTAATGGGTGATAAAGTGGAGCCACGCCGTAAGTGGATTGAATCCCATGTCGCATTCGGACTTGAAGAAGAGTCAAATATACTAGAAAACGAAAATTTAGCTATTATTGAGGAGGAGTAAGCTTGGCACAAACAGAGCGTTACTTAGATCTTCCTTTAGAAGAAGTTATCGGCGATCGTTTTGGCCGATATAGTAAATATATTATTCAGGAACGTGCATTACCTGATGCCCGTGACGGATTGAAGCCTGTACAACGTCGGATATTATATGCGATGCATAAGGAAGGGAACACAGCGGATAAGCCTTTCCGAAAGTCGGCGAAAACAGTCGGAAATGTAATCGGTAATTACCATCCTCATGGAGATTCATCTGTGTATGATGCTATGGTACGGATGAGTCAAGAGTGGAAAGTACGGAATATTTTAATTGATATGCACGGAAACAACGGTTCAGTTGACGGTGATCCAGCAGCTGCTATGCGTTATACAGAAGCAAGATTATCGAAAATCGCTTCCCAATTATTACGTGATATTGATCGAAATACAGTTGATTACATTCCAAATTTTGATGACTCTGAGGAAGAACCCGTTGTTCTTCCTGCAATGTTTCCAAATTTACTTGTCAATGGATCAACAGGAATTTCAGCAGGATACGCAACGGATATTCCACCTCATCACTTAGGTGAAATCATTGATGGGGTTATCATGCAGATGGAAAATCCGAACGTAACTTTAGATGATTTACTAACGATTATTAAAGGACCTGATTTTCCTACAGGTGGGATCGTGCAAGGATTAGATGGGATAAGACAAGCTTATCGAACAGGTAAAGGGAAAGTAGTCGTTCGGGCTAAAACAGAAGTCGAACAGTTAAAAGGCGGCAAGGAACAAATTACGATTACAGAAATCCCTTATGAAGTAAACAAAGCGAATCTAGTGAAAAAAATGGATGAGCTACGTTTGATAAAAAAGTCGACGGAATTGCCGAGGTTCGTGACGATACGGATCGAACAGGTATGAGAATCGTAGTTGAATTAAAAAAAGAAGCAGATGCAAATGCTATTTTAAACTATTTGTTTAAAAATACTGATTTACAAATTACATATAACTTCAACATGGTGGCCATTTCAAGAAAAGCCCCTAAACTCATGGGGCTTCAAGAACTGATTCAGGCTTATATTGATCACCAAAAAGAAGTCATTCGTCGACGTTCACAATATGACCTTGAAAAAGCGAAAGACCGTCAACACATCGTTCAAGGTCTTATGAAAGCTATCTCGATATTAGATGATGTGATCGCAACGATTCGTTCATCTAACGATAAAAAAGACGCAAAAAATAATTTAATCGCTCAATACGAATTTACCGAATTACAAGCTGAAGCTATTGTGAATTTACAGCTATATCGATTAACAAATACCGACATTACCACGCTTGAAGAAGAAGCTGCCGATCTCGAAAGACGCATTCACGAGTTAGTAGCGGTCTTAGCAAGTGAGAAAAAGCTTATTCAAGTGATCAAAAAAGATTTAAATAAAATCAAGAAAGACTTTGCTGATGCTAGGAGAACAGAAATAAAAGCAGAAATAGAAGAAATAAAAATTAACATGGATGTATTAATCGCTTCCGAAGATGTAATGGTAAGTGTTACCCATGAAGGATATGTAAAAAGAGCTAGTTTACGTTCCTATACAGCTTCAAATGGCGAATTACCTGGAATGAAAGAAGGAGACCTTTTACTCGGTTATTACGAAATGAACACAACCGATACACTCGTTCTGTTTACTAAGTTAGGTAATTATCTATACATCCCTGTACACGAATTACCAGATATCCGCTGGAAGGATATGGGGCAGCACGTAGCTAATATTGTTTCTATTGATCGTGAGGATGAAATTATTGCAGCTATGCCTATTAAAGAATTCTCAGAGCAACAATCCTTATTATTCGTCACAAAAAATGGAATGGCAAAACGTTCACAATTATCATTGTATCAAGCACAACGCTATTCTAAGCCGTTAATGGCCATTAAATTAAAAGATCATGACGAAGTGGTTTCCGTATTCAAAACAAACGGTGAGCAAGAGCTATTTATTGCGACAGCTCAAGGTTACGGATTATGGTTTAGTGAATCAGAAGTAAATGCTGTCGGTCAACGAGCGGCTGGCGTGAAGGGAATTAATCTAAAAGAAGACGATTATGTCGTCGATGCAAACATGTTCTCATTAGAAGAGAATGTAGAATTCTTAATTGTGACACATCGTGGGGCAGCAAAAAAAGTATCCATTAGTGAATTTGATAAATCTACAAGAGCTAAAAGAGGATTAATGATCTTAAGAGAATTAAAATCTAATCCACATAGAGTGATTGCATGTAAGAAAATTAGTAATCAAAATAACGAGATTTATCAATTATTGACAGACAAAGGTCATATAGAAAGTCTGGAATCGAAGAGTATTCGTAAAAGTGACCGATATAGTAACGGTTCATTTATTGTCGATACGAATCACGTAGGTTTAGTTACAAAGGTGTTAAAACAACTCATGTAGAAAGAATGATTTCATTATCTAAGCCATGTCATTTAATGGCTTAGATAATGAACATGAATAAAATTCAAATTTCATCTCAAAACTCAAGAAAACTTCATAAAATGAGATATTTTTTATTTTTTTCGTTACTTCCGATAATATATATTATGTAAACTAGATAATGATTTTGTTTTTAGTTAGTCTGCTGTTTCGTTGTTTGTTGTTGTACAGCGCAACAAAAAATCATTTGTTAATGATAGCTATTGTTCAACTATCGCCACCGCTGAATAGTCTTTATACAAAATAAGGTTATCCCATACCATACTTATAGAGGATAACCTTCATCATTATTCAATTACTCATACTTTAAGTTATATTGCGACAACTATTCTGGTCTATTAATCTCCTATGACCAAAGCTTTCACAGGTATTTCAATAGAAAATTATTCTGTATGAATAATAAACTGTTTTGTCCCCTTATCAACCATAAATTCCTCTTCATATATCATTTCTGCTGTTCCCTCACGTAATTTATCCTTATCTATATCAGCATTAGGATCTATTTCAAAAACCTTTACGATATACAAAAGGTCATTTTCAATAACTACTTCTACTTTTTGCCTATCTGTAAGATATAAGAACTTATTAGCCTCAAACTCTTCTTGGTCGTCCCTCCAAATTGCGTGTTCCCCAATATATTGACGTTCTTCCAGTGGTCTAATTTCTAAAATGTACTCTTGCACAATATTATCTCGCACTGAAAACTCAACTTCCGAAATATATTCATCATGCCTATTATCAGAATAACAAGATATCAATAGCAAAAATAGTAACATACTACTATATTTCATTATTTCACATCCTTTTATTGTCTTTTCTGGATTTTATGATATCATAAAATGGAAAATAAAAACAGAAAAAAAGAGAGTTCGCCATGTTAAAACTTAAACTTCTTATTACCACAATAAAAACATCAAACACAATCTATAAATTCCATTCGTTTGCTTGGAGAAGTTACTCCTATTCCTATTAATGAGAAAATGAATGATGAGTTTAATAACTTAATGCCCAATATTGATCATAGTTTAATAGAGACTATAAACCTCATGAACGATAATAAGGTGCGAATCAATAACACTACTGTTGAACATATAACAGCATAGCTCTCACATCTGTTTATTAACATAAAGTTCTAATTTAATTTCAATGGCTCTTTTCATGAAGAAAGACGCTTTCCTTATTTCAGAAAAGCGCCCTAAGCATCCATACTGGAAATCGAGGTAAGCAATTTCTAAATCACTCATTTATTGTTTTGTAATAGCCGTGCGCAATATCTTCTAATACCGGTTTCCCTTTTGGCTCCCATCCAAGCATTATCCTAGCTTTTTCAGCATTTACCCTACTATTGGAACCAAAAGCATAATGTGCTCCCTCTGCTCCCCATTCACTGATAGCATCGTCAATTGACATACTTTTTGTTTGATTTCCTAGCTCAAAAGTTTCATTTATTGTTTCAGCAAGCTCTTTAAAAGATACCTCTCCATTTTCAGCAAAATAAAATGATCCAGAAGGTGCATAATACAAAGCCAATACATACAGTTCTACAAGGTCATCAATATGAACAGTGGACCATACATTCTCGCCTTTTCCAATATGATGGGCTGTCCCTTTCTTTAGTGCAAAATGAATCATTCCAGGTACTTGGATACTTTCTCTTTTTATTCCTCTACCTTCCCCATAAATTAGTGCAGGACAGATGACAATTGTACGTATATTCTTATTCGCAGCTGTAATGTACCTTCTCCAGTTTGTATGACTATGGTTTCAAAATCACTTTCACACAATTGTCTTCCTTTTTATTAAAAATGTGATAACCATGCGCTGCCTGTTCTAAAGGCAGCGTATGAGTAATAATTTTTTTAGGATTAATGTCACCTTTAACGATTTTGTCATAAAGAAGTGGCATAAAATGACGTGCCGGTGCTTGCCCCATTTTGAGCGTGATATTCCGAGAGAAAAAAGGTCCTAGTGGGAACATATTGTATAGACCGCCATATACACCCGTTAATTGCACCGTTCCCCCTTTTCTAACTGCCTTTGTTGCTATTTGAATAGGTCCTAAAGTACCGCCTTGCAATTTCAATTTTTGTTCGGCCCACTCAAGTGGTGATTTTTTCCCATCCATTCCAACGCAATCAATAACGACATCTGCTCCCCCTTTCGTCGTGTCCTTCAATACTTCCCCCATATCTTCGTACTGAGTAAAATCAAACACTTCCGTTTTGTTGATTTTTTTTGAATGCTCAAGTCGATTTTGTATGTAATCGACGGCAATAACTCTAGAGGCTCCTCTGTCCCACGCAAACTGTTGTGTCATCAGTCCTACTGGTCCAGAACCTAATACAACAACGGTATCACCTTCCTTAACGCCAGCATTTTCAATACTCCAATATGCTGTAGGAAGAACATCAGACAAAAATAATAATGATTCATCGTCTAATTCACAATTCTCAGGAATAAGAAACGGCGTATAATTCCCAAACGGAACATGCAGATACTCCGCTTGACCACCTGGATAATTGCCGAATTTTTCAGAATACCCAAAATACCCGCCCGAATCATAATGAGGTTAGCATGATCACACTGACTTTCCAAGTCACGATCACAGAAATAACATGATCCACATGCAACAGTGAACGGAATGACAACACGATCTCCCTTTTTCACACTTGTCACATTAGAGCCCACTTCCTCAACAATCCCCATCGGTTCATGTCCAATTGTATAACCAATCGGTAGTGGGAAATTTCCTTGGTATAGATGCAGATCAGATCCACATATAGCCGTAGATGTTACTTTAATGATGATATCATCGTTCTTTTTAATAGTAGGATCTTTCACTTTTTTAACAGTAACTTCATATTTACCTTGATACGTAACTGCTTTCATTTTTAACTCACCTCCATTAATCGTAGTATTTGTCATTACCTATCAAAACATAACTAAGGTCACGTAATACTTTCTACATGAGCTTTTTTTGAAACATCAATTTCTTATAAATGAATAAGAAAAAAAGTAATAGAACCTAATGTAAGATAACATAAGGTCCTATTACTAGGCTTTACCGATTAACAAATTAAACTGGTGATTTCCCTCTAATAATTCGAATGAGCAATGTCACAACTGCTATCACAAGCAAAATATGAATAAACCCATTAAGAATGGTTCCAGACACCATTCCAAGTATCCACAATATAAGCAATACAAGAAAAATGGTCCAGAGCATACTGTTTCCTCCTTTAGTTTATTGATTTAACTTTCTATTCCCTTGTTCTAAAAAAGAAAACATCGAATAGGTCAAAGCGGCTTTTTATTTACGCTATACATTGTTTTACTACGATACTGACTTCTCTTCATATTTCATAAATAAACAAGAGTATCTCAAGTTGTTGTTACTTGAGATACTCTTGTTTCAAACATTATTTGAGCAGCTTATATTCGGGCTTGTATAAAACTTGATGTTTAATTTTCTTTATTCTCCTCGTGCTCTATTCGCTTGTTCAATCGCTGCATTGATTTGATCTACTACTGATTGGTATGTGTCATCAACTGCTCCACCGTTATAAACCGTTTCTAACGCCGTTTCTGTAATCCGACGAGCTTCAGGTATCATATCCATAATAGCACCCTGAGTAGCATAATTAGACGTTGTCGCTTGGAGTTGATCTACAGTTACCTTTAATTGTGGCATAGTTTCATATGCTTCTAGAACAACCTCTTCGTCATAAGCTGCTGGGTTAATCGCAAAATAACCTGTTCCTACATGCCACTGTGCTTGTACTTCTGGCGTTTGTAAAAATTTCATAAAGTCCCACGCGGCCATTTGCTCAGCTTCTGGTTTTCCATCGACCATCCAAAGGCTTGCCCCACCAATAACAACGCCATTTCTTTCTGTATTTTCAGGGTAAGGTAAAAATGCGACGCCTACTTCAAATGGAGCATTTTCTACGACATTTTTTACACTTGCTGACGACTGTAAAAACATCGCAACATCACCTGACATAAACCCAGAAACCATATTATCACTATTTGTTCCATAGTTAGCGAAGGTATCGTCTTCTATCATACGTTCCACCCAAGCAAAGACCGATTTCCCCTCTGCTTCAGTGAAGCCAACCTCTGTCGGTGTACCGTTTCGTCCATTATCATTGTTCATAAGCAAGGCACCTTGATTTGCTAGCAACTGCTCATATAACCAACCATAAGCTTGTAAAGCAAAGCCTTTCATATCTGGATTGGATTCGACAATTTGACGTGAAGCTTCTTCTATTTCTTCATATGTTTCAGGTGGTGCATCAGGGTCAAGTCCAGCTGCTTCAAAGGCATCCTTGTTATAATACATAACAGGTGTTGAAGAGTTAAATGGCATCGAATAAAATTGATCGTCTATTTTATAGTAATTGATAATATTGTCTTCAAGGCTACTCATATCATAACCATCGGCATCAATTAAATCTTGAATCGGTGTAATATGTCCACTATGTACCATCGACATGGTCCCAATCTCAAATACCTGAATCATCGTAGGAGCACTGTCTGTTCCTGCAACACTATGAAATTTGGTTAGTGCTTCATCATAAGAACCCTGGTATTCTGCTTCAACAATCACGTCATCTTGAGCTGCATTATACATATTAACTAATTCATCAAGAGCCTCTTGTAATGCCCCTCCCATCGCATGCCAAAACGTTACCGTAACAGGCCCATCCGTATTTTGCGCCTCATCGTCAGCTGCTTGATCTTGATCTGCATTTTCTACCTCATTCGTAGAATCATCTGAATCATTTCCTTCTTCACCAGTCACTTCACTGTTGTTACACGCGACTATCACTAGCATGAAAGTAAGCAATACGATAAAAACAAATCCTTTTTTCATCATGAACTTTCCACTCCTCATCATTATTTCTTTTTCAATTTATCATTAATGAATAACACATTCGTTATCCAAGAATGCCTTATTTAAGTGCCCCTTCTGCTAACCCTCTTTGTAATTTCTTTTGACCTAGGAACAATAAGAGTAATGTTGGTAATACAACAATGATCGCCCCAGCCATAATAATGCCCCATTCATTTAATTGCTCTTGCGATTGTAGCTGTTTTAAACCAATTTGTACGGTACGGACAGAATCATTTGTCGTTGCTAGTAATGGCCATAAGTACATATTCCAAGAAGATAAGAAGCTATAAACGGATAACGTTAACAAGCTTGTACGCGCAACAGGCAGAACGATTTTAATAAAAAATGTAAAATCACCCATACCGACAATTTCACTAGCTTCTTTTAATTCAATTGGAATTTGCTTAAAGTTTTGTCGTAATAGAAACGTTCCAAAGGCCATCGCAAAAAATGGTAGAGTTAGACCAATATAAGAGTCTATAAAGCCTAGGTCACGAATCGTATGGAAATTGGGAATAATAGAAGCTTCAAATGGAACCATCATTGTCGCAATAAATATAAAAAATAGCACATCTCTTCCCTTAAAATGGAGAAACGTAAACGCATATGCTGCTAAGCTAGCCAAAGTAAGCTGACCGATCATAATCAAAATGGATACAACAAAGCTATTTATTAAATAATTCATAAGTGGAAAACGTTGAAACACGTGAATATAATTATCAAAAGTAATCGATGTAGGAATGATTTTTCCTGTCATAATATCCTGTCCTGACATAAAGCTCATACTAAAAGCCATTAAAGCAGGTGCAAAAATGAGAAAGGCTGAAATAGTTAGTAAAATGTAAAGGATGATTTTTTGCGATGTCGGCATTCTCATTGATAATGAACCTTCCTTTCACCTAATTTAAATTGAACAAATGTCAGAACGAGAATAATCACAAATAAAATGAACGCTTGTGCGCTTGCTGTGCCATATTGATAATTCATAAATGCATTTTGGTAAATGGAATACACAATTAAATTCGTTTCATTTTGCGGCCCACCTCGAGTTAATAAATCAATTTGGCCGAATGTTTGAAAGGCGTTAATCAGTGTAACCGTTACAACGAAAAATAATGTCGGTGATAGCATTGGTAGCGTAATGCGTCGCAGCTTATAAAAATAGCTTGCACCATCAATGTTGGCACTTTCATATAAATACGAATCAATTGATTGTAAGCCACCTAATAGAATTAAAAACGTAAAGCCAACATTCATCCAAATCGTTGATATGGAAACGGAAATGAGTGCCCATTGGGGATCTGTTAACCAACCAATAGCACTAATACCAACTACACTTATCATTTGATTAAGCCAACCAATGGTAGGATGAAAGAGAAACAACCAAAAAACAGATGCTGCTGCAACTGATATTCCCATGGTTGACGAAAAAACCGTTCGGAAAATCCCAATTCCTTTTAGTTTTTCGTTCGCAATAATCGCTAAAAATAACCCTAAAAGCACCGTACCCGGAACGATATATAAAACAAATAAAAAAGTAGACATTAAACTCTTCTGAAATATAGGGGAAGTGAAAATAGCTATAAAATTATCAAGACCAACAAATACAGTCGGATTTCCACTATTATCTGTTAAAAAAAAGCTTAAATAGATCGTTCTCCCTAGTGGATAAAATAAAAACAACCCAAACAAAACAATAGATGGCAGTAGAAATAGCATACCTTTAAAAAACTGCATCCACTTTCCTTTTCGTTTTGCATTTGCAATGGCTGTATCATCAATGATTGATTGTTGATTTACGATCACTTCATTCATATTGCAACAACCTCTTTTGTTTCACCAACCGTAGCTGCTTTAACGAGCTGACCTGTTTCTTTATCAAAAAAGCATAATGAATCGATTGATAACTGAATTGGGATCTTATCTCCCATTTGAATTCGCCATTGTCCAAGCCATTTGGCAGTCCATACCTCTTGTCCAATTTCAAAAGAGAGTAATGTTTCATTCCCTAATTGTTCAACATTTATAACGTCAATTAAATGAGTAATTTGTTCCTGATTGCCATGAGTAATATGCTCAGCACGAATTCCGACCATGTATTCTCTATCCCTCGATAAGCTAGTTATATTTATTGAGTTAGCAGGAATTTTCAGTTCACCTTCAACTAGCAAATTGCTACCACTTTCATCGAATAACGCTCTACCCATGTTCATCTTAGGAGAACCAATAAATGAGGCAACAAATGTATTGGCAGGTTCATTGTATAACGTGATCGGCTCACCTAACTGTTGAATATGACCATCATTCAACACCATAATTCGATCTCCCATTGTCATCGCTTCTACTTGATCATGAGTGACATATATCATCGTTAACCCTAGTTTCTTTTGTAAACGACGAATTTCCATTCTCATATGAGATCGTAACTTTGCATCTAGATTAGACAAAGGTTCATCCATTAAACAAAGAGGCGCTTCGCTCACTACGGACCGAGCCAATGCTACCCGTTGTCGTTGACCACCTGACAATTCTTTCGGTTTTCTTTTTAAGAGTTCCGTTAATCCCATCATTTCAGCCGTTTCAAGTAGGCGACGCTTCTGTTCTTGCTTATGTACTTTTTTTGCATGAAGCCCGAACAATATGTTTTGTTCGACCGTTAAATGGGGATATAATGCATAATTTTGAAATACCATCGATAAATGACGATCTTTAGGAGGTAAATGATTGACGACTTTATCATTGATTAAGAGTTTCCCATCCGTAATCTCTTCCAAACCCGCTATCATTCGCAGTAACGTACTTTTCCCAGAACCAGAAGGACCAACTAAGACAAAAAACTCGCCCTTTTTGATCATTAAGTGAATTTCTTTTAAAACATGAGACTGTTTGTCATACGATTTTGAAACATTTATTAACTCAACTTGATTCATGTAATCGCCTCCTCATCTGTATTAAATCATAGAAAATATGACGAAATTAATGATTTAACAGATTTTATACAAAAAATATACAATGCATTAATTAATTTACAATTCCTATCATCTATGTAGTCATCATGTATGGCTTGTTTCACCTATGCTGTGGAATAAAAAAAGAGTAGAATCCTTAGTGGATTCTACTCGAAATCAATCTATTATGCTTTTAATACATCATGGTCAACATAACGCTCACCATTTAATTCACTAATAACATTAATCGCTACCTTCGCACCATCACCTGCCGTAATAATCGTGTGTACACTTTGGTCTGCAACAGTTCCAGCAGCCCATATACGTTCTTTCTTCGTTTTACCTGAGGCATCAACATCGACAACTTGTTTAATACGAGGCTCCGAGCCCTCTTTTGTGGCAATTCCACTCTTTTCAGCTAGTTGTGCAATAGCTCCAGTTGCTAGAATCACATGCTTTGTTAAGTATGTACCATTTGCCGTTTCCAGCACATATTCATCAGCTTGCTCAGAAATTGATAATACTTCCTCTTCCTTCAAGTCAGCCCCAAATTTTGTCGCTTGTTCCTTTCCTAATTCTAAAAGTTTAGGGCCTTCAATACCATCTACGCCATAATGATTCTCTACCCATGCTCTCGCTGTCATACTTTTACCATGATCTAACAATAATGTTTTCTTTCCGGCCTTCGCTGCAAACAGAGCCGCGCTTGCACCAGCTGGACCTGCACCAATAATCGCAATTTCATAAGACATCCAATCACTCCTTCTTAAAAGTTAACCCTATTTTACCTAATGTTGGAGAAATAATAAAAGGTTATGCTTATGAATACGATTTTTTTAATTTCTTTTAAAAATCAGCTTGGTGATAGCTTTCTAATCGATTAAATGTTACGATAGCAACCATCAACAGGATCGCAATCAAAATAACACTACTAAGACTAACGAACCATAAGTTGGACGAAGATGTTTCATTGATAAGTAACATCGCTTCATTGCTTATATTTCCAGGGCTCCATTCCATATATTTCGGAAGCAATGTACTTAAAATACCCATTGTTCCTAACAGAATGACACTAACACCGGCAATGCCTCCAGCTTGTTTTAATACAGTACTTACAAATGTCGTAGTAGCAATGACGATAAGTACCCATACACTATATATCATGAAGCTAGAGATCATTGCTTGAAACGTGATCGTTGAAAATAATAAATTCGTATAATACCAGCTCAGAGCATAGCCGAAAAAGAGTGAAACAATTAGTAGAAACGACTGTGCAGCAAACTTACTCATAATATACTGAATCGAATAAACGGGTCTAGCCATAATTAATGTTAACACACCACTTCTTCGTTCATGAGCGATCATACCCATCGACGCTAAAATAAATAGAAGAGTTCCTATCGTGCCATATTGCGACAATACACCACTTAATACTTCTTCACCTGTAGGTGTTGGAAGTTCGATGACTGTACCTTCTGGTAGATTTCCTGCCATTTCAAGAATTTGTGGCATAAAATAAGTCGTAATCGGTTGTGAAATTCCTAGGATAATCAATGTAATGGGTAGCCATATCCATTTTCCGTTTTTCATGCTTTCAACCATTTCTTTTTTAAACAATATCCAAAATGTTCTCATTGTTCCATCACCTTCAAATATGCGTCTTCTAACGATTCCTTCACCAATTCATAGTGCGTAACAACCGCACCATTTTTCAAAAGAGCGGATAGTATATGACTCCCTTCTGTTTGGTGTTGAATATGAATAAAAGCCGTTGTGTCATCTACGATCCGATAATCGTTGCTGGTGCTTAATTGCTCCAGATGTTGCGCTACATTGCTTTCTACTGCAAGTTTAAGGTCCATTGAATGCTCTTCCTGCAAATCATTTAATTTACCTTGCCACTTCAGCTGTCCTTCTTTTAATATGAAAATATCATCACAAACCTGTTCAGCATCATGAAGAATATGTGTAGAAAAAAGAATCGTCATTTTCCCTTTTAATGATTGAAT
Organism: Halalkalibacter hemicellulosilyticusJCM 9152; assembly: GCF_000513115.1. Lineage (GTDB taxonomy): Bacteria > Bacillota > Bacilli > Bacillales > Bacillaceae_D > Halalkalibacter > Halalkalibacter hemicellulosilyticus. The sequence continues at coordinate 53,045 of NZ_BAUU01000012.1, forward strand.
TAACTCTAAAACATCACGGCGTCCTTGTGGGTCTAATGCCGAAACAGGTTCATCTAAAATTAATAATTTAGGCTCATGAATGATAGCTTGAGCTAATCCAAGCCTCTGTCTCATCCCTCCTGAAAACCCTGCAATTTTCTTCTTTTTAGCAGATGTCAATCCAACAAATTCTAACACTTCTTCGATCTTATCTTGAAGTTCATTTTTGCGTATATTCGCTAATTGTCCTGACAACTGTAAAAACTCACTCGCATTCATCCAATTAAAGAAGGAAGGATGCTGAGGTAAGAATCCAATTTCTGAACGCATGTCTCGTTTAGATAAATGAGAAAAGTTTATCTTACCAGACGTCGGTGTTAATAATCCTGCAAGCATTTGCAATGTCGTCGTTTTACCAGCTCCATTCGGTCCGAGCACCGCCACACAAGAACCTTTATCAATGGAAAAGGTTAATGGGTGAACAGCCGTATGCTCTTTATATCTCTTTGAGAGCTGCTTTACTTCAATAATCATCTACTCACTCCTTAATTGTTATTTCGCCCAATAATAAAATATAATATCGCTCCAATAGGATTCATTAATAGAATGAGCAAAGCCCACATCCATTTAGGACCATTGGTACTTTCTTGACGTATTAAACTAATCATTGCGATTAAAAATAAAATTCCTTGTAATACGAAAATTGGCACTAATAACATTAATAAATCCGAATCGATCGTATTCATCTTATACCCTCCTCTTATTTTGCTTTCGGTCTTGCGGCCATCTAACAAACAGAAAATAAAATAACGTCGGCATAGGAAATTGAAGCAACCCCAAATACCCCAAAACCATTTGTAGCTCCCTCTTTTTGAGCATCTCTAAAAAGAAAGATACTTTGAACAAGTAACGTAACAGCTAACAACATGATGATTCTCATATCCCATTGAGTGCCCTCAATCATGCCGTCACCTTCTTTTTCTTTTTTCTTAAGTTTAGTAAGAAAAGAATAAGTGGTGCTCCCACTAATGTCACACATTGTATGATGATAAAGGCATGAAAGGACTGGTGAATAACGGCGATTGTAGCGATCATGATGAATACGGAAGAAACAAGAAATAAATAAAACTCTTTCTTCATTGCACGTTGTTTTTCTTTTTGAGCTTGCTGTATCTGTTGTTCTAAATAGGCCGAATCGATCCATTCATCTCCAATTTGATCGAGCTTCTTCCAATCCGCCTTTAATGACTGTACCAAGTGACGATCTTTATCTTGTTCACTCATTTCTATTCATCTCCTTTCGCACATTTTTAATGCCATAATGGACTCTAGACTTAACAGTACCAGCTTTTACATTTAACATTTCTCCAATTTCTTCATACGTATAGCCATAATAATAATGCAACAATATTGGCATTTTAATCGATGTTTCTAGTTGATTGAACTCGGCAAAGAAATCACTCCATTCCATTTGTAGTTGATCACTTTTCCACTTTAATTGCCTCGACAGGATCACCTTCATTTGTTTCATTAAATTGATATCACGCTTTTTCTTTCTTATTTTGTCAACATATAAACGTGAGGCAATTGAAATAAGCCAAGTCGAAAACTTACTATCGCCACGAAATGTATGTAAACGAAGATACGCTTTTAACATTGTATCTTGACTTATATCAGCACTTATTTGCTCATCTAATGTCAATTTAAGTAAATAATTAAATAAATACGAATAATAGCGTTTATATAACATTGAAAAGGCCTCTTCTTCTCCTTGCATTGCACGTTCAATGAGTATCCAATCATCTTCCTCCATACAAAGCCTCCTTATTATGTGGACAATATTGTGACGTTTGCGAATACATAATCGTTCAAAAAATCTAAAAAAAATTTTAATTTTTTTTTACGTTGTCTATAAGCGTTGTCATTACTACCTTTCATATAAAAAAGGTGTTTGATAAGGTTATATGTAACCTTATCAAACACCTTCACAAAATGCATCTATTCATGGAAATTCGTGCCGTCTGTTGTTGCCTTAATCACACCCGTACGAATAACGAAATCACCAAAATGTTCTCCATCTTCTCTCTCTTTCGCATATCGTGGAAGCAATTGCTTCAATTCAGACAGAATGTCTTCTTCACCAATATTTTCACGATACAGCTTACTTAAGCGACTCCCATCATGGGCCGCACCTAAATACATATTGTATTTACCCGGTGCTTTTCCGATGAAACCAATTTCAGCGAGTGTTGGTCGAGCACAGCTGTTAGGACAGCCAGTCATTCGAATCGTAATTTCCTTATCACGTAAACCAGCTTCATCTACAATCGCATCCATTTTATCAATAAGTGTTGGTAAATAGCGCTCTGCTTCAGCCATCGCAAGTCCACAGGTTGGTAACGATACACAGGCAAGTGAACTACGACGTAATGCTGAATAAGGAGAACCATCCGTTAAATGATATTTTTCAATAATCTCATTTATTTGCTTTTTCTTCTGACTCGTGACATTCGCAATGACTAGATTTTGATTGGCCGTTAATCTAAAATCACCTGAATGGATCTTAGCAATCTCTCTTAACGCTGTCATAAGCTTATAATCGTCAGTATCAACTATACGACCACCTTGGACAAATAAGGTATAGTGCCATCTACGTTGAACACCTTTTTCCCAACCATAACGATCACCATTATGATCAAAGTGGAAGTCGCGCGCGTCCTCAAGCTTCCAACCGAGACGACTTTCTAGCTCTTCGACGACATTCTCTAACCCTAAACGATCAACCGTGTACTTAAACCGAGCATTTTTACGAACAGAACGGTTACCATAATCGCGTTGTATCGTAATAATTTTCTCAGCGACATCTACCATTTGCTCTGGCTTACAAAAGCCAATCACCTTTCCAAGCTGAGGGTAAGTCGCTGTGTCACCATGCGTCATCCCCATACCGCCACCAATAGCTACATTAAATCCAACAAGCTTGTCGTTTTCAATAATGGCAATATAACCAATATCTTGAGAGAAAACATCTATATCATTAGATGGTGGAACGGCGATACCAATTTTAAATTTTCGAGGCAAGTATAATGGACCGTACATTGGTTCAACTTCTTCGACCTCAGGGGTACTCGCTACTTTCTCCTCATCTAACCAAAGCTCATGATAGGCTTTTGTACGTGGCAATAGGTCATCACTTAGTTTTTTAGACCATTCAAAAACCTCAGCATGAACAGCAGATTGATATGGGTTTGGATTACACATCACATTACGGTTTACATCCCCACAGGCTGCAATCGTATCAAGCATCGAAGCATGAATCTCTTGAATCGTTTTCTTCATATTCCACTTTAAAATGCCATGCATTTGAAAAGCTTGACGAGTCGTTAGCTTCAACGTTCCATTACCATATTTTTGAGCTAATTCATCCATTACGAGCCATTGTTCAGGTGTCGATACGCCACCTGGTGTACGAACTCTAAGCATAAATTGATAAGCTGGTTCTAATTTTTGTTTTTGCCTTTCATTACGTAAATCACGATTATCTTGAAGATAACTTCCATGAAATTTCATAAGACGATTATCATCATCAGGAATACCTGAACTAATTTGATCTAGCATTGATTCCTCTAATGATCCACGTAAATAATTACTTTCTTCTTTTATTCGTTCAACATCACTAGGTGAACCTTCAGGTGCTGTTAACTTTTGATTAGCCATGTTGCATTACTCCTTCCACTCTTAAATCAATAAACATCTCGTTGATAACGTTTTTGTTGCTGCATTTCTGAAAGGTATTGTTCTGCTTGTTCACGGTTCATCTGTCCTTCTTGTTCAATAATAGTAATCAACGTTTCGTGAACATCATGTGCCATATGCTTCTCATCACCACAAATGTAAATAACAGCACCTTCTTGAATCCATGTATACAATTCCTTACTTTGTTCACGCATACGATGCTGAACATACACTTTTTCATCAGAGTCACGAGAAAAAGCAACATCCATCTTCGTTAAAACTCCATCCTTTAACCATTGTTGCCACTCCGTTTGATATAAGAAATCTGTCATAAAGTGTTGATCACCGAAGAAGAGCCAAGATTTCCCTTCAGCTTCCGTTTCTTCACGCTCCTGCATAAAAGCTCTAAACGGTGCAATTCCTGTTCCTGGACCAACCATAATAATCGGTGTATCTGGATGCTCAGGAAGTTTGAAGTTAGGATTCTTTTGAATATAGATCGGAATAGTATCACCTGATTCTAGACGTTCAGCACAAAGAGTAGAGCAAACACCTTTGCGCTTTCGACCATGAGACTCATAACGCACAGTTCCAATCGTTAAATGTACTTCTTCTTCATTTGCCGCATAACTACTCGCAATTGAATACAATCGACCAGGCATCTTGCGAAGAATCGCAATAAATTCTTGAGCTGATACACCCCAAGGTCCAAAATCACGAACAAGATCTAATAAATCACGTCCATTTATATACTCTTTTAATTCCGCTTCTTTTCCAGCCGAGAGTAGCTCACGTAAGGCATCATGATTCGACAGCTTTAACGCCTGCTCTAATAATGGCTTAGTCAAGACAGTAATTTCAAAATGCTTCGTAAGAGCTTCTTCTAATGACAGAACATCTCCTTGTTTGTTAACTGTCACTATTTCTTCTGAATCCCAGTTTAATTCTTTCAATAGTAACTGAACTAACTCTGGATCATTTTCAGGATAAATCCCTAACGCATCACCCGGTTCATATGTAAGACCTGAACCTTCTAATAATAATTCAAGATGACGTGTCTCCTTATTTGAACCACGCCCGTTCAAATTTAAATTTTCTAATACTTCTGCTTGAAATGGATTCGTTCGAGAATACTCACTTTCACCAGAGGAAGCAGTCGGCATTTCTGCTAGTACTTCTGTTGATTGTGCCACTCCTTCATTTAATCCATTAAGAACACCTTCAATCCATTCTGCCGCAGGTTCATCAAAGTCTAAGTCACAGTCTACACGAGGGTATAAACGCGTACCTCCTAGCTCTTCTAATCGTTGATCGAATTCCTTACCTGTTTGACAGAAGAATTCATATGAACTATCGCCAAGAGATAAGACTGAGTAGCGAAGAGAGTCTACTTTTGGTGCGCGCTTTCCATGAAGAAACTCATGGAACGTTAAAGCATTATCCGGTGGATCACCTTCACCATGTGTACTCACAAGAATGAGTAAGTTTTCAACCTTTTTTAAATTTTTCGGCTTAAAGTCACTCATAGAAAGAACGGTACAATTAAACCCTTTTGAATCTAACATCTTTCCTGCTTGTTCAGCAAGACCTTGCGCATTACCAGTTTGTGATCCAAATAAGATCGTCACATCCTTAGAAATCACTTGTTCCACAACTGGTGTAACATTAGTAGCTGTAGTATTTCCAGTAGATTGGTTTTCCGTTACTGATACAGGTGCTGAAGCTGCTTGTGTAGCAGCTAAGTATCCCGTTAACCAAATTTTCTGTGATTCTGTTAATGTTGGTAAGAGCTTATTTAATTGCTCTACCTGTTCTTCATTAAACGGACTGTTCAAAACATGAAGTTGCAACAAATTCCACCTCACAATTAAATATAAACTAATCTTACTTGATTTTATGTAATAGGACTAGTTTTGACATAAAAATCATTCATTATTTCGGTTATAATTAAAAAATGATTACTATAATGATAGCTTCACTATTCCTATAAGTCAAGTTGGTTTTACTGCGAAATCCTTTATTTTTAACGTTTGATCTTTTTTCAAACAAAATAGAAGAAGCTGGAACAAAAGTGTTTTTAAAAGCTAAACACTTTTGTTATGTCCCAGCCTCTTCCAATGCATTTGAGTGATGATTATACTGGCCATTCTTCTAATGTATAGGCCATCTCCCAGAACATATATTCATACTTACTACTCGTAACAAAAATCTCCTCCATTCTTTTCTTCTCACCATCAGAAGCTTTACTCGCCCAATCATCTAAACGGTTAATTTGCTCCTGAACAAGATCTCCAAACCACTCATCACCATACGTATCAATCCATTTTTGATAAATGGCTACCCCTGGTTTAGCTCCCTTAAATTTCTCACCGATTTCCCAATAAAGCCAATAACACGGAAGAATAGCAGCAATCACATCTCCCAATGTTCCTTTATACGCCGATGCAAATAGGTGATTCGTATACGCAACTGCCGTAGGTGCAGGGTTTTCAACAGTTATGTGCCCTTCTTCTGATAACCCCAATTCCTTCGCAAATCCTTCATGTAACATATGCTCTGCATCAAAGGTCGATTTAGCATGAAATGCCATGCGACTCGTTGTATAGAAATCAAGCGCTTTAGCAGCACCAATCGATTGAACCTGAGCAAATTTTGATAAATAATAAGAATCTTGTTTCACATAATGCTTGAATGCATCAAGAGATAAAGACCCATCGGCTACACCTGTTACAAATGGGTGTTCAAAGCTCGCATTCCAAATCGAGTCAACTTGCTTTCTTAAATGTTCCGAAAATTTCATAAAAGTCATCCTTTCCATTCCTTTATTGTAAAGATTGCATCAATTGCTTCTTTAAGGATATATACTCTTCTGTTAAGACCATTTCCTTATTTCTCGGTCTTGGCAACGTTACGTTATATTCGGCAATGATGTTTGTTGGTTTAGGAGCCAAAACACAAATCCGGTCTGATAAAAAGATTGCTTCATCAATGCTATGTGTAATAAACAATACAGAACGTCGTAATTTGTTCCAAACGGATAATAACCATTCATGCATATGTTCTCTTGTTAATGCATCAAGCGCTCCGAAAGGCTCGTCTAATAACAACATTTCTTTTTGATGAAGAAATGTTCTCAAAAGAGCAGCGCGTTGTTTCATTCCACCTGAAAGAACATGCGGATAATAATGCTCATAGCCTTCAAGTCCAAATAAAGGTAAGAGTTCAAACGCCTTTTTCTTAGATTCTGCTAGATTTTGCTTACTAATTTCTGCTCCTAATAGAGCATTTTCTAATACCGTTTTCCATGGTAAAAGTAAATCTTTTTGCATCATATAACTTGCATGATTCCGTTGACCGACAATCGAATGGCCATTGAGAAGAATTTCACCAGCGTTCGGTATCTCTAAACCAGATATTAAATTGAATAATGTACTTTTACCACATCCACTAGGACCAATAAGAGAGACAAATTCTCCTTTTTCGATAGTTAGATGCAAATCATTAATGACGTTCGTATGATCAGAGAACGTATAGTGAATATTCGATAATTGTAAATGCATGATATCTCCTGTTCTAAGGAAGAAACTGATTCGTCATTGCTTCTTCTATTGGTACATCTACTTCAATCAATTCATTATCCAGCATCCATTCGGTATAAGTACTCCAAACATCTGTGCTTTGATACCCCCACTTCTCCGCTTCTCCTTGATAACGTTCACTTAACCACTCCTGAGAAGCACGTATTAACTCAGCATCTGTTTCGGGAGTTGCCTCGATTAAGATGTCTGCTGCTTCATCGACATGATCAATGGCAAATTCATACCCACGACTGATGGCACGCATAAACTTCTCAACAAGCTCTGGCTGTTCTTCAACAACAGAATCACTACTAATAATAACCGGAGAATAATAAGAGAAAACAGGATCAATATCTGTTAAATAAATCATGTTTATCTCTTCGCCACGTACCTCAGCCTCAACACCCGTCCATCCATAGAAAATCCATTGAAAATCGATTTCCCTTGATGTATTAACGAAAAAGTCAGACGTTCCCACCGTGACATTTTCAACTGTTGAAGAATCAGCGTCTACTGTTTTCATGACTTCTGATATCATGACATCTTCCTGTGGAGATCCCCAGCCACCATACGTCTTTCCTTCAAAATCAGAAGGTGATGTGATATCTTTTTCAACTGGTGATGCAAATCCCGACGTATGCTCTTGAATAATCGCAGCTAATGACACAACCGGAATATCACTTGAACGTGCCACCGTTACACTATCCTGTGAACTTATTCCGAAGTGGGCTTGCCCAGAAGCAACGATTTGATCCGCTCCTTCTAACGCTGGTTCGATGATTGTAACGTCTAATCCTTCTTCTTCAAAATACCCATTTGCTTTAGCCACATAAATCCCAGTATGGTTCGTGTTAGGTACCCAGTCCAATACAATGGTCGCTTCTAGTTGGTCTTCTTTTTCCTCTGTTGCAGCTTGTTCATTATCGACTTCATTCAATTTAGGCGAATCGTTATTGCTTCCACCCTCTGAACTACATCCAATTAAAGCAAAACTAGTCATAACACTCATGCTGATCATAAATAAACCTTTTTTCAACTTTCTCCACTTCCCTTTTTCATATGTTTATACTTCCAAGGCATCGCCCATCTACTAATAAGGACGGTGATAAAAAATAGCAAACAACTTAAAAATGATATAATCATAATTGAAACAAACACTTTATCGGTTGCAAAAGAATTTTGAGCTCGAACTAAATAAATGCCTAAACCTTTACTTGCCCCGACCCACTCAGAAATTACTGCAGCTAACACACTGTAGGTTGCACCAATTTTCAATCCAGTAAATAAGTATGGGAGTGCATGCGGAAATCGAACATAGCGCATAGTTTGCCAACGTGAACTCCCCATTGATTGTAATAACCTCATCATATCCCGATCACTTGATTGCAGACCTTCAATCATGTTCACAACTACAGGAAAAAATGTCACTAAAGCGACGACTAGAACTTTTGGTAAAATGCCATAGCCAAACCAAATAATAAGTAAAGGTGCAATCGCTATAATCGGAATTGTTTGAGAAAAGAGAAGCAATGGATACACACTCTTTCGTAATATTACTGATGCATCAAGTGATAGAGCAATGACTAATGCAACGATAATTCCTAAACTAAAGCCAAGTAATGCTTCAGCAGCAGTAATCCAAATATGTTCCGGCAATAATGTCCACGACTCACCAAATGCCAGAAAAATCTCAGACGGGGCTGGTAGAATATAAGGTTCTATGCCGGTGATCCGAACGATAAGCTCCCATATGAGTACAAACATAACCACAGTGACAATAGCTGGTGATCCAGCTTTTGTCACATCCTTCAATTCTTTCATGAATACCCCCTCTTCTACTTCCCTGACTGGACTATCGATTAGTTTATATACAAATGATAAAAAAACGTCTACATGCATAGAGGCATGTAGACGTTCATTCAATTACGTATACAAATAAATCATACATCCCTCCGCTGGAATTACCCAGATCAGGTTAAAGGGTCGATGTCTTCAACGGGACATCCTCTCAGCCAACCTCATAGCTCCCCGAGTACTATTCAATTCTAGTAAATGATACCACACTATCGATTATTAGCCAAATGATTTATTCGACTAACTCATTAACTCCGAAATCCACCATAAAAGCAAAACAACGACTAGAATAATAGGAAACACGAGAAAGTAAATCCATGACATATGTTTCATACTTTTTTTACTATCATATTCTTCATCCGAAGCTGCTGTTAATTTTAACGTAATAACAAGTGCAACGACACAAACAACAAATGAAAGCAGGACAGGAAATAGCATATGTGACTCCTTTAGAAACATTAAGTTCTCCACATTGTAACATGACATTTTTATAAAAACGAACTTTAACAACATAACTATAATAATATTATGTTAACTTATTGAATATAAGCTCAAAAATAGAGCTTACATTCATACTTTATAAAGAAACATGCACAGCCTTCCTATTAATAAAATACGTCCATTCCTTATAACCGATTTCTCTTAATCTTTTCCTGACAAGGTCAAAATCATCCGCTATTCGTTCAGGTGTATGAGCATCGGAACCAAAGGTGACTGGAACACTGTAAAATAATGCTCGTTCCAGAATGTCATCTGCCGGATACCACCCTCGAACATCCTTCGTTTTACCAGATGTATTTATTTCAATGGCGACTTGTTGTTCTCCGATTATTTTTAACGTTTTGTCAACAGCTTCCGTTTCTAAGTCTGAAAATGGAGGATAATACCCTTTCATCGCATCAATATGCCCTAATATTTGAAAAAGTCCACTTTTAGCTGATAAAGCAATTTGTTCATAATAGTTTTCTTTCACTTGAACTCGTTCTGATTCAGTTAATAAATCAAACCGACCACGTTGAAAAATATTTATGTCGTGAACAAAATGGACAGAGCCAATAATATAATCAAATGGATACAATTCGAATTGCCTTTGGTAATGAGTCATATGATCAATGAAAAAATCACTTTCAATTCCTAAAAGCACATGAATCTTACTCGCATATTTCTCCTTAAGCTGTAATACTTCCTCTACATAGCTGTTAAATTCACTTTTCTGCATCGCAATTCCTGGATAGAGATGATCCTCCTCACTGTAAAAATGCGGAGTATGGTCCGAGATACCAATATAATCTAAATTTAATTGAATGGCTTGTCTAATATAATCTTCTATTGTACCAATTGCATGTCCACAACGTTCGTGATGAGTATGTAAATCAAATTTAATAGTCATCGTTTCACCCTTTACAATAAGTCCTTCAAACAAATTTTACCATACTTCACTAAGTTATGCTGCCCAACTTCGTTACATATACGAAAAAGAATGGCTCTCTTTTTTGAACAAGCTACTACTATGATTTTATAATCGACAGTGGCAAATCTTTAAATCTTGTAAGCTGGTCATCCGATGTATTCTGATCTGTAATGATCTTTTGAACACTTTCTAACGAACCAATGCGTGCAAATGCTTGAACACCGAATTTTGAATAGTCAGCAAGCAAAAATGTTTCATCAGAAATTTCCATCATTTTTTTCTTAACAATAGCTTGAAGTTCATTTGAATCACTAATCCCTCTATCATGGTGAATACCTTGACAGGAAAGAAATGCTTTATTGACATGATAATGTTCAAGAGAATCAGTTGAAACTGGACCTACAAATGATAACGAGCGAGGAAGTAACGTGCCGCCAAGAGAAATAACCGTTACTTTATCATGCTGTGCTAATTCCATAGCCACCTTAAGTGAATTCGTTACTACCGTTAAAGCCATATTAGGCAAGAGCTTTGCCATATACCAAGCAGTCGTACTTGCATCTAAAATAATTCGGTCATGCTCATTAACATATTCAAGCGCAGCTTTGGCAACATTTGTTTTCTCTTTTACATTTCGAATTTCACGCTCAAAATAAGGAGCTTCTATTTGATTCGTCTTCATACTAACCGCTCCACCGTGACTTCTTCTTAGCTTCCCTTCATTTTCTAGCCGTTCCAAGTCACGTCGAATCGTTTCTTCTGTAACATTGAACAATTGGCTGAGCTCTGTTACTCGAATACTACCGCGTTCATTCACAAGTGCTGTTATCTTTTCGTGTCTTTCTGCTACAAGCATCTAGTCACCCCATATAAACCTTTGTTTATTTTTGTTTGCTTTTATTTTATCATGTTTGATTGGTTGATCATAGTGTATCTTATTATTTTATATATAAGAACATGTGTGATGAAACGACATCATAAAGGTTTAACAACTCCACATACGGGAATAGAGTTAATGTGTTTTCTCCTTTCTGTGAGTAAGAAAAACACAGGTTTCACACGATGATAGAATAGCTGAATCAATGAGAGGAGAATGAAATGAACGATATAAAGGATCAAGCTAAAGAAGTTATTTTTGCCATATTACCAATAACATTTGTCATCATTATTTTACAGTACACCATCATTTGGTTACCTACAGATGTTTTTATTCAATTTTTAATAGGTGTTTTTATGGTAAGTTTAGGTCTTTTTCTGTTTTTACTCGGTGTACATATTGGGTTGCTTCCTATAGGGGAAATGATCGGATCTACTTTACCAAAAACAAAAAAAATCAGCTTAATTTTATTTTTCGGCTTTTTATTAGGCTTTGTAGTCACCGTTGCTGAACCTGATGTTCGTGTATTATCAAGTCAAATTGATGACGTTTCTGGTGGAGACATCTCTCAAATGGTGCTTATCTATTCTGTAGCAATTGGCCTTGGCATTTTCGCTGCCTTATCCTTATTACGAATTGTATACAACATCCCTTTAAAATGGCTATTACTAGGCGGTTATGCCATTGTTTTTGTTCTAGCTGCATGTACACCTGAATCTTTTATTCCAATATCATTTGATGCCGGTGGTGTTACGACAGGGCCGATGGCTGTACCTTTTATTTTAGCTCTAGGCGTAGGAGTAGCATCTGTCATTCGTGGTAAAACTTCATCAAGTGATAGCTTTGGATTAGTCGCTCTTGCATCGATTGGTCCGATCATTGCTGTATTGATTTTAGGGGTGATTTACGGATGATATCCCGAATATTCGAAGGCTTTGCAGAAACCATACTTGAAGTAACGTTTGCACTGATTCCACTACTTATTTTCTTTTTAGTTTTTCAATTTATCTTTTTAAAATTAACAAGAAAGAAGCTGTTTCGTATATTTATTGGAATCGCATTATCATTTATAGGGCTGACGTTGTTTTTGCAAGGAGTACATGTTGGTTTCTTTCCTGCTGGTGAGCTTATGGGAGAAAAGTTAGGCGAACTCAACTACAATTGGGTTGTGATTCCCGTTGGTTTCTTATTAGGGTTCGTAGCAACTTTTGCTGAACCTGCTGTGAGAATCCTTAATACTCAAGTAGAAAAAGTATCTAGTGGCTATATTTCAGAGAGAATGATGTTGTACACGTTGTCCATTGGTGTTGCATGTTCAATCGCTTTATCAATGTTTCGTATATTAAGCGGCTTTCCTTTATGGTATGTCATTATACCAGGCTATCTACTTGTCATGATTTTAATGTTCTTCTCGACAAATACATTTATTGCAATTGCTTTTGACTCGGGCGGAGTCGCAACAGGTCCGATGACTGTCACATTTATACTAGCAATTGCCGTCGGTATTGCTTCAGTTATTGAAGGACGCGACCCACTAATGGATGGATTTGGTATGATTGCCCTAGTAGCACTAGCCCCTATTTTATCTGTTCTTATTTTAGGTTTAATTTTTGAAAGAAAGCGAGCTGAATCTAATTAAAATGGACCTTAACTTAAACTATTCACTTATTATTACAATTGTAAAAAAGGGAGACGCCAAGCATATTGTCAAGTCTACGAAGAAAGCAGGTGCTGAAGGCGGAACGATCCTTTTAGGACGTGGTGTGGGTATACATGAGAAAAAGCATTTTCTTGGTATACCTATTGAACCCGAAAAAAATATTATTTTAACAGCTGTCCCCTCAAAAATTGTTCACAACGTCATTGAGCAAATAAATGTAGATTATTCAATCGACAAACCTGGAAAAGGCTTAGGAATCGTCTTACACATAAAATCGATTCTAGGTTTATGCCATGTTCAAAACATTGAAGACAAGAAGGAGAATGAGAAACCAATGTCAAAAGAATCTATACACTTTGAGTTAATTGTCACAATCGTCAATAAAGGTGACTCTGAAAAAGTCGTCAATGCTACGAAGAAGGCGGGCGCTGAAGGGGGAACTATTATTTCTGGGCGCGGAACAGGTATACATGAAAAAGCCAAATTATTAAATTTAGCAATTGAACCTGAAAAAGAGATTATTTTAACATTAATTACAAAAGAGAAAACGAAACAAGTACTCGCACAAATTGAAGAGGATGTACAAATTAATCAACCTGGTAAAGGAATTGGATTTATTTTGGATGTTGAACGAACAATTGGGATTCATCATCTTCAAGCAGAATTAAATAAAAAATAGCACGGTTTATCATCTCGCATTAAAAACGCAGGCTGGGACATAAGAGTTTTCATAAAGGTGAAGTCGAACAAATACACAGAGGTACAAATGAACCACTTCTAAAAAACGGGGAGCACACATTGTTCAGATTCTCAGCCAAACACTTTCGTTATGTCCCCCCCTCTATTGAAAGGGTACAAAAAAAGTTAAAAACCAACTTTTTCAGTGTCCTTATTGAATGTACAAAGGAGCTATGAACATGATTGATGCACATATTCATTTAGATCAATATGATTATTTAACTTTACCTGAAAAGATAGCTCAATGGCAGCAAGCAGGAGTAAAACAAGTTATCGCCGTATCTACAGATCTCTCTTCTTCCTATAAAACTCTCGAATTACAACTTCGCTTCCCCCATTTTGTCAATGCCTGTATTGGGTTTCATCCAGAATTTTCTTATCCAAAAAGCCATGATGTAATAGAATTTAAACAGCTTCTTAAAGACGAACGTTCAAGAATTACTGCAATTGGTGAAATTGGTTTGCCTCATTATGAACCAAAGCAAGTTGACAAACTTTCCTTTTTCACAGAATTACTAGATGAGTTGCTATTGTATGCTTACCGATATGAACTTCCCGTTTCCTTGCATGCCGTTCATGATAAAGCGGCAACTGTACTTACCTTATTAAAGAAACATAAAATTAAACAAGCTCATTTTCATTGGTTCAAAGGACCTCACGATGTATTATCTGACATCGTGAATGCCCAGTATTATATTTCCGTCACACCAGAGTTATGCTACCGTAAACGAGACCAACTTCTGCTTCACAACGTCCCGCTTACTCAATTACTAATCGAAACAGATGGCCCATGGCAATACAACGATTCATTTCAAAAGCAAGAAACGACGCCTCTTATGTTAAAGAATATTGTCGATTGTATCGAACAACAGTTAGGGGGTCCTAAATTAAACATTGCGAGGCAAATCGAACTTAATACAAAGCAATGCTACCTATTGTAAAGAGGTTAAACGTTTTGTAAAGCATAAAAGAGCGGCAGGATTATTTCCACTTTTCCCGAAAGAATAATAGAGTTAACAATGAAGGAGAGTGAAATGACTTGAATAGAACAATGATTTTTGCACATAGAGGTTTCTCTGCACGATACCCAGAAAATACGATGGCCGCATTTCGAGCTGCTTATGATTGTGGAGCCGACGGAATTGAGTTAGACGTCCAATTAACAAAAGACCGTATTCCAGTCATTATTCATGATGAAACCATTGAGCGAACAACGAATGGAATTGGCTTCGTAAAGGATTTCACCTTCAATGAACTAAGGAATTGGGAAGCTGGAACTACTAAAAATAATCAGGAACAGAAATGTTTCATCCCTTCATTAGACGAATATTTCCAATGGGTCAAGCACACGAATTTGATAACGAATATTGAACTGAAAAATGGCGTGATTCCATATGAAGGGCTTGAGGAAACCACCCTTGAAATGATTGCTACATATGAATTAGAAGATCAAATCATTTTATCATCATTTAACCATTATAGCCTCGCCAAAATTGCTAAATTAAACCCTAACATTGAAACCGCGATTTTGTTTATGGAGGGATTATATAAGCCATGGGATTATGCACGGACAGTCGGAGCACGTGGATTACATTGCTTTTACCCTGTTGCTCAAAAGCCTATATTAGTTCAAGCTGCTAAAGAACAAATAGCCGTCAGACCTTTCACGGTAAATGAGGACGAGGATTTAAAGCGTCTCATCTCTTATCAGTGCCCAGCCGTTATTACCGATCACGTTGATCAAGCTTTATCGATTCGTCAAAAATATGATGATCATTCCAAGATGAGTAAAATTGAGGAGAGAACATAATGAATACTCAAAGTGCTCCTACCTTTTCCTACAAAAAGATAGCTGCGATCGGTAGTGGTTTCTTTGCCCTAACGATGATTTGGACATTCTACAATGCCTACATGCCGTTAATTTTAGGTGATTTCATTGAATCAAGAGCGATTCGCGGGGTCATTATGGGGCTAGATAATTTGCTTGCTGTCTTATTAATCCCTTTAATCGGCTCTTGGTCAGATAGGCTACAATCACCACTTGGGAATAGACTACCGTTTATCATAATAGGAATGCCTATCGCAGCCATCTTTTTCATTCTCATCCCGTACAGCGCTACCGTCACACTTTGGCTATTACTTCTTATTGATGTTATTTTTTTATTGGCGATGACGGTATATAGAGCACCTGTCATTGCCCTTATGCCCGATCATACACACCCCTCCAAACGATCCACTGCTAATGGCGTTATCAATCTAATGGGAGGAATTGGGGCCATTATGGCATTATTTTTACTATCTAACTTGTTTATCATAAATCGAGCCTTCCCATTTATTGTTGCCGGTATTTTTCTTATGCTATCATTTATCCTACTGTACTATATTGTCGATCGGAAACCACCTTATTCTAGCAATTCAAACGATAGCTTAGAAGAAACACAAGCTTCATTATCCTTTTCACATTCTTTACTCAAATTAAAAGAAAAACAATATCGAGGTCATCTTTTCATTCTCATTGCTATTTTTCTTTACTTTATTGGTTATTCAGGTATGGAAGCACAATTCACTGTATATGCTGTCGAATATTTACAGTTAGATGAAAATGTTGCAGGTATGACACTTGGATTTTTTAGTCTCTCATTTGTATTGTTTGCCATCCCAGCCGGTATTCTCGGTTCTAAATTAGGGAAAGCACCGACGATGTTTATTGGACTTATTGCGTTACCATTACTCTTTATTCTTATTCCGCTACTCCCTCTGTTCGTTAGCGTGACTAGTAATCATTCGTTTGTAATCATACTCCAAGCTGTCCTATTTTTAAGTGGAATTGCCTGGGCTTTCATTAATGTTCAAGCATATCCATTAGTTGCTGACTTAGGAGGTGTCCATCGCATCGGCTTTTTTACTGGGTTATACTACTTGTTTTCTATGGCTTCTTCTATTATTGCACCAGGCTTACTAGGTCTTTTCATGGATTTTATTGGACACTCTAGTTTATTCTATTGTGCAGCAATTACTTTCATCATCGCTTTCTATTTCTTAAAAAAAGGACACACTATTATTTCATCACATCACCATCATCAACAACTAACAAGCACCGACGTACAAGGATAATAGCCGCCACAGGTTCGTTCCATTGCGCTCCATTTCACTATGAGAATCACCCGCCGTTTTAGAGCGACAATCTTTATAAAATACTCATTCCGTTTTCCGTTCATCATGTAAAAAAACAAAAGAAGGCAACTATCGAAAACGCAAAAATGATCCGGAACCAATTTTTGGATAATAGAAAAAGGTGAATTTGAACGTGCTCAAATTCACCTTTTTCATTACAGCTAGTTATATCACAGCCTCACTCATCATTTTTATTGCTGCTTCTCAATAATGTCTTGAGCACGTTCTGTTGTCGCAGCGATTAATGCCGTAACTTCCTCATTACCGTGCTTTAATGTTTCGATCGTTGCTGTTAATTCCTCTAAACTAGCCGACGTTTCATAGATGATACTAGCTAATGAACGTGTTGAATTATCCACGTTCGTTGATTGTTCTTTTACTGTATCTGACAACGTATCGAACTCGTCAAACTGTTGTACTAATTGCTGAATCGTACTCGTAATCCCATCAAAATTATTTTTCACTGTATGTGTTGACTGTAAAATCGTCTCAAACTGACTGCTACTTAGTGAAAGCTTCTCAACCGTTAATCGATTTTGACCATTCACTTCATGCAAATTACTAGTAATCTTCTCGGTTGTTTGATGTGTAATATCAGCTAATTTCTTAATTTCATTTGCAACAACTGAAAAGCCTTTTCCCGCTTCTCCCGCTCTAGCTGCTTCAATTGAAGCATTTAAAGCAAGTAAATTAGTTTGCTCAGTTATTTCACGAATATCACTCGTAAAAGTGGTCGTTTCCTCAATTTTCTCTGTTAATGTTTGAAAGGTTTGATTTAACTCACCAACAAACGTTTGCAATTCATTCATTGAAGATTGTAATCCAAGAATTAGTTTTTGACCTTCGTTCGCTTGATCCGATGTTGCATTCGTTTGACCTTTTAATTGTGTTGATTTTTCATTTAATTGCTTCATCATCGTTAATATTTCCTGAGCATTCATTGATATTCCAATAACTTGTTCACTTTGCGTTTGACTTCCTGCTGAAATTTGATTAATGGCCGTTGCCATCTCACTTTGAGATTCATTATTCGTTCTTAGCTTCTCATTAGCTTCCTTAACATGATTCGTAATATCCATTAAACCTGTTACGAGGAATTCTTTTTCTGTTGTTTCATTATGATTAGCTTCCTCTTCTTTAGTGAGCATTTCTTGTAATGCGGAAGATTGTTGATGGTTAATTCGAATCATTCCATAGAGCACTAATGCCATTAGTATATAAATTAATAAAACAAAAGGTTGTAAAGAAGCATACAATTCATGTTGAGATTCCCCTATTGAAAATTCAACAAGAATCATTGCAAAACCTAATAATAGCCCCAGAATAAAAATTCGATGACGATAGTGGAAAGCAGAAAACAGTAAATAGAAAAAAGCGATGAAAATAATACCAAATCCTCCACCTAAAAAGATCGAATATGATATCGTATATCCAGCAACAATGACTATAAAACTATATGGAAATACAGCTTCTTTCTTTAATATGTAAGAAACGACGAGAAAGACTACGAATAATACGAGCACTTGACTTAAATAATAGATTCCTTTCCCCGTTTCTCCTTGTACAAAGGATAAAATAGCACCTACTAATAGGCTTACGGAAAAAATGATAAGCATCATTTTGTTTTTCACTTTAAAATCACGATTGATCATCTCTTGTACACGATTCATCTCTATTCCCCTTTGCGACTAAAATTATGTGTATTAAATCATGCTACTATTTTACCATTCATTAATCTATTTGTCTTTTTAAAAAAAGATGTGGATAGTTTGTGAAATGTTGAGCAAGATTAACTTGGATCATTGGAAAAGTGATATACTACTTATATAGTAAGATCACAATGAATGAAGGATGTGATGAAATGGCAAACATTAAACTAAATCGTGTTGCGTTAATTGGAACAGGATTTGTCGGATCTAGTTATGCATTTTCACTTATTAATCAAGGCATTGTCGATGAGCTTATATTAATTGATTTAAATGAAGAAAAGGCAAACGGTGATGTCATGGATCTTAATCATGGGAAAGTTTTTGCACCACAGCCTACACATGTACGATTCGGAACATATGAGGATTGTCATAATGTAGACATCGTTGTCATATGTGCTGGAGCTAATCAAAAGCCTGGAGAAACAAGACTAGATCTTGTCGAGAAAAATGTAAATATATTTAAAGGCATTGTTGAACAAGTGATGGGTAGTGGATTTGATGGTATTTTCTTAGTCGCTACAAATCCTGTTGATATTTTAACTTATGCGACTTGGAAGTTTAGCGGCTTGCCTAAAGAGCGTGTTATTGGTTCTGGGACAACACTTGATACGGCTCGTTTCCGTTTTATGCTTGGGGAATATTTTAATGTGTCACCTTCAAATGTACACGCGTATATTATTGGGGAGCATGGTGATAGTGAATTGCCTGTATACAGTCTCGCTGATATTGGCGGCGTTCCTATTATGAAGATGATTGAACGTAATGATCAATATAAAATCGAGGATTTACAGCCGTTATTTGAGAATGTTCGGGATGCAGCTTATCACATTATTAAAGGAAAAGGCGCTACCTATTATGGGATTGCTATGGCTTTAGTTCGTATTACTAAAGCGATTTTAAACAACGAAAATGCTATTCTAACTGTATCTGCTCACCTTGATGGACAATACAATCAAAAGGATGTCTATATTGGTGTTCCTACTATTATTAACCGCGAAGGAATTAGGGAAATCGTTGAGCTTGAATTAAATGAGGAAGAATCCGTTGCTTTTCATAAAAGTGCTCACATTTTAAAAGACATACTCGCCCCCCACTTTAAACTAAACTAAACATCATGCAATGAAGTTGCTTTTATAACAACAGGAACTTAACCCTCCTGTTGTTTTTTTTCTAAAGAATTAGATGAAAGATACTGAGAGAACATTTCTTTATTTTGTAAAATATCCTCCAATGTATACTGATCTAACACGTTAAAATAGGCTACCAACGCTTCATTTAAAACATGCTTCAAACCACATACCGGTGAAATGATACAATCATTTCGTGAAGCATCGAAACATTCCACTAAATGAAAATCATCCTCTGTTTTTCGCACAACTTTCCCGATATTAATTTCTTTCGGATTAATCGATAATCTTATTCCACCGTTTCTCCCTCTAATCGTTTCAATTAATCCCCACTTCCCTAGTTCATATGTGACTTTCATTAAATGATTTTTTGATATTTGATAGAAATCAGCAATTTCTTTTATATTAGAAAGCTCCTCTTTATCTTTTAATGCCAAATAAATGAGTACTCGTAATGAGTAATCCGTATAATTCGTTAATCTCATAGTAAGCCCCTTGTTTATTACAATGTTTTTTGTAAGTGAAATTATCATAACATAGTTTATTTTAAATTAATAACAACAACACTCGAAATGTGAACACTTTCAAAACATGTATATAAAATATTGCTTTTACCACCATCGCCTTTTACAATTAAAGATGTATTTAAAATATATGTTTAATGGAGGTTTATTATGTTATCGACAAAAACGATTAAAATTATTAAATCTACTGCACCGATTTTAGCAAATAAAGGAGTTGATATTACAAGCCATTTTTATGAATCTATGTTTAACGATCACCCTGAGCTATTGCATATATTTAATCATGCGAATCAAAAAAAAGGACGACAACAAACCGCTTTAGCCAACACTGTCTATGCTGCAGCACAAAACATTGATCAGCTGGAAGTATTATTGCCAAAAGTAAAACAAATTGCTCACAAGCACCGAAGTTTGCAAGTGAAAGCTGAACATTACCCTATAGTAGGTGAATATTTATTAAAAGCAATTAAAGAAGTATTAGGTGAGGCTGCTACTGAAGACATTTTTAACGCATGGGAAGAAGCATATGGAGTGATTGCTCAAGTGTTTATTGATGTGGAAAATGAAATGTACGAAGAAGCGGCTCAGCAAATAGGTGGATGGGATGGTTACAAAACATTTAAAGTGATCCGCAAACAAGTAGAGAGTGAATGCATTACTTCATTTTACTTACATCCAGTAGATCAAGATGTGATCCCAAACTTTAAACCGGGACAATACGTCACGGTTCGTGTACAAATACCTGGTGAGAAATATTTATCAAACCGACAATATAGTTTATCCGATATACCTGGAAAACCGTACTTGCGTATATCTGTAAAACGCGAAAGCGAACACCAACCAGAAGGAAAAGTCTCTAATTATCTTCACGATCAAATTGACATTAATCATGAATTAGAATTAACAGCTCCTGCAGGTGAATTCACACTTAATGAAACAAATGAGAAACCCATTTATTTTCTAAGCGGAGGTGTTGGGATTACCCCATTATTAAGCATGGCTAAATATGTTGCTTGGCATAACCCTAATCGAAAGCTTACATTTATCCACGCTGCAAAAGATGGTAAGACTCGTGCTTTCCAAGAGGAAATTAAACAACTCATGACTTTGCTAAAAAACGGCAAAAGTATTACGTTTTTTAGCGAACCGAAAAAGGATGACCATTTACATGAGGATTATGATTATAAAGGCTTTATTAAGAAGGAACATATAACAGAAATGATTACAGATCAAGGAATTTTTTATATTTGTGGCCCTGTCCCTTTCATGAAACAAATGATTTCTTATTTAAATGATCCAGGATTACAGGATAGTGAGGTTCGTTATGAATTCTTTGGACCAGCGATGGCGATAGCACCTGTGACATCATAAAATTAAATCATTTAGAAAGAGACTGGGGATAACGAAAGTGCTCAACTGAGAAGCGATTTAAGCTCCGTTGTTTAAACACTTTTGTCCCAGTCTCTAAATTAACTCAATGTCTTAAAAAAAGAACTTGTTTTTAATTGGTTGACCGCAGTTTGTAACACCACTTCGTCCTGTACAAAAGCCATTCTCATATAACCTTCACCTTCTGAACCAAATGCTGTCCCTGGGATCATGACAACCCCTGTTTCATCAATAAATCGATAGGAAAGTTCCAAGGAGCTAATCTCAAATGGTATTTTCGCCCAAACAAACATCGAAGCTTGAGGTTGATCAACTTGCCATCCTATCGAGTGTAAACCGGATACTAACGTATCTCTTCTTTTCCTATAAATGTCTCTTAAATGGTCACTAAAGTTTGAGCGATCATTTAAAGCGCGAGCTGCAGCTTTCTGAATAGGAATGAACACCCCGAAATCAAGATTCGATTTTAACCGTTTTAATGCCTGAATAACAGTAGCGTTACCGACAACATACCCAATTCGACAACCTGCCATATTAAAGCTTTTGGATAAAGAATTAAATTCAATGGCAACCTCTTTTGCCCCCTCTATCGACAGCAAACTTATTGGCTTTTTTTCATAATAAAGCTCGGAGTATGCAAAGTCATGTAAAATGAAAATGTCATGCTTTTTTGCAAAATGAATGAGCTTCTCAAAGTAGTCTTTATCAGCCATGTTTGGAATTGGATTTCCTGGTACGTTCAAAATCATTAATTTCGCTTTTTCTCTAATCTCACTTGGAATAGCCTCGAAATTAGGTAAAAACTGATTTTCTTCACTTAGGGGCATTGAATAAGGAATTGCTCCTGCTAGGCTAATACCTGCTGCATAAGCTGTATAACCAGGATTGGGTACTAAAATAACGTCTCCTTCATTTGCAAATACGCTCGGAAGATGAACGAGTCCATCCTGTGACCCCATTAAGCTTAATATTTCATGTTGGGCATGCACTTCTACATGATAATGACGAATATAATAAGAGTGAATCGCTTCATGCAATTCCGTTATTCCTTCTAATGCATACTTATATTGACTCAAATCTTGTACTTGAGACACTAATTCCTCAACAATAAAAGACGGCGGAGGTAAATCTGGACTCCCAATGCTTAAATCAATTAAACTGCTACCTTCCTTTATTTTCTTTGTTTTATATGCGGATAATTCATTAAATATACTTGTTTGAAATTGCTCCATTTTCTTAGATAAGAACACCATAAAAACTCCTCATTTCTTCAAATTCTATTGCTAATTATAACATTTTATCCACTCACACGAGTATATCCGAACAAATTAAGCAAAATCTACGAAAAAGTTCACTATTTTCAGTGTTTTTGCTTTATAATGTTTGTTAGACATCTGTGAAAGATAAGGAGTGTGCTGCGCTGTGGTGTGGGATGTATTAAATATAATCGGAACGATCGCCTTTGCTTTAAGTGGAGCCATGGTCGCACTAGATAAAGAATGTGATTATGATTTATTAGGTGTTTATGCTTTAGGCTTTTGTTGTGCCTTCGGTGGAGGAGCCATTCGAAATTTACTGATCGGTGTCCCTGTATCTGCCTTATGGGAGCAAGGGACGCTGTTTATCGTTGCTTTTATTTCTATCACCCTTTTATTTATTTTTCCTAGTATCTTTATGAAACATTGGCATAAATGGGGACATACAATGGATGCTTTTGGACTTGCTGCATTTGCGATTCAAGGAGCTATGTTTGCTAAAGAAGCACAACTGCCTCTTATTGCTATTATTACAGCAGCCGCATTGACGGGTTGTGGCGGTGGTGTAGTTCGTGATTTACTAGCAAAGCGTCAGCCGATGATTTTTAGAAAGGAAATTTATGCTCTATGGGCCATGTTAGCTGGACTATTAATCGGTTTAAATATATTCCCAACCGGTATGAGTTTATATATTTTACTTGGCCTCATTGTCACATTACGATTATTGTCCGTCCATTTCGACTGGCAACTTCCTAAATTTCAATTCAAACAGTCCAACTCCCCAACTTATAGTAAATAGAGCACAGTAAACAAGGATGAACTTAGCTTCTCGCTAGATTCATCCCTGTTTTTTAAAAAATTTCACTGATCACTTCAGACAATGACATTTCACTATCTACTTCATACGTACCGGGTTTCAAGCTATTTGCCAAACCTTGATCTTCTACTTCATCAAAGAAATCCATCGCCCGATCAATAATATTGGCTCTTTCAAGAGCTTGTCCTACATCAATACTCGTCATACCAGGGGTAACTGTTAATATCGTTCGATATATAACAGACGCTCCATCACTATTTTCATCTTGATCTTCTAACTCACTGATTCTATCACGTAATTCATTTAACTCTTCCTCATGACTTTCATCTAGTTCATCAAGAATCGTTTGCCATTCTTCCTCTGTTCTGACCAAGTAACCTTCATTTATCAGTTCTGATGTCATATCATCTAACGAATATCCATCTTCAGTCAATTGTTCATTAATATGTTCATCATCAGAGTCTGAGTGTACATTTTCATCAGTAGCCTCATTTTCTAATTCTTCTGCGGAGCCTGTGTCAACAACGTAGGCGATTCCACAGATACCACCTGCCATCAGGAGTCCTGAAGCAAATGCTCTGACCGTCTTAGCTGTCATTTGCTGCTTGTCTCCTTTCTTGCTTAACTTCTATATATGGAGTTAATAGCAAAATAACCTCATTTTCTGTTAAACCTTTTTCATGAGCAATTCCTTCCATAGAATATCCTCTTCTATGAAGGTCTAATAATTCACGTAGTACTTTACGTTCTTGAGATGTTTTCGACGGAACCTTTGCTTCTTGTGCAATAATATCCTGATCAAGTTCTAAATCTCTTATTTGCTGTTGCAAATGATCAACCTCTTGCATTACGGAAACTGAAAATTGTTCCATTTGTTTCTTCTCTGCTGATTGTTCCTTAGAAAAGAGCGACCAACAAAGCAAAATAATAGCTACTATAAAAATGAGAAGTAAAGCCCATCCCATCTGTTATACATCCTCCCTCAACCTTACGATTTTCAATCATTCTTATTATACATTGAAAGTGATGCAATTACGATTTAAAATAAGAAAATATGAAAATAGTCAGTAGTTCGACATAAATGATGTTCTATTTTATGAAAATAGTATGAGTAGCCTGTAAAAAAGTTGGAGTGATACTGTTATGAATATTTTACGCATTAGTGAAGTTCTATTCATTAGTCTTTTAGGTGGAGTCATCGCTTCTTCTATTTCTCTTCCCCTTCCATGGGTTCTAGGTCCATTACTATTTGTTGTAATCTGGAAGACGATAAGTAAGAGAGACATGATTTGGCCCGATTTCCTTAAAAATAGTGGGCTAACGATCTTGGGCATTTACTTTGGTCTTTATTTTACATTTTCTTCAGTCCAAATGATTTTTCCATTCTTATTTCCATATGTACTGCTTACAATTATTCTGATCATCATATGTATCATGATCGGAACTCTTATTTCAAAATCATTTCACATCGATCAAGTAACGAGTGTTTTAAGCACGATCCCTGGTGGACTGACTGAGATGGTCATTGCAAGTGAAAATCTGAAAGCTAACTCTTCATTTGTTCTTATCTTTCAAACGATTCGACTTGTGACAGTTCTTTTCACTGTACCATCTGTTATAATTATTTTTTTTCACACATCAAATCCAAATCGTGAATTCGTTTCTCAAACAAATGAGTCATTTTTACATGTTGAATTATCACTTCTTTGGTTCATTATACCTATTAGTATTGGATTTCTCCTAAAAGAGAAAATTCCAGCAGGAATCGTTCTAATTCCGATGCTTGTGACAGCATTTTTTAATATGTCAATGATTGATTTACCAACCGTCCCACCTCTGTTCGTCGTGCTTGCTCAATTATCAGTTGGAATCGGATTAGGCATATCGATATCCATTAAAGATATACAAAAAGGCGGTGCTTACTGTATTCATTTTCTCATTGCGACACTGATCATCATTTCTATTTCATTTGGATTAGGTTCCATATTAGCATTTTTTACTACAATGGATTATGCTACAGCTATATTGAGTATTGCACCAGGCGGACTTATTGAAATGGCCTTAACCGCTTCTTCTGTTGGTGCAGATCCAGCCGTCGTTAGCTCTTTACAAATGATCCGAATCTTACTCATCATCACGTTAGTTCCTTTAGCATTACAATGGTATTTTTCACATAAAAGCAAACGATTAAAGAAATGCTCATAGCAAGAACCGCTTATCTATTTTACGATAAGCGGTTCTAACTTAAATAGAAGTTAAGAAGCATAAAACGAAGATAACAGTTTCTTAATATAACTTTCCTTGTTTAAATAATACAGTTGAAAGCTTCATAACAGAATGGATATAACAATTTTGTCTAAGTGGGAACGGATCTCCAAAGAACCGTGGTAAAATCATTTCCATCGTCGTTTGCATCTTATTATAGAGCATATGAATAATCTCATCTTCTGTATGAAATTGTGTCTCTCTCCCTTGTAGCCATTCAAAATATGAAACAATAACTCCACCTGCATTAGCTAAAATATCTGGAATGATGATTTTCCCTTGTTGATTAATGATCTCATCAGCTTCTGCTGTTACAGGAGCATTTGCTCCTTCAACAATGATTTGAGCTTTCACATCATTGACGTTTTCACTATGAATTTGGTCTTCAAGCGCTGCCAAAATTAATACATCTACATCTAAAGACAGAATCTCATTGTTAGAATGGATCGTTGCTTTAATCCCGTGCTCGTTTAATTGTACTTCGTTTATTGGTAAATCACCGTTATGAGCCATCGTATATTTGACTAATGTTGGAATATCTAGCCCTTCTGAATTATATAGCATGACATTTCGATCACTGACGCTTATTACTTTGTTTTGTAAATACGTACAATGATACGCTTCTAGTGCTGCAACTGAACCTACATTCCCAAAGCCTTGAATCGCGATTTGTAATGGTTTATTTTCAAAAGCTAGCACTGTTTTAGCAAACTTGTTATTCGTACTCGTTAACAATGATTTATGATCATCCAAAAATTGGTGTAACATATACCGTAATGAGAAATAGACCCCTTTTCCGGTCGCTTCTCTTCGCCCTAAAGAACCACCATTCGCAATACTTTTTCCGGTAAAACTACCAAAATACGCTTGTCCAGGTCTAATACTTTTGTATTCTGCCATCATCCAATCCATTTCTCTTTCACTTGTTCCTACATCTGGTGCAGGAATATCCTTATCTGGCCCAAGGCTATCACTAAAATATTGCACATATTTCTTACAAATTAAATGTAGTTCCTTTATCGATTGTTCACGTGGATTGACAATGACTCCGCCTTTTCCACCTCCAAAAGGAACATCATGAAGTGCATTTTTCAATGTCATTAAAGCCGCTAAATTAATAACCTCCTCCTCTTGTACCGTTTCATGAAAGCGAATACCTCCTTTATACGGTCCTAGTGCATTATTGTGTTGAACTCGAAAGGATGGAATCCGAACGACATGTCCATTTTCTAATGAGATCCTTAAAAAGGACTTATGTACTTGATTTGGTGTCGATAAAATGGCCACTAAAGAAGCGAATGCTTGGGCTCTAGATTCTCCTGTTAATTCGGGTAAAAAGCTTTTGTCTTCCATTAGCGCATCTAACGATTGTTTCACAATTTCACTTGTCTGCTTTGCCATTAATAAACCTCCATTATTTTCAGTAAGTCAGTATAGTATTCTCTTACCACTCTTTTTCATGTCTTAAACTTACCATTTCGTTCTAACATAATGACAACCATATTTGCGGAAACTATCATTAATCACATATATGAAAAGGAGCTGAAGAAGAATATGTATGAAGACATTCCCGATGATCGTTACACTGCTGCAAGACTCGATCATCATCTTATTGATGAAATAAAAGCGTTAGAAACTCGCTTAAACAAAGAAGCGAATAAAGAAGTTCGGTTAATTGCTTATGAAGAAAGCCAACACAATCCTTCTTAATAAGGTACATGGGTGAGAGCATTACATTTTGCTTTCACTCATTATGTAATACCAAAGATCATGCCAAACATTTTCTTGATATAATGTAACAATGACAACTAATAGCATCGGTCCAAGTGCTAATCCAACCACACCAAATAATTGAAAGCCAATGAATAAAGACATGAGCATTAACAAAGGATGTAAGCCCATATTTGAGGATAACACTTTCGGCTCAATTAATTGTCGTACGAGCATGGCAATCCCGAATAATATAAATAAACCTATAGCAAACAAAACATCTCCAATCACAAGTGAATAAATAGCCCAAGGAATTAAAATGATACCTGTTCCTACATAAGGAATAAAATCAATGAGCCCAATGATAAGAGCGACTGTTAAAGGGTGTTCTACACCAATTATAACAAACCCTAAAAAATAAATAAGTGCAGTTATTGAAATAAGGATACACTGTGCATATACATAGCCAATGACTTTATGTTGTAATGCCTTGAAAATAGATTGACTTCGTTTTAAGAAATCTGTTGATGCGGTCGTTTTGATTTGAGACATATAAACATTCCAATCACGACTAATAAAATATAATGCTAACAATGTAACAATCATGGCCGTAAACGTTATTGGTAATGCAGATACAATATGAGAAAGGCCATTAGCAATAGACTGACCTACTGAACTCAATAATATCGCCAACTGCTCTCCTAGTTGCTCAATTCCATTCTCCAAAAAAGAGCGCTGCGGAGCATTTAAACGTTCAATAAACCCA
Source organism: Halalkalibacter hemicellulosilyticusJCM 9152 (assembly GCF_000513115.1). Lineage (GTDB taxonomy): Bacteria > Bacillota > Bacilli > Bacillales > Bacillaceae_D > Halalkalibacter > Halalkalibacter hemicellulosilyticus. The sequence continues at coordinate 81,614 of NZ_BAUU01000012.1, forward strand.
ATACTAGTATGCCACAATGGCAAGATTTGATTGTTTATATAAAATTGCAAGGAAATCGATGCCTTTTCAATATAGGGAGGTAAATAATGTGATAAGTAACGAATGCCATCAATGACTAACCAACTAACAAGTGTAAGTATTGATCCTAATACTCCAAATATAAAAAAAATGGCTACCATAACAGATACGGTTCTTGGTAGCCTTATTCGCATTTCAAAAAATGACACGAGTGGATTCATCATAAAAGCTAGAAGCACAGCTATAAGAAATGGAAAAGTTAAAGTAAATACGACAGAAATTAAATACCAGCTTAATATAAGTACAATGATTAGCAAAAGTAAACGAATGATATAACTAGATTTCACTGTACATTCTCCTCTTCCTCAGCCTGCTTGCTTAAGACATTACATAAACTCTTTCTTTTAAAAATACGTATGAACGAGCATGTCAATCTATTCATTTTTCGTTACATGACCATAAAAAATTTCATCCATTTCATTCTTAACTTTTGTTGTTATCCAATTCTTATCCACATTTGACAACTGATTCCGAGGTGTGAACAGATAATCCTCTAATCGAAATTGCTTAAGGCGACATTTGGTGTAATAAATATGGTCATGATGTAAGTTTACATCCATCATTTCATACTCATCCTTCACGTGATCAGGTATATAATCTTGAATCGAATCAATATCATGATCGATAAATATTTTATTTCCGTTTACATCTCTTGTAAAACCGCGCACACGATAATCAATGGACATCATGTCCGTTTCAAATGAATGAATTAAATATGGTAGTGCCTTTAGTGGTGAAATTTCTCCACAAGTCGAAACGTCAATATCTGCTCTAAACGTACTAATCCCTTCGTATGGGTGATATTCTGGATACGTATGAACCGTTATATGGCTTTTATCTAATTGCATCACAACCGAATCAGGTAGAGGTCCTTTTTCATTTGTATAATGTGTTGGAATTTCTACAACGGGACCTTCTGAAACAAGAATCGTCACACTAGCACCCTGTGGTACGTAATCTTGTTTGGAAACATTTAAGACATGCGCTCCAATTATCTCGGTTACATTTGTTAATATATGCTGAAGTCGATCAGCATTATACTGTTCATCAATATAATTGATATACGATTCTTTTTCTTCCTTCGTTTCTGTATAGCAAATGTCATACATATTAAAGCTTAGCGTTTTCGTCAGATTATTAAATCCGTGCAATTCAATCCGCTTGTTATCCCGATCCTTCAAATTCATTTCCCCCTTTAACCATACCTTTAGTTTTACCATTCCCCAAAAATAACTAACCAAACAAGAGTAAAAAACCAAAACTCCCTTCAATAGAAAAGGGACAATTGACTCATACTAACAGGAGGAGGTTAAATACATGATGCTTTCATTGTTCTTATTTCTTGCACTTCTACCTACACCTGTTGAAGAACCTTTAATGATTTATCATGAAAATGAGTTAATTTATTCAATTGATCATCAAGCACTACAACACCCATTGCTAGGAACGGAAATGATTAATCACAAACAATTACATGAAATAATACGTACGATAGAAACGGTTGTGCAAAAGCCGGCAAAAAATGCGACAATTGCTGAAAATGGTGATATGATTGCTGAAGAAAATGGGTATCGCTTGAATCACTTTTCCATGAATCAATTAATTGTAAAATATTACTACGAACATGGAAGCAGCAAAATTGATGCGCCTATCATCCCAACCTATCCGAAAGTTGACACTGAGTTACTTGCTCATATTAAAACGAATCATATTAGTTCGTTCAGTACTTATTTTAATAAGCGCAACAATAAACGATCACATAATATTAAATTGGCTGCAGCTCCATTAATAATTATGTTGTTTTTCCAGGTGAAACTTTTTCATTTAATCATGTCGTCGGAAAAAGAACGATTGAACGAGGTTACTTACCAGCGCCAATCATCATTCGCGGTGAACTTTCTGAAGGTGTCGGTGGTGGAATTTGTCAAGTTTCATCAACACTGTACAATGCAGTTGATTATGCTCATATGAAAATTATCGAACGCTACAGTCATAGTAAACGTGTTCCTTATGTACCTCCTGGTCGAGATGCTACAGTTAGTTGGTATGGCCCAGATTTCACTTTCCAAAATAATTATAATCAACCGATTTTAATACGAAGCTTTATTTACGGCGGTCAACTGACTATTTCTTTATTCTCCTCAGACGATATTAATGTTTAAATGAAAAATCAATACGGTACGTGAAATTATAGTGAGGTGGATCGATTTGACTTATCTCTTATTAATTCTAGGTTTTCTTTTACTAATTAAAGGGGCAAATTGGTTTGTAGATGGTTCCGCTTCTATTGCACATTCCTTAAGCATCTCTCCACTTATAATCGGCTTAACGATTGTTGCTTTTGGAACGGGGGCTCCTGAAGCTACTGTCAGTATTATTGCTGCCTTAGAAGGTAATTCTGATGTGACAGTTGGAAACATTGTCGGAAGTAATTTATTAAATTTATCTTTAGTCGTCGGACTAACCGCTTTTATTTTCCCATTGAAAGTAGAATCTGTGACAATCCGTAAAGAGATTCCTTTTGCTTTTTTATCAGCTGTCGTTTTACTCGTACTATTATTTGATTCAACCAATCAAGATACTTATTTTTTGATTTCTCGAAGTGATGGGGTCATTTTACTTTTATTTTTCACTATTTTTATGTATTACGTTTTTGAAGCAGCCAAAAATAGTCGAAACGATTCAATTGAATCAACGAATCATGCACCCAATCACTCTCTAAAAAAAAGTATACTGTTCTCGATCTTCGGACTTACTGCTATTGTTCTTGGCGGCTACTTTGTCGTAGAAACAAGTACAACGATTGCCTATCAATTTGGTATGAGCGAGACACTTGTAGGTTTAACGATCGTGGCAATCGGTTCTTCATTACCAGAGCTAGTTACCTCCATTACAGCTGCTATGAAAAAGCATAGTGAGATGGCCTTAGGCAACGTAGTTGGGAGTTCAATCTTTAATGTTTTCTTTGTACTCGGACTTGCCTCATTAATTACACCATTAACTGTCTCAAGTAAAATAATCATTGATTTAATTATTTTACTTGTACTCACAATTATGCTATTTATCTTCTCAAGAACGAGCTATACCGTTGCTAAAGCAGAGGGATTTATTTTAACCTTAGCCTATGTAGCTTATTTAATTTACATTATTATTCGGAATTAAATAACAGCATATTGCCTTATTAAACTGTCTACACTACTACTGTAAGTCAAATTACCAAAGGAGAGTAAACATGAATACTTTACGAGCTAAGGAAATTTCTCAGTCTCCTGATATGAAACATGTTACTTATTTAGATCAACAAATATATATTCAGCATGTCGATGAACAAAATGCAACTGCACGCATTTTTCCATTACACGAACCAGGCAATGAATTTGACGTTAATGTAGACCAGCTTATTGAGCACCATTGATGTATAATCAGTAAAAGAGACTGTCAGACAAAGGATACTGAAAAAGTATGTCCTTTTTCATTGACCTCGATAGACAGTCTCTTCTTTTATCATTTTATTTTCACCCGTTTCCCTGTTTTAGCGCTTTCAATCGCAGCAAATACCATTTTCATACTCTCTACATTGTCTTCACAATCGGTTTCTGCTTTCTCACCATTTTCAAGAGCAAGAAACATATCATCGAGAGAACGATGGTGCCCATCATTTCCACTTTTGTTCACTTCAATCGGTCGACTCTCATATTCGTGTAAAAATGTCTGCCCTTGATTAGGGAGTATCGTTTCATAATACAGTTCGTCTGAACCATCCCAAATGACTGTTCCTTTAGTGCCAATCATTCGCCAACTCCCATCCCATGAAGTTGGTGCACCTTCAGCACACCAAGACCCATTATAGGTGAAAACTGAGCCATTAGACATCTCAAATATACAATAAGCATTCGCTGCCCCAGAATACCACGAACCTTTTGGATTATACTCGTGACAATAGACCGAAACAGCGTCAGCCCCACTAATAAAACGAGCTTGGTCGAATGTATGAATAGCCATATCAATAATAAGTGGGCTTTCCATCGCATCTCTAAAGCCACCGAAGTGAGGTGCAAGAAAAAAGTCCGCATGAATTGATTGTTGATCTCCAATGATTCCCTTTGTAAGTTGCTCACGTAAAGAACGAATCGAGTATGAATATCGTCTATTTTGCATAATAGCATAAAAACGATTGTATTCCTTTGCTGCTGATACAAGCTGTTTAGCAGCATCTAAACTTGTCGCCATTGGTTTTTCACAAATTACATCACAATGATGACGAAAAGCTTCTAACGTTACCTCTTTATGTACTTCAGGAATGGTCGTATTAAAGACGAGGTTGGCATTCGTTTTACTTGCTGCCTCTGCAACTGAATAGAAAAAGGGAACATCTAATTTAAAGCGTTCAGCAACTTTCCTAGCACTATCCTCATTTATATCTACTAAAGCAACGATTGTTGCATCCTTTTTGTTTTGAACATAGTCCACCCAAATGTGTGACATTGCCCCACAACCTACTAATATAATTCGAAAAGATTTCATCAATAAAAGTCACTCCTTTTCTTCATTTCATTAAGAAGCCTGCTCTTCTCTAAAAACACCCTAACCACTACTCAGAGCTTAGCATAAGAAAAACGCGACAGTGTCTTTTCTTTAAAGCGGCGTGCGGAGCCATCGCTCTCCTTTGAGTTTGCCAACATCCTCTATCCTTTTCCCACATGCCTTCCTCGAATTTTATGCTTTCTTAGCTTTTAAAAAAAGCTGTTCAAAAAGGAAAACCTTTCCGAACAGCCAATGGTAGTAGAATTGCTTATTCCATCCAATTTGTATGGAATACCCCTTCTTTATCAACACGTTGATACGTATGAGCACCAAAATAATCACGTTGAGCTTGTAGTAAGTTAGCCGGTAAGACTGCAGATCGATAGCTATCATAATACGCTAATGCACTAGACAGTCCAGGAACAGGAATACCTAACTTAACAGCTGTTGCAACAACGTCACGTGCGGCATCCTGATAATTTTCAACAATTTCCTTGAAATATGGATCAAGTAATAAATTTGCAAGGCGCGGATCACGATCATACGCTTCCTTAATGTTTTGTAAGAAGCGCGCACGAATAATACAACCGCCACGGAAAATCATTGAAATATCCCCAAGCTTTAAATCCCAATCATATTCTTCAGAAGCCACTTTCATTTGCGCAAAACCTTGGGCATAAGAAACAATTTTACTTAAATAAAGGGCTTTGCGAATTTTTTCAATAAATTCTTTCTTATCTCCATCAAAAGATTGATTAGGACCATTTAAAATCTCACTTGCTTTCACACGTTCATCCTTCATGGCAGAGATAAAACGTGAGAATACAGATTCAGTAATGATTGAAAGTGGAACACCTAAATCCAATGAACTTTGCGAAGTCCACTTTCCTGTTCCTTTTTGACCAGCTGTATCTAAAATGACATCAACAAGTGGTTTGCCCGTTTCATCATCTATTTTTGTGAAAATATCTTTCGTAATCTCGATTAAATAACTATCGAGCTCACCTTCATTCCACTCATTAAATGTTTCATGCAGCTCTTGAGCGCTTAACCCTAAAACATTTTTCATTAAATGATAGGATTCACAAATTAATTGCATATCGCCATACTCGATCCCATTATGGACCATTTTCACATAATGTCCAGCGCCATCAGGGCCAATATATGTCGTACACGCATCGTCACCAACTTTTGCGGAGATCGCCTCAAAAATCGGTGCTACTAGTTCATAGGCTTCTTTTTGACCTCCAGGCATAATAGAAGGACCTTTTAATGCGCCCTCCTCCCCACCAGAAACTCCCGTTCCAATGAAATGAATACCCGATTCAGCCAATTCTTTATTTCGACGGCGTGTATCTTCGAAGAATGTGTTACCACCATCAATTAAAATATCGCCTTTATCTAAATGAGGTAATAGTTGCTCAATTGTCGCATCAGTTGCAAAACCAGCTTTAACCATTAGCATGATTTTTCTAGGTGTTTCTAATGATTGAACAAATTCTTCTATACTATATGTACCAACGACCTTTTTACCTTCTGCTTCCTTCAACATTTGTTCTGTTTTGTCAGAAGATCTGTTAAAAACAGAGACAGAATATCCTCTGCTTTCAATATTCAGTGCCAAATTTCGCCCCATAACAGCAAGGCCAATAACACCTATTTGTTGTTTACTCATCTCTACCACTCCTCTTTTTTAACATTTTATTATTCTATCATATATTCGTCATCATTTTATCATGAACATGATAATTTTCAAAAAAAATCGACTATTTTTGTTTCATTCGGAGTTTTTCTATTGAATCAAGATCACGATCTTCTATTTTTTCTTGACTATATCGCGCTTGATTGTAGAGGTGATCTAGTTTTTGAATCGTTTCTCTATCTGTAGCTGTTGCCGCTCCACCTCATGTAGCATTTGACGTGGAGTAAGAACGTTACGATAGACTTCCCCGCGCTTCATTCTATCATGTATGAGCGAGCGATAGATAAATCTAACCTTTTCAACATTTGATAATGAATCCCATTTCACACGTCTTTCCGTGATCGTAGCTACTACATGTTTAACATCATTAGTTTTACTTTTCACCCATTTTTTTATGCTGAATAAGTTTTCCTTTTCATCAACATAAATATTAACACCATCAGTAGAATCATCTCCTGATATTATTCGTGTCATCATCTTCTTCAAATACAGAATGATATTCTTAATAAACGATTTTATTTTTCGATTTATAAAATAAAGAGCCACAATCAGTAAGACCCCAGCTGCAATTATACCTAAGTAAATCACCATTTGCTCAAAAAATTTGGCAATAAATGATGCCTCCCCTGTTTCATCGAATGGTAAAACAGATTCTGCTAGTTGCGGATCAGCATAGTCTTCCTTCTCTTCATTTGGACTAGAAAAAGTTAAAAAGAATATGACTACACTACTTATGCCATTTCTCAGCATAATAAGAACCTCACGGATAAAGCCAAAATTAGCAAGTAGTACAATCGTTATAATTGTGACTAACATAAACAATCGATTTTGAATACGTAAGGATCTCCCTATTACTGGTCTTTTTTCCTTCGAATATGTTGCTCTTCTTAGCATTGAGCTATTAGAAACAAATAACGTTAGAACAAATACGACAAAGCCAGCTAACTGAAAGGTGTTTGTAAAGGGGATCAGCAAATCGATGTTCGTATAAAAAAAGTACCCAACAAAATAAAGAGGAAAGGCAATGGCCCATAAATAATGTGCTTTGAAAAGGTCATCGATGTCTTCTTCTCCATATGCTAGTCCACGATATAAAATAGTCACGTAGATGATTGAAAGTACAATCCAAACAATCATTGATATAGAAATGAAATGATTCAATAACGCTGGAAGAACGAAACTAATCGAGAGTATGATCGCCAAATAAACGATTCGCTTTTGGTCTGATCGTACATTTCGTATGAAATAACCAATTGCAAAGACAAGTGGTAATGTATATAACCACCATGCTTGAATGTCAGCTGAAAGAGCAAAAATAGAGATCGCTAAAAAAATGGGAAAGATCATTAAATACTCAAGTGCGCCGGTAAATAGAACTCTCCAATGGTTATTACGACGCATAACGATCACCTAATTCTTCCTCGTTTTGTAATAAAAGTGTTTCGACGCGGTTTCCATTTTGTTCAAGTACATCAATGTGTAACTGCACTTTTTCAGTGATAACATTCGTAATGATAAGTATGTCTGTTCTTTCTAATTGCCGGTTGATATCTTCCTCTAAAAACTCATAGAACGCCAAGCTTATATCCATTCTTGCTTTTGCCATATGATCTAACATGGCTAATAAATGGCTATGACCATTGGCCGGATGCAAACGAATCGAATTTTCCTTATTGGAATCTGAAACTAAATAAGAGTTGCAACCAAAGCCAGTAGGTATACCTTGTTCAATAGATTCATGTGCTATCGAGCTGCATATGATAAAGCTTTCTCAAGTAAATCTTCATGAACAATTGGGCGCCACTTATCCTCCGTCTGATCGAAATTCACATAAATCATCAGATGGTGATCGGCCGTATAATCATATTTATTCACTTGCATAGATCCAGTCCTAGCTGTAGCCTTCCAATTAATCGTGTGCATCGGATCACCTGATGAATATTCTCTTACACCAGCAACTAAAAAAGGATCTTCGATAATCCAACGTTTGACAATCAATTCACCTAACCAGCTTTGTGACGGTAAAGGAATGTCCTCCTTCTTAATAATTTCAGGAAAGACAGTGATGGAAGCAGTTGAATGTACCGTTTGAAACGTTTCATCAAAGCCAACAGCATCTCCGGTTGACATCGATACTGTTTCAAATTGATAGTAGCCTCTTTTAGCGCAAAGTACTTTCTGTCTTCGTTTTATTTTTTGAAAAGGCATTAAACTGAATAACGTTCGATGCATGTCACCTCTATGTGCACCTTCCACCTGACCAAATACTAAGTTAGCATTTATTTTTGATTCTAACCGAACCCAAGGTACAGGGATTAGCTTTTTATTGGCGATTTCATCAATCATTTCAATTTCCTCACCAACGTATGCCGTCGTTTGACTAAACTTTCTATTATATTCTATATTCCGTAACCCCCACTTGACATAAACGACCCCTTGAAGAAAAAAGAATGCAAGTGTTAAAAAAATAAGCCACGCTATACTCATGATGAGGTCATTCCCGTTTCAATTGACTCTGCTGGTACAGTCAACGTTGATAGAATTTCATCTAAAACATGTCCAGGGTCTTGTTTCTTATATTTGGCTGTATGTGTCAACACCATTCTATGACTAACGACGGGTTTTAACATTTCTATAATATCATCAGGTATCACATAAGAACGACCATTAATAGCTGCATATGCTTGCACAGCCTTTAATAACGCTTGACTCCCACGCGGACTTATACCTAATTCAATCTCTGGGTGGTGTCGAGTTTCTTCTACAATCGTAAGCATATACTCTAGCAAATCATCACTAATGTATACAGAAGTAAATAATTTCTGAGCGGCAATAACATCTTCAGTCGTCGCCACAGAAGAGATCGTTTCAATTGGATTATTTTCCTTAAAACGTTTTAAAATTGCGATCCCTTCTTCTTTTGATGGATAACCTAAGTCTAATTTGATTAGAAAGCGATCTAATTGTGCTTCAGGTAAAGGAAAAGTACCTTGGTTTTCTACAGGATTTTGCGTTGCAATAATCATAAACGGCTCTTCTAATTGTTTTGTTTCACCATCAATCGTTACTTGCTTTTCTTCCATGCATTCTAGCAAACTAGATTGAGTTCGAGGTGTTGCGCGATTCACTTCATCAGCAAGTATAATATTTGAAAATATCGGTCCTTTTTTAAAAATAAAATCACTTTCCTTTTGACTATAAAAATTCAAACCAGTTACATCTGTTGGTAGTAAATCTGGTGTAAATTGAATACGATTAAAAGAACACGAAAGCGATTTCGCCATTGATTTCGCTAATAGTGTTTTACCAGTACCAGGAACATCCTCTAATAGCACATGGCCAGAAGCAATCATAGCAACGAGTATTTGATCAATGCTCTTATCCTTGCCAACCATCACCTTTTGAATATTCATTTTCACTCTATTAGCTAACTCTTGAACGACTGAAACATCCATGTAATAAATCTCCCTCATTTCATTTATTTAAGAAAGCAATGTCAAAATAGAGTACATATGAAAAAGCGCGACAGAGTCTTTTTTTCCTTTGAGTTTGCTAACCCCCTCTATGCTTTTTCCACATGTCTTCCTCGAATTTTATACTTTCTTATCTTTCAAAAAAGTTAAATCAAACTTTTTCAATGCCCTTTCAAAATTCCTTCTTAGTTATCACCAGTTTGTTTGCGCTTACAAAACTAGCATCAAGTTGCTCTTTTTCAAAATCTATGATAAAAAGAGAGCACACTAGATTCAATATTTGATTTCTATTTTATAATGACCATACTTAATTTGCAAATGTTAGAAATCACTGGATCTATTAAAAAGGTTGAGATCACGTTTCTAGAAAGGATTTAAAATGGAAAGTAATCTTCATAAACATTTAAAGCATCAGTCCTTATATTGGTTAAAAAAGAAAATGACAGATCTTTGCGCAAATGAGGTCAAATTGTATGTACGGCGAAAACGACTCATAGCTGATTCAGTAGGTATTAATATGAAACGTAAAGAAGTAAGAATCATTGAAGTGAAAGCGACTCGTCAAGACTTTCTTAGAGATGAAACACTTTTAAGTGATTATGGTTATCACAATATTGCACATTACGCATATATACTAACTCCGAAGAACCTTCTTAACATAAAGGAAGTTCCAATAGGATATGGGCTACTTGAAATCGATGAATTTGATCAAATCACGGTTAAAAGAAATCCAAAACGTAATGATAAACCTTTGCTTAAAGTAGATACATTAATTAAGCGCACAGGTAGAGCCGCCACGAATGCTTATTTATATAAAGAACTATCCTATGAGACGAAGGATGTCACCGCAGGAGCATTTTCTAAAGCAGCAACTATATTCTTAATTAGTGCAACTTGTCCTAGCTGTAAAAAAAGAAATAAGTATTTAATCGTTGAAGGCCAAGAAACAGTCACTTGCCTAATGAAAAAATGTCAAACAAGCATACCTTTAGCAAAAGCTCGCATTCATAAAATTACTGGTTATAATCAACAATTTTTGGATCAACTTCAATTATTAAATGAACGTAAGAGGGATAAATAGAGAATGTCTATTTATCCCTCCTTCATTGGAAACCGCACTCGAAAAGTCGTCCCCTTTTCAGAGCTTGATTGTAGTTCAATATCACCATGATGATTTTGAATAATTCTTTTTACAATGGTCAATCCCAATCCTGTTCCATTTTCTTTAAATGTTGAAAAAGGCTCAAAAATATAAGGCTGATTTTCTTTAGGGATTCCACAACCATAATCAACAATATAAATATCATACTGACCCTCATTAATTTCAGAATAAATATGAATGGTCCCTTGGTTATTCATCGATTCGCTACTATTACGGATCAAATTATAAAATACTTGCTTAATTTGCTTAGCGTCTAATTCTAATGGCACTCGTTGTAAGTCAACATCAATATTGACATTCTCTGATTCAATCTTTTGTTTCATTAAAGGTATGATCTCATTAATGACATCGTCTAAAAAGCATGTTTTAAAATGAGGTGCACTCGGCTTTGCTAATAAAAGCATCTCTTCAATAATAAAATTAATACGTTCAAGCTCCTTCATAAGTAATGGCATACGATATTGTATTTGCTCTTCACTACTTAGAGACTGATTCATGAGTAGCAAAAAACCATGGATGACTGCCAAAGGATTTCTAATTTCATGCGCGGCTCCAGCAGCCATTTCACCGATCACAGCTAGTTTTTCAGATTGATGAATTCTCTGCTCCAGTTGCTCCGTTTCTGTAATATCATTGAAATGAAAAATCCTTCCAATCATTACTCCTTCAACGTCATGAAGAATCGATTGTGAAACAAGAAAAAAACGTTGTTCCTTCCCATTTTCAAACGATACTTTTCTATTTTCACAAACCTTCTCTGACTTTAATATATCCCAAAACTTCTTGTTTCTTGATGTATTTGGTATAGACGACACGTCTGCTAAAAATCTTGCCTCCTCCCCCAAGAGACGTTGAGCTGCTTTATTTAAAGAAATTTGGCTTGATTCATGATCAATTGTCATCATTCCTATCGGCAATGAATTGACGATTTGTTCACGATATTGTTTATCATTAATGATCGTTTCAAACGATTCTTTTAGCTTTAGTGACATTTGATTAATCGAGTTTGTTAATTCATCTAATTCTACTTGATTATTCGTATTTTGAAACGTTAAACCATATTGACCATATGCAATACGATTAACCTTCTTTATAAGTAATTCCATCGGTAATGTTAGACCGTTACTAATTCGATATGATATGTAAATAGATGCGATAATGGCTATAATCGTCACAATCGTTAGTAAAGCCAATGAAGTCTCAATAATATGAGTAAATTCCATCGATTTATTCTGTACTTCTTGATAGTTGATGACTTGATGCAGATCCACTTCATCTTGTAAATAGTGTAATTCCTCCAAATATGTTTCTTCTAAAAAACGTTCTGCAGACTCCATATCATCGAAATTTAGAAAACCTTGTAACTCATTACGGATAAGAAAATCAAGTAAGTCCATTTCTCTAGCTAACGTTCGCAAGGAATCCGGTACATCAGCAAGATTAATTTCTAATTGATTGCTAGTCATAATCTCATTATATTGATCGACAATGTCACAACAACTATCTGCCGACAACGTCTCGTAAATTAATTGCTCTTTATTAAATAATTCACGTTCCCAATGACTTAATAAAATGACCGCAGGAACACCCTGATCTCTAAGTTCAAGACTTACTTGATTGACATCCTTAATCGACTGAACAAGGAGCAACGATAATCCACTTAATACGAGTGTAATGATGAGGAGGGCAGATAGGATCTTCGTTCTAAATGTCATACGATTTAACAACTTATTCATTCCAACCTCTCCTCAATTTAAAAAGACAGTTCCCCTCTTTTATAACGTTCTATTTCCTCATGTATAAACTCAAGCTCTTCTTCAGTAAACATCGCTCCAAAAGGGGACAGTCCTGTTACTCCATCCTCATCTGATAATAGTACGCTACCAGCTGGTAAGCCTTCATCACTAAAGTAATCATTCATAATCGACATGTACACTTGTGGAATATCGTTCATGACATTTGTCAGGACATGATTAGGTGCTAAATAACTCTGATCCTCTAAATAACCAATTACATAAAATCCTATATTTTTAGCCATATGGATAATATCAGGATTATAAGCATTTCCTCTCGAGTAAACGACGTCGACTCCTTGTTCCAATAAATCTTCCATGATTTCAACTGCCTTTTCCCCATCGTCACGACTATTAACTGCTTCATAATAAAAGTTTGCTTCTGGTAAATAATATTCTAATGCGTTTATAAATTCAATATTACGTTCTGAACCTTCGAATGGATCAAGTATAGCAATATTGTTTGTTTTCGTTTTTAGAGATGCTGCCAATGCAGCGAAATATTCAAATTCACCTTGGTGAAAGGAATATGCCGTTTGGTTTGATAGATGAGCCTCTCCATGAACCGTAACAAAATGAATATCCTCATACCATAATGCCATATTCTCAAACGGCTCAGAAAATTCTCTTCCATGACCAATAATAAGATCAGCACCCCAATCAGCAGCTTGAACAATGGTTTCAGTTATTATTCTATCATTCTTAACATTTATGTCATCATACAAATTCACAGAAACAGGAAAATGTTCCTCAATCTTTAATTGACCTTTATAAGCTAAGCTGCCCCAGCTTTGATCACCTAACACATCCGAAGTAATAATTACTACTTTTGTACGCTCTACATTTGTACTCGCTTGAGTATCCTGTAATACTCCATACACACGTAGAAAAAGGACTAGCAGTAGGGTAGCAGCTAGAACAATAGAAATAAAAATAATGTATCTTACTTGTTTAGTCTGCATCATAACAGCCCCCTCTTTCCTTATTTTCTTATCATACCGAATAAATAGACTTAATGCCATAATCAAATTACTTTTTTCTAGTCATTTCGACACTAACCTAAGTAAGCTTATATGATTTTAAAAAACACTTTCCAATAAAATCCTCATGTGTTACAATGTGCGTAATTAAATATTAATATTTAACTAGGGGAGTCCAATGAGTTGGGCTGAGAGGGGAACGCACTGAAGTTCCTTGACCCTTGGGACCTGATCTGGATCATGCCAGCGTAGGGAAGTTAGTTGTGTGCGTACATATATTATATTTGCGTATTTAGCTGGGTCCATCTACTATTGATGAACTCAGCTTTTTTGCTTTCGTTCGTTGTATGGTGCAATCGGTCTCGACTATTACACTAATTAAAAAAGGAGAGATTCGATGACTACCCGATTAAACGAGCAAGTAATGTCTATCAAATCCAATTTACCAGGAAGTAAGAAGGTGTATGTTCAAGGAAGTAGAGAGAGCATCCAAGTGCCAATGCGAGAGATTTCCTTAACTCCTACGGTTAAGGAAGATAGCGAAGAACATAATGAGCCCCTTCGTGTATATGATTCAAGTGGGCCATATACAGATGAGAATGTTACGATCGATATCGAAAAGGGATTACCACCTATACGAGAACAATGGATACTAGAAAGAAACAATGTGGAGTATATTGAAGGAAGAAAGATAAAGCCTGAGGATAACGGATTAAAAGAAACCGATCCAATCATTAATGCTTTTCCTAAAAAGACTAATAACGTATTAAAAGCAAAAAAAGGGGAGAATGTCACACAGCTTCATTACGCCAAAAAAGGGATCATCACACCCGAAATGGAATTTGTTGCTATTAGGGAAGGCTTAACTCCAGAGTATGTTTGTGAAGAAGTGGCAAAAGGACGTGCCATTATCCCGGCAAATATTAACCACCCTGAAAGTGAGCCGATGATAATCGGTCGGAATTTCCATGTGAAAATTAATGCTAATATTGGCAATTCCGCCGTTTCCTCTTCTATAGAAGAAGAAGTAGAAAAAATGACATGGGCCACTCGTTGGGGAGCAGATACCATTATGGATCTATCAACCGGGAAAAATATTCATACTACTCGTGAATGGATAATAAGAAATTCTCCTGTACCTGTTGGAACAGTCCCTTTATACCAAGCGTTAGAAAAAGTAAAAGGCATTGCAGAAGATCTAACGTGGGAAGTGTATCGTGACACACTCATTGAACAAGCTGAACAGGGAGTGTCCTATTTCACCATTCATGCGGGTGTTCTCTTACGCTATGTCCCTCTTACCGTCAATCGAGTAACGGGAATTGTTTCACGTGGTGGTTCTATTATGGCCCAATGGTGCTCTATCATCACGAAGAAAACTTCCTTTATACACATTTTGAAGAAATTTGTGAAATTATGAAAGCGTATGATATTGCTTTCTCACTAGGTGATGGCTTGCGCCCGGGTTCAATTGCAGATGCAAATGATGAAGCTCAATTTGCCGAGCTTGAGACGCTAGGAGAATTAACAAAAATCGCTTGGAAACACGACGTACAAGTAATGGTTGAAGGACCAGGGCATGTGCCAATGAACCTTATTAAAGAGAACATGGATAAACAATTAGAAGCGTGCCAGGAAGCTCCATTCTATACGTTAGGTCCATTAACAACAGATATAGCACCAGGTTATGATCATATTACTTCGGCAATTGGAGCCGCTATGATTGGTTGGTTTGGAACAGCCATGCTTTGTTATGTTACACCGAAGGAACACCTTGGATTACCTAACAAAAATGATGTAAGGGAAGGTGTTATCACATACAAAATTGCCGCACACGCAGCAGATCTTGCTAAAGGGCACCCAAATGCACAAAAAAGAGACGATGCGCTTTCAAAAGCACGCTTTGAGTTTCGCTGGCATGACCAATTTCACCTCTCTCTTGATCCAGAGAGAGCCATTGAATTCCATGATGAAACGTTACCAGCAGAAGGTGCTAAAACGGCTCATTTCTGTTCCATGTGTGGCCCTAAGTTCTGTAGTATGAGAATTTCACATGATATTCGAAAATTTGCTGATGACAATGATTTAACGACAACAGAAGCCATTGAAAAAGGGATGAAGGAAAAAGCAAAAGAGTTTAAAGAAAAAGGCAACCAAATTTACCAATAACCATTTATGGAAGTCTACAAAGGATCATTAGCTTTGTAGACTTCCACTATAAATTGATTTTATTTTTGATCTAATTTACGTCTTTGAAGTTCATTCTGTATAAGTAGAATAAATTGTGGGCTAATTTCTTGTACTCTACTAGCTTTTTCGTACAAATCAAGTAGGTCGTCATTATCAATTTTCCAAAAAGTATGTGTCATTTTTTTAGTCATTTGCCTCCTCCTACTTGAATTAAACATTTAGTTTACATAATATCATTATAGTAATCTATAAACTAAAGTTCTAATTCTCTCTTTTGTCGATGGGTAAAAAAAACTATCGATTTTTGATTAATTATGTATATATTACCACCTTAGACAAAGATATAGTAGAGACTTTTGTCTGATTATTTTTTCCGATTTATTTTATTCATTAACGTTTTTTTCCAAGCGTTTGATAGCATTGGGCACTTCAATAGCTCGTTCACTTTCTTCTCATCAGTTTCTTTGCAATAAGTAGTCGTATTAACTTCTGCGACCGTAAATTGGGAGCCTTTTTTTTGTAATTGAAATGGTGATTCCCTCGAGACTACTCCTTCCTGTATCACACGAACATAATAGCCAGAATAACCTGTTTCTTGAATATGCAATGGTAATTGTTTTATGCCATGCTTTAAGGCTACTTTAAAACACGGACTTCTCGGTTGACTTACCTCTACTACAGCTTCTCCCCATAAAAATTGATCTCCTATACAGACGAGTTCTTCTGTCAAGCCTTGTATTGAAACATTCTCACCAAACGCACCATAATGAAACGATTGTTTATATCTATTCTCCCAGTATGGCAAATGATCTACGGGATATATACAAACAGCTTTATCTACACCTCCATGATTAATAAGATCTGCTTGCTCGTCCCCTGCTAAGTTGTGCTTAAATAAAAATACATCCTGATTCCCAATTGATTCTTTCATAATTCCTGAATTTGTTACTTTCTTACTTTTGTCCGAAATGACTTTGACTTTTCCAACATTAACAGATTTAATCATATTCATAACAAACGCTCCCATCCTTCTATTATGAGTCCACTGAAAAAGCACAAATTAACTTTTTCAGTACCTTTGATTTGCCAAGCAATAACTTCACTCGTTGCTTAAAGGACACCAAAAAAGTTAAAAAACAAACTTTTTCCGTGCCCTTTTCTATTATCAGTAGTTTACCATAAAAAATGGATCACTTTACGATAATTACATGTAAAATGACCCATCTTATCGTTAACGCTTTACAATTTGAAAACGATCCGCTAATAATAACCAATTTTGTGGAAATGCCAAACCTAACTTCCAATAACTGATTCCTCTAAGTTGTAATCGTTTAATTAGATCAAATTTCGCCTGAATGGATCTAGCATCCTCGAACCAAACTTCATGCTCACTTCCCTCTTCATCTGTATAAAAATAAAAAGGAGCCTGTGCATCTTCATCAAATTGAATCGCTACTTGGTATCGCTGCGCTCTTTGAATGGCCTCTTGTGGACTAATAGCTTCCGCGTAGTCTCCACCAGGTACAAAAGGGAGAGTCCAATCATAGCCATATAAATTTTGTCCTAGCATAATCTTATTAGCTGGCATTTCTGTTAATGCATATTGTACAACCTCTTCGACTGGACCGATCGGCGACACCGCCATCGGAGGTCCTCCTGAATAACCCCACTCATAGGTCATTAAAACGACAAAATCTACAATTTCTCCATGAGCCCGATAGTCATGGGCTTCATACCATTGTCCAGGTTGATCTGCTCTCGTTTTTGGTGCTAATGCAGTCGAAATTAATAGGCCATTTGCTCGAATTCTCTCAGCTGCTTTTCTTAAAAACTGATTGTACGCCTCTCGTTGATCTCCAGGTAAAAACTCAAAATCAAAATGAATATCCTTATAGCCTACACGTAATGCCTCTTCTATAATTGTATCTAGTAATCGATCTTGAACTTCTTCACTTTGTAAAATATCTACAGCTAATTCTCCACTAAATTGACCATCTTCGAGATTCGTAATAACCATCATTAATGAAGCGCCTGTCTCTTCAGCTATTTCTGGAATTCCATTTAGAGGTTGTGGATCTAAAGAACCATCTCTGCGTGCTTCGTAACTAAACGGAGCTAAATATGTTAAAAAACGTCCAACATTTCTAGCACTTATCAAAAGCTCCTCACTAACGGTTTCTCCAATTGGCTCAATATAAGCATTCGATTCTATTTCTCGTTTTGTTAATTCTGGGATATATAGCCTCATTCCAACTTGAAGTGGTTGTTGTATAGATAGCTCATTGATATCTGCTAAGAACATATAATCAAGTCCGAATTGACGACTAATTGACCACAAACTATCTCCTAGCTGAACCCAATAAAATTGTCCGACAATCGGAATCACAATCGATTGACCAATAACGAGTTGGTTAGGGTCTGGAATTTGATTTGCCTCTACAATATCCGTTACAGAAGATTCATAAGCTTGTGCGATATTCCAAAGGGAATCACCTTGTTGAATCACATAAATTTGCATAGTTCCTCCTTACTTACAGCTATATTTTTACTATTTATATGAACAGATAATTTGTCTCATGTATTTTAGAAAATTGGTTATATTATAAACAGGTCAGAAAATGGGAGGATAAGCATGTCAATTTTTAATAAAAGGCCTACATTACCGTATTGTCAAACGGAGTATGCCCCCTTACATACGGTCGTTCTATGTGAACCTAAATTTATGACCATCCGCGATGTCATTAATGAAACCCAAAAGAAATTTATGAATGAAGGAATTCATATTGAACTCGCCTTAAGACAGCATAAAGAGTTTGTTAAGCAATTAAAGAAACAACAGATTGAAGTCGTATTGCTTCCACCAGTACATCTCTTTCCTGAACAAGTATTTACAAGAGATATAGGATTTACAATAGGGCATATCGTATTCGTAGCAGAAATGGCACACAACATTCGACAAGGTGAAGAAGATTTACTTAAATCATGGTTACATGACCAAAAGATCTCTTATTATAATTTACTTGGTGATATGATTGAAGGTGGAGATGTCATTATTGATGGCAAAACTATTTATGTGGGGATAAGTAACCGTACTAATCAAAATGCGATCCATCACCTGCAAAAAATAATGCCAAACTACGAAGTCGTTTCAGTCCCCTTTACGGAAAAATATTTACATTTAGATTGTGTCTTCAATATCATTTCACCTACAGAAGCTCTTTATTATCCAAATGCCTTTTCAAAAAAGGAGTATGATTTTCTTTCTCAGCGTTATGATTTAATTGAAGTATCTGAACAAGAGCAATTCACACTAGGTACAAATGTATTATCGATTGGGCGAAAAACCTTGTTTAGCTTACCTATTAATCAACAAGTGAACCAAAAGCTAAGAGACCGTGGTTATACGGTTATAGAAGTTGATATTACAGAAATCATAAAATCTGGTGGTTCTTTCAGATGCTGTACGTTACCTATTCGTCGTGAAAAAGGGACTATAGATGAATGAAAGCTAGGAGAATCAGCCACTGCACCCTCAATGTTTCTCATTCGGGGTGCTTTTTCGTTTACCCTAAAACAATAAATATCATCAAAACCAGACCCATTTTCATGTCTCCATTACCTAATCATTTTTTAACTTCTATACATAAACCTTTCACGTCATTCAAACACTATAACTGTGAACCAGAGGAGGACAAAAGATGGCAACTAAAAGCGAAAAACCATTAGCCTGGTGGCAATTATCTTTACTTGGAGTCGCTTGTACAATAGGTACAGGTTTTTTCCTTGGATCAAGTATCGCCATTAATATGGCAGGACCTTCTGTTTTAATAGCCTATATCATCGCAGCAATAGGTACATACTGTGTATACGAGGCACTTTCTAAATTAATGATTAACGATCCACAAAAAGGGGCTTTTCGCTCATATGCTAAAAATGCATATGGCCGTTGGGCAGGATTTAGTAGCGGATGGGTATATTGGTCATCTGAAATGCTGATTATAGGTAGTCAATTAACGGCTATATCTATTTTCACTCAATTTTGGTTTCCAAACGTACCTTTATGGGTTTTGGCAAGTATTTATGCCGCGCTTGCATTATTCGTTATTCTCATTGGACCAAAAGGATTCGATCGTGTAGAGAATCTACTTGCTATATTAAAGGCAGCAGCGATTGTTATGTTTATAGTATTAGCCATTTTAGCTCTTTTTGGGTTATTTGGTCGTAATGATGCAACCATTACGGTTCCTCGTACAATAGCTAGTTTGTTTCCAAACGGAATAACTGGTTTACTTCCTGCTCTTATTTTTGGCTTCTACGGATTTGGTGGCATTGAGATCATGAGCTTACTTGCCATTCGTTTAAAAGATATGAATGACGCACCTAAATCAGGAAAAGTCATGTTAGTTCTATTGATCGTTATCTATTTATTGTCTTTAAGCTTTGCGATGCTCATGGTGAAATGGAATGAAATAAAAGTGGACGAAAGTCCTTTTGTCACAGCGTTAAATCAATATAACATTGTGTATGTACAGGATATTTTCAATGGGGTGTTTATTATAGCTGGTTTTTCAACAATGGTTGCCTCTCTTTTTGCAGTCATCAGAATTCTTGTGACGTTGGCAGAAGACCATGATGCACCTAAGCTTTTTGCCAAAAAAATTAAAAACAAATTAGAGCTACCAGCTATCTTACTAACGACGAGTGGCATCATCGTTTCCATTATTTTGTCCATTTTCATGCCAGATAATATTTATGAATTTGTCACGACTGCCGCGGGCTTGATGCTGCTATACAACTGGTTATTTATCCTTGCTTCCTTCGGGCGAATTCTTCCATTGGAAGGCTCTGAGCAAATAAAACGGATAGTAGGTTGTCTATTAATTATAGCAGCAGTAATCGGTACATTATTTCATCATACGAGTAGACCTGGCTTCTTCATTAGTTTATTATTTCTTTTTGTCATTGCTATCATCACCCTTATCATGAGTCAAAAATGGAAAAAGAAACATTCTGATGATGATACAACTTTGTTTAAAAAACTATAATATCAAGAGCTTGATAACCGAAATATACACCAAAACCAATCAAACTAAACCCAGAAATAATAGCTATTACAAAAAGAAAACGATTCGTTAAAAGATGGCGCATCGTACTTGCTAAAGCAGCCATTGTCAGATCCCAAATGGTAATGCCTAAAAAGATCGCTGCACAATAAAGAATAACATGATACGTATCATTCATCGTTATTGTTTTGGCTATGATCGATCCAAATATTCCAAGCCAAAACAATATCGATAATGGATTAAATAGAGACATAAAAAACCCCGTAGAAAATGATTTAAGTTTGGATTCACGATCTAGCGTTCGCTCCTGTGTCTTTATGCGGCCTGCACTATTAATGCTTTCCATCCCTAGATAGATTAATAGAAAGAAGCCAAATACCCATAAGAACAATTGAACATAAGGAATTTCAATAAATTGCACGACACCAAAATAGACGAAACACATATAAATAGCATCAGCTACTGTTGCACCTAAGCCAACAAGCCAGGAATTCAAAAAACCATTTTTTATACCCCGATCTATTTGAGCTGCATTTACAGGTCCGATTGGAGCTGCAAGTGATAACCCTAAAATAATATAACTAAAAAAGACACTCACCTTCTAAACGCCTCCTTACGAACGAATGGTAGGGACAGCCTATACTGCCTGTACATTCTATTCATGAAAGAAGCGTATTAACACAAAAATTCACTTTTCCCTTTATTTACCTCCTATTCATCTAATTCAATGGTTACTTGTTTTCCTCCTAGTGAAAGATAGGAATACACCTCTACCTCTGCTTTAATCTTCTTCAACCCTTGTAAATAAGGCTTCACTAAATCCTTAAAATCTTCACTAACCCCCTCTTCCTCCAAATGACCATAAACATACATTTTATTACTCGTTTCATCTAAAAGAAATGCTAAATATCCAACAGGCTTGTTTCGATCCGTAACAATATTTAACACATGGGATTGCTCATTGAAATATTCGGGTGAAAAATAAATTTGCACACTGAACCCCTCTTTTCTCAATCAAAAATAACAAACAGCTTCTTTTTTAAGTTGCTACAATCCTCTCTGAATCATGCATATAAATTCACATCATACGTAATGAGGCTAGGGCAGGTTCGTTCCATTGCGCTCTTTTCACAATAAAATAAGGACAACTTCTGAATTAAATTAAGTTACCACACAAAATCCAATCAGAAAGAAGTGTCCTTATGTTTAATAATTATAATATGAATCAGTTAGGTTTGCCTTTAGATTTAGAGGTGAAATGACAAACGAACGACTGGCCGTATGATGAAAAAGCAGATACGTATACATGTCCTTCAATACTATTCTGCTCTAACTAGTTACGTCCCCGCCTCATTTGTTTAATGTAACGATAATTGATCGATCATAAACTTAATTTCATAACCTAACCCTTCATTTACTTCTGCATACTCCTCGAACTGACTCGTACGTATAAACAAATAGCGCTCATTGTGTTCAATAATAGCGACAGACGTACGAATGTCCTCTGATACTGACTTAAACTCACTCACGATTGCTGCCTGATTACTTAGAGAGGTTTCATTTGAAAAGAAGGATTCATCATCTTCGAATTGTGAAAAACCTTCTTGTCTTAACATGTTCTGGTAATTGTCAATTAAGTGATCCAATTCATACGGTTGACGAAAATAAGTTAGTTCAAATAAGATTGGCTCTTCATTATCACCGATGAAATCCGTATAAACTTGATGTCTCGTCATATCTAAGGAATTTAGTTGGTGATAATGATAGTTAACATCATAGTAAGCCGTAAAATAATCATCGTCCATTAGGAAAAAGTCCTTTTCCTCCTCTATTCCTTCTGGATAGAACGTTTTTACACTTGATTCATTCCCCATTCGTGTTTCGTTATGATCTTCTAAATAGCTTTCTGACTCAGCATAATCCTCTTCTCCCATTGACATAAAAATTTCATTATCTAAATCGCTCATTTCGGCATTTGATTCACCAGAAAACGTTCCAGCCATATCGGTAGTAGCTAGTTCTTCATCACCTGCAAATTGATTCATTCCTAGAACATAACCAATTCCAAGCATGACTATTACAAGAGCAGCAACTTGAATTTGTTTAGGAATATAAAAGCGACGTGCCTTTTTCTCTTCCTTTTTTATATAATCCATAATTGACCTTGGATTTGAATGTGTCGGCAATTCATCGTATTGTTCCTTTAGCTGATGAAGCTTTTTCTCTAATTGATCTGTCATAGTTGAACACCTACTTTCTCATATTCCGCCTTTAGCTTTTGCTTCGCTCTTAACATTCTCGTTTTAATCGCCCCTTCTGTCACTTCTAAAACAGAGGCAATTTCTTGATAATTTTGACCATGAAAATAATGCAAAATAATCGGAACTCTATATTTTTCATCCAATTGTTGAATCATTCCGTGTAATTCTTTCGATTCCTCATCAAAATAATCTTCAATAAACGTTTGCTCTTTGGCAAAACGTTGAAACTCAATCGTTTTTCGCTTCATTTGCTGTTCCTTACGGTAAAAGTCTCGAACAACATTCATCGTGACTGTATAAAGCCATGTCGTAAATTTTCCACGATTATGCTTATGGAGAAAACGATATACTTTTAAAAACACTTCTTGCGTCACATCATCAATATGAGTCGGCGACACACCAATTTGAAAGGCAAACTTTTCAACTGTTTTAATATGCATTTCAACTATTTGGCTAAATGCATCGTCATCCCCTTGTTTTGCCCTTAACAACAACTGTTCCTCCATCGTCGTTCCCTCCGTCTACTCAATTAGAAACTCTACATATATAACGAAGCTCTAACACAAAAAGTCACAAAAATACAAAAATCAAATTTTAACAGCTAAAACCTATTCAATAATATGATAGATCAATAACTAACTAAATAGAATAGTTACACGACAAACAAGCTTTAATATCCCAATTAAAAAGTGGGTACTTTAAAAGGACCGAAACCTTTTTAAAGCACCCACTCGTTCTTTTAGCGATTTTGTAAATACGTTTCAATAACTGCTTTCACTCTCTCTAAATCTTTTGTATGAGCTTCAATGATATAATGATCGCCTTTCAAATGAGCTTCAACATCTGAAATGCCTTGACTTTCGATAAACTTCAACACATCCTCAATTGTATCATTTTCTGTCAACAATTCTTTTTTTCCGATATAATCCTCTTCTAAATACACATCATACGTATCATGACTATTTTTTATTGACTGAGGACTTGCATTAAACCGACCGAAAATCGGGAAAAAAATCGTTCCTCTCGAATCACTTGAATAATTCATGTTCTCACCCTTTCTTTGTCTTATTATGTGTGAATATTTACCGTTCTATAAGCTTTTTTCATTGGATATTTTTACTTTTAAATAGAGGGAATATTGTCAAACAATTGAAACATACTGACAAGGAAGGAGGGAATAAAATGAACACGATTTCAGAATGCATGTCAACGAACATTGTGACAATCAATCCCGATCAAACGATTCAAGAAGCAGCTGATTTAATGAAACAGCATGACATTGGTTCCATTCCTGTTGTTGAAGCAGATCAACTCATCGGTATTGTGACAGATCGAGATATTACACTTCGTTCTACTGCAAACGGAGCTGATGCACACGTTCCAGTGAAGGATTGCATGACTACAAATATCACTGTAGCTTCCCCTAGTACCGACATCCATGAGGCAGCTAATTTAATGAGTGAGCATCAAATTCGCAGATTGCCTATTGTCGAAAATAATCAACTAGTCGGGATGGTTTCAATCGGTGATTTAGCCCTTGATCATCAGTTAGTCAATGAAGCGGGACAAACCCTATCGAGCATTTCAGAGCATGAGCATCGATCATAATGGAAAGCAATATCACCCAAGAGTACTCAATACGATTGTTCCACTTCTTCTAAACATACCTCATCAAACATGCTTAAAGACCAACCTAATGCAAGGAAAAGGTTGGTCTTCATCATGCTACTTAAGTATGTTATTGTTTGTTTTTACGATTCTTTTTTTCCTTACGATTTAATTCTTGTGCTTCTGTTTCCTGAGCCATTTCAACATTATTAGGTTGTTCCTGTTGTTGAGCTGGATTATTTTTATTTTTGTTACGCTTAGCCAATCTAATCACCCCCCTTTCGCCTTTTATTATGAGCAATAAATAGAAAATCATTCCTATTTATTCAGACGACTTTAATGGATGACGATTATCAAAGATAAACAATCTTGTTCCAGTTAAAGTCGTATTAGAGGCCAAAGAAGATCGTCAGCTAAGCGTGCATTTATGTGAAATTATCTGTTTGTTTCTTATTGAAGCAAGATTTTCTATCATAATCACGTTATAATAAAGGTAAAGGAGGCATATAAATGGGAATTCCAAAACCACTCGTTCAGACGAATCAAATGTTTATTTTATTAACGGTAGCACTATCATTATTAACAAGCATTTGGTTATTACTAATACCATTAACCATTGGTCTATATACACTTTACTCTAGACAAAACCCTATCATTAAAAACAGTTATCGTTTTCTTAAGCATCCTCATGAAAAGTATGTACAAGAGGATCCTGATCAGCAATATTTTAACCAATGGATTGCGACAATATGTATAGCTCTATCTCTTATCAGCTTCTTAAGTAACCAACCTATATTTGGCTATCTATTCTCAATCATGGTTATCATTGCTTCTGCATTAGCCCTTGGAGGGTTTTGTATTGGCTGTGTCATCCGTTATCGTTTCTTAATGTGGAAACATAAGCGTAATAAACATCAATCCTAGAGAGAAGGACAATTATGCAAGCACAAGCCTTAAATCAAACTAAAAACATTCCAAAGAACGAATCAAAAACGTTGTACCATATTTTATTTATTATTGGATTTGTTCATTTGCTTAATGACGCCATTCAAGCACTTGTACCAGCTATGTTCCCTATTCTCCAACAATCAATGGGTCTAACATTTACACAACTGGGGATGATCGCATTTGCTCTTAATTTAACGGCTTCTGTCATTCAACCAATTGTTGGAACCTATACAGATCGTAACTCATCTCCCTACGCTCTACCAATCGGGTTATCATTTACATTTTTCGGTGTATTGGGCCTTGCATTTGCTCCATCATTTTCTATTGTCATTATATCTGTCATATTTATTGGTATTGGTTCTGCAACTTTCCATCCTGAAGGTTCACGTGTTGCATACATGGCCGCAGGAGAAAGACGCGGACTAGCGCAATCCATTTATCAAGTAGGTGGAAATAGCGGTCAAGCGTTAGCACCAATAATTACAGCAATAGTGTTAGTCCCACTAGGGCAATTTGGCTCTATTTGGTTCACACTTGTTGCAGCGATAGCCATTGCATTACTTTTTTATATTGCCAAATGGTATTCAGCTGAAATGAAGAAAAATGTGAAAAGCATACAATTAAAGAGACATTCGACCGAATATCATCCATCAACAACAACGAGGAAGGTCGTAACACTAGCGATGATTCTTCTCATTTTTCTCGTTTTCGCTCGTTCTCTCTTTCATGCTGGTCTTACTAATTTCTACGCATTTTTTGCCATTGAAACGTATAGTATATCGATTCAACAAGCGCAAATCTATTTATTTTTATTTTTGGCTTTCGGTGCAATTGGGACATTTGCCGGTGGTCCACTAGCAGATCGTTTTGGTAAAAAAACAATCTTGATAATATCTATGCTAGGATCAGCACCATTAAGTTTACTATTGCCACATGTGACACCAGTAATTGCTTATCCTTTAATCTCCATCATAGGCTTTATTATTTTATCTAGTTTTTCGGTCGCAGTCGTCTATGCACAAGAACTTGTTCCTGGTAAAATTGGACTCGTCTCCGGTCTCATTGTCGGATTAGCATTTGGAATGGGCGCTATTGGATCAGTTATACTTGGGGTTCTTGCTGATGTAATTGGTTTAAACAATACGATTTTTATCACAGTTGCTATACCAATTGTCGGTTTGTGCTCATTCTTTTTACCTAATGATCAATGGATTACTGACAATATTCAATCATAGCAACGACCTATTCAGAAACTAAAAAAGCTGGGACATCATGAAAGAGTTAAATTGAAAATCCGAACAATATGCGTATGTATCACCAAAAAAGTTACAAACCAAACTTTTCAGTACCATGCGTAGCAAACAGTTGCCCGCGGAAAGCGAAGTATAGTTCAGGAGCGACTTATGTACACCTCCATCTATTTGTTCGTAAATTCATTTATCAACACACTTTTGTCCCAGCCTCAGCATTTATGGTAAAAATTGATCAATCCCTTTTAGCTCAAGCTTTGTTATCATGTCCATTGCACGTTTACGATCAATATCAAGACACGCTTCTTCTAATTGACATTCTATCGGTACTTCACAATGTATGGTAGCTAATTTATAGCATATATCAATCATTTCACGATCTGCTTCAATTTTTTTGCGTTGAGCTGGTGTTAACGAAGCGACTTGTTCTTTAATTCCCTCTACATGATCGTATTTTAATAATAATTGCAGAGCTGTTTTCTCTCCAATCCCCTTTACTCCAGGATAGTTATCACTCGTATCCCCCATTAGTGCCTTTAATTCAATTAGTTGTATCGGTGTAATACCTTTCTCTATAATGAAAGATTCCTTTGTATACGTATGATAATTTCCGTATCCTTTTTTCAACAATATGACTGACACATGATCATCTAGTAACTGAAGAATATCTTGATCTCCTGTTAATATGAGCACATCATTTTCTTCTTTCAACTGCTTGGCCAATGTTCCGATACAATCGTCTGCCTCATATCCTTCTAGACCAACGTTTGGAATCGTTAATTCTGACATGACTTCTTTAATTAATTCAAACTGAGGAATTAATTCCAATGGAGGCTCGCCACGATTTGCTTTATATGGCTCATAAATTTCCGATCTGAATGTTTTACTTCCCATATCCCAACAACAGATCACATGCGTTGGATGAAATTCATTGATCGCCATAAACAAATGCTTCAGACTCCCATGAATAGCATTTGTCGGCGTCCCTTGACTATTAATCATATAATATCCTGACATAGCTGTTGCAAAAAATGACCTAAACAAAAGAGCCATCCCATCCACAAGCATTACTTTTGGTCTCATCTCATTTCTCCTTCTTTTTGATTTAAGCAAAACAATGCTCTAAGGATTATATTTATTAACCCTTAGAGCATAGTTTTTTACTCTAGTCAACATCATCAACGACTGGCCACCATTGGAATCCATCCTTGGATAGTAAATCATCAGAAGCTTGTGGCCCCATCGTTCCTGATTCATAAATAGCTAAATCACTATGACCATTTGACCAAGCTTGGGAAATGGTATCGATATACGTCCAAGACAAGTCAACCTCATCCCAGTGGGCAAAGTTTGTTGCATCTCCTAGCATACAATCATAAATCAATCGTTCATATGCTTCTGGAGTATTGGCTGACGCATCACTATCATTGCTGTATGTTAATTCCACCGGAATAGATCTTCCAGAGCTCCCTACTTTTTTCCCATTCAAATGCAACGTAATCCCTTCATCTGGCTGGATGTTAATTTCAAGTAGGTTTGCTTTCAATTCATCATTTTCGCTATAATAAAGCTTCATTGGACGATTTTTAAATTCAATGACAATTTTCGTCGACTTTGCCTTCATTCGTTTTCCTGTTCGAATATAGAATGGTACACCTGCCCAACGATGATTATCAATAAGAAGCTTTGCTGCGACAAATGTTTCCGTATTTGATTCAGGATCAACATTCTTTTCACTACGATAACCTGTCACTTCTTTTCCTTTAACCTTACCTGGACCGTACTGTCCACGTACAACGTAATCTTGAATTTGATCAAGTGATAATTTGCGTAAAGCACGGAATACCTTAATCTTCTCACTGCGAATTTCGTTAGTCGTTAACCTAATCGGAGGATCCATTGCAAGCAATGAAACCATTTGAAGCATATGGTTTTGTACCATGTCACGCAATGCGCCAGAGTGCTCATAATAGCCGCCACGATCCTCAACACCAAGCACTTCACTTGAAGTGACTTGTACATTAGATATGTACTGATTGTTCCACAATGGTTCAAAGATCGCATTCGCAAAGCGAATCACTTCAATATTTTGCACCATCTCTTTACCCAAATAATGATCAATTCGATATATTTCATTTTCAGAGAATGCTTCTCTTATTTCATTATTTAATTTCTGAGCAGATGGTAAATCATGACCAAATGGTTTTTCAATCATTAACCTTGTCCAACCATTCGTATCCGTTACTTTTTCTTGCTTCAAATTAACGGCAATCGTGCCAAAATATTGCGGTGACATAGCCATATAGAAAATACGGTTACCTGGTATGTTGTATTTCTCTTCAAGTTTTGAAAGCATTAAATCTAACTTTTGGTACGATTCTTTATTTGTTACGTCAAATGCTAAATAATAAAAATGAGAACGAAACTCTTCCACTAACTTTGGATCTTCATCCTTTAAAGATTCACTAATCACTTCTCGCAACGTTTCATCAGACCATTGTCTACGAGCGACTCCAACTACTGCAAATTCATTTGAAATTTTGCCAGCCTTATAAAGCCTGAAAATAGATGGAAAAAGCTTTCTTTTCGCTAAATCTCCTGTCGCTCCAAAAATAACCATTGTCGTTTTAGGGTAATTTGATTCCATTATTTTGCCTCTCTTTTTCTTTAGGACTCTTTTAAATCTGTATTTAAATGTATCGCACTTTACTATGAAAAATCAACTATTCTGATTTTCATATTCCACTCCATTCCCTTAATAACCAAGCTCACATATAGATTATCAATGATTTAATCATAATTATACGGCCTTTCCTCCATCCTTCTCTTAAAAATCATTCTATTTGTCATGTTTATCGTTTTTTTATGTCTAAGAATTCATTATTATTCAAAAAATGATAAACCGACTAACGTGAATAGTCAAGAGATTTCTGAAAATTTATACTTTTACTCTTTTTGACAACGCCAAATAGCACTGTTCATTTTAGAACGAAATTTTGTTACCAATTGCTCATGCTGTTCTAGTATATCCCATGTTGCTTCATCAATCTCGTCTGTAAGTTGAAATTCACTACCGCTATTTTGAGTTTCGGCAATTGATTCTTCTTCAATATGTGTAAATCCCGATTGCTGAAGGATATTGAACCAATCGTTTTTTTGATTAAATTGTTTAAACCGATAAAATCTTTGTAGTTGTATTAACTCTTCGTCTGTGATTTGATCAGTTAATATCATTTCATGTATGATGAACCTCCCACCTTTATTTAAAACACGATAGCATTCAGAAATAGCATGCTTATCAGCAAAAGCTAAAACCGACTCTGAGAACACAAAGTCAAACGTCTCATCTCGAAATGGCATTGATTCAACTGAAGCATGAATAGCTACTATAGGTTGATTTTTCAATTCGAATCTTGCCTTTGCACTCAGGAGCATTTCCTCATCTTGATCAATAACCGTTATATGACTTTGACTTCTATTATAAATAAATGAAGCACTCACACCGGTTCCACAACCAATTTCTAATACCGAACTCTCTTTAGATATCGATTCTTTTCCCACTAGTCTTTTTGTACTATTTATACCACCTGGATGTGCACTATTAATCGAGAGCTTTTTTAACAAATCGAGATAATTCATCATATCCTCCTCTAACAGTTCTTCATTTTAACCAAGGCTTTTGTACATTTCACTTGACAAATAGGCTTACTCACAATCAATGTGACAGCTGTGTAATAGGATACATGGAGACACTTACTTAAGGAGGGAACGATCATGTCCTATTATGAAATGTGTTGTAAATACAAGGGCCAACGAGTTTGCATTACCGATAAATGCGGAAGAAAACATGTCGGTACTATAACTCATGTCACAAACACTCATGTTTTTATTCAACCTGATAGCTCTCAATTTGGTGGCTTCCATTATGGTTACTGGGGATGGAGAGGCTATCCAATTGCTTTCGGTTTTATAGCAGGACTCGCGCTCGCATCATTGTTTTTCTGGTAAGATAACCTTGCTAACAACAGCTGCTACTTTCCCTTAAAGGAGAAAAACTACTCCTTTAAGGGCTTTAACAACCGTAGCGACCACACAATACTTCGATTTGTCTAACATAAGCCAAATTTCTTGATTGGCATAATTAAAATCCATAGCCGCCATAACCATATGACGGAGAACTACCATATCCAGTACCTAACCAGCTTGCACCAACGATCACAAGCAATATAAATAAAACAACTATTAACGCAAAACCGCCAGAATAACCTGCTGTGCTCATTTTAATCCTCCTTCATTCATTGTTAAAGCATCACTGCTTCACACTCACTAACGTATGAACAAATCACTTCTTCTGATTGGGCGAAACTCCAAAGTAACTAATATGTTTCGACATTCAAAGAGCTTGAGTTCATCTAAATGAAGCGAAACAAAAAGAGATTTCTAGAAGATCATAAATGATTCTTACAGAAACCTCTTTTGAAGTATGGAATTGATTCATTATCGTGTTTGAATAAACATTTGTACCCATGCACTATGATAAAACCCTACCCCAATTGCGTCATATTCGGGCTTAAGAATATTTTCTCGGTGACCAGGAGAATTCATCCAGTCTTGCATCACTTGTTCAGGTGTCGTTTGACCTTTAGCAATATTTTCTCCTGCGGTTCGGTAACTAATACCAAATGAGCGGAGCATATCAAACGGTGAGCCATAGTTAGGGCTAGTATGAGAAAAATAATTTGAGTTAATTAAATCCTCCGCTTTTTTATGGGCGACATGTTTAAGGTCTTGCCTATGTTGTAATGAACGCAGACCGACTCTTGCTCGTTCTTGATTGACTAGTGCTACCACTTGATCTTCAAACGTACTATGATGCGATGCTTCTGGCTTTAAACGAATAACCTCTCCCACATGCATGTTTAATGGCTCTACATCAGGATTCAATCTCATTAGCTCACGATAATCTAAACCATAACGTTGAGCAATAAACCAAAAACTGTCCCCACTCGAAACTTTATAATGTGAGAAGGGTGGTTCATTAAATGTCTGCATTTCTGCATTAGCAAAGCAAGGAAGGCAAATGACAAAAGCCATTGCGACTAAAAAGCTTAGACGTAATCTTTTCATGTAAGGATCCCTCCGCTAGAAGTCTTTTCTTCCTTAGTTTGCCTTCCTCTTCTAAATCAATACATATTGATTCCCTTCGATATAAAGCTTTTCCACTAACAACATATTAAGATTTTAATTAAATACCTATCAAATTCAAAAATTACTGGAGAATATGGATGAAGCATTTGTACTAAAACTCTGTTTTCCAAACTCTCTTTACTTTAGTAAACACCTCTAATATGTTGATGAACTTCTTCTTTGTAGAAAGAGCTAAGCTTTTCCATTTCTTCTTTTGAAAATGGAGCAACGTTAATAGCTTCTAAGTTATCCTCAATTTGTTTGACCGTTTTAAATCCTGGGATTGCACAAGTTATCCCCTCTTGATCGAGAATCCACCTTAGGGCTGCTTGTGTTAATGAACCTCTACCTTCCTTCATCCAATTAACTTTTTCACTTAATTCTACACCTTTTTCAAACGGAAGCCCTGAAAAAGTTTCCCCAACATTAAACGCTGCACCATCACGGTTAAAATGACGATGATCATCACTTGAAAATGATGAATCTTTTGAAAACTTCCCTGTTAATAGCCCACTTGCTAATGGAACCCTAGCTAATATGCCGATTTGCTTTTCAATCGCTTTCGGTAATAAATGTTCTAAAGGCTTTTGACGTAATACATTAAAAATGACTTGTAATGCTCTCACATTCGCATAGTTTTCGATACAATACAAGCCTTCTTCAACCGTTTCAACACTTACACCATAATAACGAATCTTCCCTTCTTGTTGTAATTGATCTAATACTTGAAAGACACTACCTTCTTTTATGATTTCAAAAGGAGGACAGTGAACTTGAAACAGATCAATTTGCTCCCTCTGTAATCGTTTTAGACTTGCTTCACAATAGGCACGAACTTGTTGAGGAGAATACGTTTTTATGTCATGAATATCGCCGGCACGACAAAACTTTGTCGCGATATAAATATTATTCTCTTTACCTTTTGTTGCTTTAGCGATTAGCTCTTCACTATGGCCATCACCATATACATCTGCTGTATCAAAAAAATTAACGCCTAAGTCCATTGCTCGATGCAATCCACGTATCGCTTCTTGATCGTCAGATTGTCCCCAAGCACCACCGATCGCCCAGGTTCCAAAGCTTAATTCACTTATTCTTAAATCAGTACTACCTAGTTGATTATATTTCATTATTTTTCCTCCCTCTATATAACGAAATCGCTTTCTTTTTTACTATACATGACGTATTAAGTCATTGTCATGTATAGAGCTCTTTGTTTTTCGGCAACAAAGGACTAAGCATATCGTCATAACATAATGTTAAAGAATGCATCGCTCTTGTACAGGCTGTATAAAGTAGGTTTCGTTCCTTTTCTTCTGAATAAGAATGAATGGATGCATCATAAATAATAACACAATCATATTCCATCCCTTTTGCTAAGTAAGCAGGAATCACTTGAATTGAGCTTTGTATTTCTGACGTATCTTTCTTTACATAGGTCATATTTAAATCATTGCTTAGCTGATGATAAGCTAAATACGTTTGCTCATCAGATTTGCAAATAATTGCAACCTTTCCTTCGTGCTCTCTCTGTAAACGATTTACTTCTTGAACGATTCTTTGCCGACGTTCTTCCTCATTCTTAACTTGAATGAGCATTGGCTTCGCACCAGAACGATTAAAGGGGATAATTCCTGAGTCAATGATTTCACTAGCAAGATCGATAATTTGTCTAGTAGAACGATAACTTTTTGTTAGCGAGTATGATTCTACTTTTTCTGAAAATGATGTTTCGTGAAACAATTGAAATGAATCCATGCGATAGGAATGAGCATAAATTGATTGATGAAGATCACCTAATATGGTAAATCGAGCCTTTGGAAATAATTTCATTAGATAAGCAAATTGAAATGGTGAGTAATCTTGAGCCTCATCTACAAACACATGCCTCATTGCCATATTCACTTCAAAACCTTCAATCATACTTCTTAAATAAAGAAACGGTGTCATATCTTCATAATATAACTTTCGTTTTTTTAATTGAGATACGGTCGTCTCGATCATTTCATTAAAATATAACTGATGCGGAAAAGATTTGGGATTTAGTGATTGTAAAAACTGTTCGTATAACAAGGGAAAATCGATAAATGAGAACTGACGAATGCTCGCACGTATTGGCTTTAATTTTCTCTTTACGATTAACGCACGTAGTAATGATTCCTCGCGAACAGAATCAACATAGCCATCACTTTCTCGTTCGATACGCTCATAAACAGTTTGAATGACACTATCAGAAAGTTGTTCAATCTCATCTAATACCCAATTTTGCTTTCGTTCTTCTTTTTCAAAGATATCTATATGTTTCAAAAGAGTCTCAATTAATTGTTCTATTCGATTAGGAATGGATAACGATGAATCGGTTTTATCAAAGTGTTCACTAATCCATTTCGATTGAAATAGAACCTCTCCGTGAAAATAAACATGATGAAACGGTAACCCAACTGATCGTAATGTATCAATAAATCGATCCATTTCCTTCATGAATGTGTATGATGATTTCATGTCAATAGATTCAAGTCTTTGAAGATAATCGTTTTCATCCTTCTTCGTTAATACATATTCAAGTTGATCATAAGGGTCTTCTATCTTCCAGCGTTTTCCTAAACGATGATGTAAATACGCTTGAAATGTCGTTTGTTGCATATTATCCTCACCTAGCTCTGGCAATACTTCTGCCACATATTGATTGAACAAAGCATTTGGTGAAAATAAGATAATTTGCTCCGCACTTATCTGTTCACGATAGCGATATAGAAGATAAGCAACACGTTGCATAGCAACTGATGTTTTGCCACTGCCGGCTACACCATTCACAATCAAAATTTTACTTCTCTCATTACGTATAATTTGATTTTGTTCCTGCTGAATCGTTGATACGATACTTTTCATTTGCGCAGATGATTGACTGCCTAATACTTCTTGTAAGACATCATCTCCAATCGTCATTCCTGTTTCAAAAACATGTCTAACTGTTCCTTGTCTAATAAGCATTTGCTTCTTTAAGAGTATCTCTCCCGTTACCTTCTCTAATGGTGTTTCATAGAATGCTTCACCTGGACCAAAATCATAATACATACTTGCTATAGGGGCACGCCAATCATAGATGTAAAAGTCATAGCCTTCTTCATTCGTAAGTGAAGCAATTCCAATATATATTTGCTCTACATCCGACTCACCCTTTTCGACAAAATTAATACGCCCAAAATAAGGTGAATCTTTTAAACGTTCAAGCTTTTTTAATTGATACGTATCATGCATTTGTGAACGTTCACGTTCCGATAATAATTCTGCTTGTTGTTTGATACTGGAAAACGTTTCAACAGCCTCTTCATCATTATCAAGGTTTACAGTAACGTCCTCCCAAAAATTCTTTTTTATAAAGGTTACATCAGTACCTCTTGCTGTGATTTGAGCTTCTAATTGATTCATGTATTGTTCTATATATGCAACTACTTCATTTACTCTTTTTTGCTCATATAATATGTCTGTCCGACTTATATTCATATAGACACGTCACTCCTTATTAACCGGTAACTTTCATTATCATATATCACACCTGTAAAATCTATACCTTAGTGAGCATTTTACTACAAAGAGCAAATGTAAACTGATTGAACTTCATCTACGATTTGATAAAAGATCTTTATTCCATTAATGATGAGCTTCCAAGTATTGGTTTAATGATAGAAAATAGACGAATTAATCTAAAAAATCCTTTGAGGAATGAGTCTCAAAGGATTTATGTTTACAGTCTAGGGTTTAGCAATATAACGATTGCTAATCCCCTTTTTAAAACAGGTTATTTAAATGTTTGGATGAACCACCGTTTACTTTCTTCAACCTCATCGCGTGTCAATTGATGCCCGCCTTCCTGCCAATAACTTGTAACATTAGCGTTCGAACCTTGCAGCAGTGTAATCAGCTCTTCAGTTTCTGTTGCTAGTATTAACGGATCTTGTTTACCAGCACCTATAAAAATAGAGCTGTTACTCAAATCAGGTAATGTTAATCCTTTAAGAGGTACCATCGCATGATATAAGATTGCACCTTTTAACGCGTTCTCGTAATGAAACAGTAAGCTTGCAGCAATATTTGCCCCATTGGAATATCCAATAGCTACAACTTTCTGTTCATCAAAACCGTATTCATCGGCTTTCTCCTTCACAAATGAATAAAGTTCTTTCGTTCGAAAGATTAAATCCTCTTCATCAAACACTCCTTCAGCAACTCGCCTGAAAAAACGTGCCATACCATTTTCCAACACATTCCCTCTAACGCTTAATACATTTGCTTCAGAGTCAATTAAAGCGGCAATCGGAAGCAAGTCCTCTTCGCTTCCTCCAGTTCCGTGCAACAATAAAAAAGTCAATCCGTTACGATCTTTTCCTTCTCGAAATAGATACTTCATAAAACACTCTCCTAACGTTTCGTATTTAATGGCTTAATCGTTGCTTCAATTTGCTCACGTTGATTTTCTAAGTACGGTGGAAGTGCTAACGTTTCACCTAACGTTTCAAAAGATTCATCCCCCTCAAACCCAGGACCGTCCGTTGCTAATTCAAATAATATGCCGTTTTGCTCACGGAAATACAGAGAACGGAAGTAATAACGTTCCACAAAACCTGAATTGGGTAGTCGGAATTGTTTCAATCGTTCAACCCATCTTGTTAATTCCTCTTCATTTTCAACACGAAAAGCTACATGGTGAACGCTTCCACGCCCTGGGCGTTCACGTGGCAAATCAGAACGCTCTTCTACATGTACTTCCGCACCAGATCCCCCTTCGCCCGTTTCAAAAACGCGAATATCCTTTTGACCTTCAACAGGTGACGGATATGATCGTATTTCTCGGTAGCCCATGAGATCCGTTAATATCATTGCTGTATGCTCGAATGTTGAAACAGTTAATTGGACTGGCCCTAATCCTATAACCGCATAGCGTTCAGGTACAGGACTTTCTTCCCAAGGAGTCCCTCCTGCAACACCGTTGTTCGTTTCATCTGATACTAACTGCAATCGTTGCCCTTCAAAATCCTCAAAGTTCAAGGTCTTTCTTCCTGTATATTCTGCTATCTCACTATGATTAACGTTAAAATGTTCAAAACGCTCCTTCCAATATAAGAGAGCTTCATCAGAAGGTACTCGTAAGCTCGTTAATGAAATACTATTCGTACCGCGATACGTTTGTCCAGCATAAGGCAATTCGAAAAATGTTAAATCAGTTCCTGGATTTCCTCGTTCATCGGCATAAAACAAATGATATACTGACGTATCATCTTGATTAACGGTTTTCTTAACCAACCTCATCCCCATTATCTCTGTATAGAAACGATAGTTTTTTTCTGCTTGACCTGTGATAGCTGATACATGGTGCTGTCCCTTTAATGGTTTTAATTCCATCTTTACTCACTCCTAATAGTTATTTCTTTCGGATACTCATTCTCTATTTTTCCCTCGTTCATTACATATATTGTACACGTATTTTATTTCGATGTAAAGTATTTCGATATCGAAATTTATAATATAGAAGAGGATAGGACTAAACAAAAGTGTTTAGCTGAGAATCCGAGCATTTAGAGAACATAGCGAAGTATATTTCAGGAACGGTGAAATTTGCTCCTCTCTGTATTTTGTTCGGCTTCTCATTGATTAAAATACTTTTGTCTCATCCTACTCCCTCATCATCAATTACTTTTGATTTTCAATTTGTTCAATGAGTGTGAATAAATCATTTAAATGCGTAATTTCATAAGAAGGAGTGACCTCATTACGTTCTTTTTCGTGTCGGTTAATCCAAACTGATGGAATTCCTACACGATTCGCGCCTAAAATATCCGTCATTAAGTTATCTCCTACCATTATTGCTTCATCCTTTTGAACATTTACTCGTGCAAGAGCATGTTCAAAAATAGATGGGTCTGGCTTACCTTTACCGAAGCCACCAGAAATAATAATTTCATCAAAGTATGGAGCGATCTCTGGTGTAATGGATAATTTCGTTTGCTGTAAATCAGGCGATCCGTTTGTTAGTAATAATAATTTATATGAACCTTTCAATTTATCTAACACCGAAAATGTTTCTTCGTAAACGAAAGGATGTTTCCGACGTTCCTCAGGAAAACGTTCGGCAAGCTTCTGGCCAAAGTTTGGTTCATCTATCCCTAACGATTTTAAACCGTTCGTCCACGCATCCCGTCGATAGACAGGGACAATTTCACTCAT
Organism: Halalkalibacter hemicellulosilyticusJCM 9152; assembly: GCF_000513115.1. Lineage (GTDB taxonomy): Bacteria > Bacillota > Bacilli > Bacillales > Bacillaceae_D > Halalkalibacter > Halalkalibacter hemicellulosilyticus. The sequence goes on from NZ_BAUU01000012.1 coordinate 120,055, forward strand.
CTTTTTAAAATGTTCATGATCATCTAAAAAGTTTCCCCATAAGCCTTCAAAAGGATTAATCCCAATCATTTGGGTAAACTCATACGTTTCGTATGAAGAATATAATTTTCTTGCTTCTTCTCTAACAGCCTCTTCTAATGCTTTTGCATTAACACCGTATTGGTCTTGCGCTACCTTACACGTCTCTTCAAACGCCTTTGAAACACTTTTTTGATCCCAAAGAAGCGTATCATCTAAATCAAAAAAAATCGCCTTTAACATCTTTGCTCCCCCTAGCTACTTCATCATTAATATTCTATTTTGTACGCTAAAAATGACATTGCATGCTTAAATATTACATTGTTCACTATCTAAATTGCTTATTAAATGACCATTTAAATCGTTACTCTTGTACGTGCACAACCCATCCAAATGGATCCTCTTCTTTCCCTGTTTGAATGCTTGTTAAAGTTATATATAGCTTTTGCGCTAAGTCACCAGTTTGGCGATTATTAATCACCATTTGACGGTCATTCCATTTTAATTCTCCAACCGGTGAGATGACCGCAGCCGTACCTGTACCAAACGCCTCCTCAAGTTCTCCACGTTCGTATGCTGTAAATAGTTCATCGATAGAGATTTGGCGTTCGTTTACAATAATTCCCCATTTTTGTAATAGTTCAATGATCGATTTACGTGTAATCCCTTCTAGAATACTCCCATTTAGCTTAGGCGTAACAACTTCTCCATTTATCTTAAAAAAGACGTTCATACTTCCAACTTCCTCAATATATTTCTTTTCAATCCCATCAAGCCATAACACTTGAGAATAGCCTTCTTCTGTTGCTTTCTCTTGAGCTTTGTATGCGGCAGAGTAATTCCCTGCTGTTTTGGCTGTACCCGTCCCACCTTTTACAGCACGTGTGTAATCCTCCTCCACATGTATCCTAACTGGTTTAATCCCTTCTTTATAATAGGAACCAACTGGAGATAAAATAATCATACATGTGTACGTTTTGGAAGGGGCTAAACTTAAATTGGATTCAGTCGAGATAATAAATGGACGTATGTATAACGAATAGCCCTCTTCTTTTGGAATCCACTCTTTATCTAACTTAAGTAACTGTTTTAAGTAAACGATCATCTCATCTACATGAACCTTTGGCATGCTTAAACGCTCACTAGACCGATTGAGCCTTTTGAAATTTTCTTCCGGACGAAACATCAAAATTTGATCATCCGAAGTACGATAAGCTTTTAAACCTTCAAATACAGTTTGTCCATAATGAAAGATCATCGCAGCAGGGTCTAATGTAATTGGGTTATATGGAACAATTCGAGGGTTAAACCAACCTTTTCCATCTTCATAATCCATCACAAACATATGATCTGAATAGTGTCGACCAAATACTAGCTCATTTGTTTTAGGGATTTCTTTTCTTGTATTTGCTTGTTGAATATGTAATTCTCTCATCTTCTTCTCCTTTCAAATCACCATGTTCTTATTTTATAAATAAAAAGCAATGAATACAATGTCAATCTTCATCTACTATAAATTAGCCCCATTTGATTAAACGAAATCTTATATGTATAATTAAAAAGAAAATATTTCATGTAAACGCAATCAATAAAAAGTTGGAGGAACGAGATGCAACTCGATATTTCAAACAAATCATTGCCCGTCTTTGAAGCTCTTGCAAGTAATGTACGCCTTTCTATTATTCAAATTCTATCAAAGAAATCTTCAAATATACGAGAATTAGCTGAAGCAGTTGGGTTAAGTAGTGCTATTATGACGATGCACATTAAGAAGCTTGAAAAAGCAGGAATTATCCGAACTGAAATGGTACCTGGTCGAGCAGGTATACAAAAGCTCTGTATTTTAAATGTAGATGAAATTGATATTATTTTTCCAGTTAAGCAAAGTCAATCTCTTGATTTCCATCAAACAACACTTTCAGTCGGACATTTTACTGATTTTTCAATCGAGCCTACTTGTGGCCTTGCTACTGAGAAAATGATCATTGGACAATTCGACGATATTCGCTATTTTTTAGACCCTGAACGTTTTAATGCCAAAATCCTTTGGTTTGGAAAAGGATTTATTGAATACAAAGCACCAAATTTCCTCTTATCAAACGAAACACCGAAAGCATTAGAAATATCAATGGAACTTTCGTCTGAAGCACCGTTAACGAATGAACATTGGCCTTCTGATATTTCCTTCATTTTTAATGGAGTTGAGCTTGGAACATGGACAAGCCCTGGTGATTTCGGTGATAGCCTAGGCAAATATACACCAGACTGGTGGCCAAGAGTCATCAATCAATACGGACTATTGAAATGTATTCGCATAACTGAAAACGGCACATTTCTTGATGGGATAAAATTATCAGACTACTCGATTAATGACATTGATATTGAAGCAAAACAGTGGACGTTTAGAATCGCTATTCATGATGATGCAGAACATATAGGTGGAGTAACACTTTTCGGATCAGGATTTGGAAATTACAACCAAGATATTCTATTCCGATTATTTTACGAAAAGAATTTAGAAGAAATACTGCCTGAGTAAGTAAGATGACTTCGCTTCCGGCAGGCTCATCTGTCGCCTGCTGGAAGCTCATATACTGTCTCAATATCCTATCCTAATTATTTCGTCTTTCTATATTACCTTATTGTTCTTGTAACTCCGGAAAATGTTCATACACGCGTTCAAGAGGTACGGCTAATCCATAACCAGCTTCACTTCCGATTGTTCGTGCGTACACAACTCCTACTACTTCTCCTTCTTTCGATAATACTGGACTTCCACTATGACCAGGTAAAATAGTGTTTGTAATCTTCATGCGTTGGTATGTCCCCTCCGCGCTTTCAATTTCACCTTCATTCACAATAGAAGATTGTAATCCTGGGTTCCCGATCACGTATATTTCCTCATGCTCAGCAGCTCCATACTCTCTTAATGGTAAAATGGTAATTGATCTCCTTCTACTTTTAACAAAGCGAGGTCAGGTGTTTCAATTGATTTGATTACCTCTGCTTCATACACTTCCCCATTTGGTAAACTCACATAAAATGGCTCATTTTGTTCAATCACATGATGGTTTGTTAACATGTACCCATCAGGAGATATGATAAACCCTGTTCCCCGGCTTCCGCTTCCAGCGATAACAGCTACAGCCTCCTTATAGGATTCCATATGTTCAATTGTACTCAACTCTTCCGAAACTCGAGCTAGTTCTCTTGATTGAGGTGAAAACAAATCGAGCCATAAATTAAATATTTGAGCGACTAACAAAACAGCAACGAAAAGCCCGATGAATTGGAAAAGACGTTTTCTACTATTTTTTCTTTTTTTCTCTTCTTCTGTTTCTTCTTCTTCCATTAAAAAATCTTCAGGGGATGGCTCTTCAAATGAATCTACATCTGACTTGTCCAATTTCTTCATCTATTGTCACCTACTCTTTGTACCCTGTTATCTCTTTATTTTATCAAAAAAGAGCGATAACGTAAATCTGTAGTCAGTTTGATTGTTTGCTATGTGGCACTTACTATATAATAGAATTTAGTCGTAAGTTTAGGAGGGTTATTCATGGAAAGCATTCTCGTTGAAGAAGTTCAACATACATTAAGCTCTTATTGCAACAAACCTGTATACATTCATTTAGAAACGACGAATGGTGCCTATGCTTCCCATCATGATGAATCTTTTTTTTCTGCGGGAGCATTTATTCGTAATGCACAAGTTATTTATTCACATGGTAAAGTAGTTGGTGACGGTCCGTATCGAGTAGGATTAAAGCTAGAAATCGGTTGGATTTATGCTGAGGGGCTAACACATTATGAAATAGATGCAGAGAACCGATTGTTACTTGCAGGTCATGGAGCTGATGGGAAATTAGCAGTTGCTCTACAAATTAGTGAAAACCCATTTACATAAGAAGGGAGAGAATGAACATGGAATCAGAAAGACATGTATTGGTCGTATTCCCTCACCCAGATGATGAGACATTTGGAGCTGCAGGAACGATTGCCATGCACGCTAACCAAGGCACCCCCATTACGTATGCATGTTTAACATTAGGCGAAATGGGACGAAATTTAGGAAACCCACCATTCGCAACACGTGAATCATTACCACTTATAAGAAAGAAAGAATTGGAGCAAGCGGCAGAAGTAATGGGCATAGGCGATTTACGAATGTTAGGCTATCGTGATAAAACGATTGAATTTGAACCAGAAGAAGAATTACAAGCTGTTGTTCTTCATTTAATAGATGAGTTAAATCCTTCATTGGTCATTACCTTTTATCCTGGTCATTCTGTTCATCCCGACCATGATGCTACAGGGCGTGCTGTAACTCAAGCTGTACAGTCTCTACCAGTAGCGACTCGACCAAAAGTTCATTGTATTGCTTTTTCTAACAATCATCTAAATGATATAGGTGAACCTGATATTATTGTTAATATTGAACCCTTTGCAGAAGTGAAACGAAACGCATTACGAGCACACCTTTCGCAAACGGCTTGGATGTTAGAAGAAATGGAGCCAAAATGGAAAAAAGGTGACCCAGAAGCATTAGCCTGGCTACAGACAGAACGTTTCTGGACTTATCGATTTGCATTTTAATATGTTATAGAATAGCACTATTTAAGAGACCAGGACATAACGAACCTTTTGAATCCGAACCGAACAAAGTATACGTAGACTCCTTAGGGATAATAAGGAGGCCACAGTGGCTTTGTTCGGTTTTCATTTATTCATACACTTTTGTCCCAATCGCATTCACTTGAACATTCATCCTTCCTCTTGTATACTATGATATTTGTGAAGAAGAATTTTCATAGAAAAAGAAAAGGAGTGATTATGTGCTTTTAACCGAGCCACGCACGGATGAAAAGCAGTCAACACGTGATGATATAGAGTTCCAACTATTTCGTTTACAACAAAATGTAAAAGAAATAGCAAAAGACAAGCAAGTGATTGGAATTGAACAGTCGAAAGACGAAAAATGGGTGATTGTATCCATGATAGATGATGGGCATTCATGTCATATTATGATTCATGAGTGCCACTCTGCATACCGTGGACACTGGGACTTTATGCTTCAAGCTCAATATACGGATGATTTCAGCATTTTTATCGGCGATATTAAAGGGAAAGAAAATAAAGGCTTTGGCTCCATCTGTATCGAGTATTTAAAGGATCATGCCAAAGAACAGAATATCCATTGTATTAAAGGAGACCTCGCTAAGCGAGATTGGGGCCATCTGGATAGACTCATCCATTTTTATAAGAAGCATCATTTTAATGTTGAAGTTGACGAATCTGAGAAATACGGTGAAGTCAACTGGCAATCACATGCGTAAGTCATTGTTATCCTTAATGAAGGAAACCCATTCTTATCATTAAAATACGGTATGTGAAATTATTTATACGTTGTTAAGAGACCGAAAGAAATTCTGTTCTTTCGGTCCTTTAAATTCATATTTAACATTTCTCAAATTCAAATATTTGTTAACATGGCAATAACTACATTGATATAGCTTTTCAAATATGGTAGCCATTAGTTACAATTCTCTATTCTAGTCTATCGTTTCCTTCTTTTCCTTGTTACGTCTCAACCTGAATAAAATAACAAACGCTAGAACGAAAAGGGGAATCAGGAGCGGACTTAAACCTATTAACCATACAATAATAGCTGAAACGGAAGTAATTAAGAAATTAACTGTATCAATAAATAATTTCTTTGCCTCTTCCCAAGTATTCAAGTCTTCTTCACCTTGGATCGTTCCTACTCTAACAGCACTTTCTTTCAAATCGATACTAACGCTAGAAAAGCTAACTTGATTTTCAAGGTATTGCATACGACCAATGATACGCTCAATTTCTTCTTGTATATTCGCTAAATCCTTTGAAATCGCTAATAAGTTTTCCGTATCCTCGGCTTCATCGAGAAATTGTAGCAACCGTGCTTCAACCGCTTCCTTTGAAGATAAGCGCGATTGTAAATCAACATATTCCTCTGTAACATCCTGAGCAAAAATCTCCTGATGGTTCACCTTGCGAACGTGGTCACTCACATCTTCCATAAAAAGGACAAATGATTGTTCTGGCACACGAAAAACCATTGTACCGTATGGGTTTGTTTCTGATTCAAAAAAGGAGGATTCAACTACGTAACCATTGTAATCTGAAGCTCTCTCTTGAATATGACCCATACTTTCCATTAAGCTATCTACTTCAACTGACATATGTGATTGATAAGAAATCATCCTTTCTTCTGCAAATGCCGCTTCTTCACCTGATACAACATCACCTGAGCTTTCCATGCTATCAACAACAGCAGGACTACTACTTCCGCTCTCAACAGCATACTCTACGCTCGCAGTATCTTCAGCAATTAATTCTTTTTCATAACTTTGACAACCAATAGTGGTTAGCAACAAACTAACGATGAAGATCAGAAATACTTTTTTCATCTTGACACACCGTCTCTCTTTTTACAAATGAAACGAGTGCTGACTGAAAATGGTTTCAAAATAATTTCTATTTTCAGCCTCCCCTTATTTTCTACAGGTACATCCTGTCCGCTCAAGATCCATTGCTAACTTATGTACACGCTTATCAATGTCTTAATAAAAAAATGCATTTGAATACTTATCTCATTGCAAGAAAGTGGTATTTAAAGGTTGTCCCGTAACCTTCAAATACCACTTTTGTTGTTACTATATTTGCTCAGTTATTGCCTCTTTCGTAACTGCCCAATGTGTAGCTGACCAAATGACCTGTTGATCTTTCACCAAAATACACTGTGGCGATTCATGCTTCAAATTTAAATCTTCAGCAATTTGATTAGATATAGGACGTTGTTCAATTACCTTCACTAAGGCAAACTTGATTTCATCATTATCTTGATCGTTCACATAGGCAATGAATTGATTATACGCTTCTGCACTTATTGGACATGTTGTACTATGCTTCAACACTAACGTCGGTGTATGACTAGTTAACAGCTCTTTCCATTCATCCATCAATTGTATTTCCATTACTTTCTCACTCATCTAAAACACCTCTTTTATTCGTAATAATACATAAATGCTAATGCACCGGGTCCAGTGTGTGTACTAATGATTGGTGATGTCTCTGCAATTGATACAGGTGCATCTGTTAATAACCGTATCATATCTCGGACTTTAATAGCTAGTTTTTCAGCATCTACTTGAGAAATTCCAATTCTCTTTACCTTTTTTCCTGCTGTCTCTTGTTCAAATTTTTTCTTGAAAAATGCTAATATCTTTTGCTCTGTTCTTACTTTAGCAACAGGGGTGTACACACCGTCATCTAGAGAGGCAATCGGTTTAATTTTCAATAATGATCCTATGAGCGCTCTTCCTCGCCCTATTCTGCCACCCTTTACTAAATAGTCTAACGTATCAACCATCATATATAAAGACGTTTGCTCACGTATCATATTTAAATGAGTGACTATGTCCTTCACAGAAAAGCCTTGCCTCGCTTTTTCTGCCGCTTCCATTACTTGAAATCCAAGAGCCTGTGAAATAAATGATGAATTCACGACTGTCACTTTACCATTAAATTCTTGCGCAGCAGCTCGTGCAGATTGATACGTACCGCTCATGCCTTCGGTAATGTGAATTGAAACGACATGAGTCGTTGAAGGGTCGGTTAATAAACGTTCATACACTTCCGAAAAAGAGCCCATTGATGGTTGCGATGTTTTTGGTAATTCCTCTGATGACTTGAGCTTATTTAGAAATTCTTGCTTCGTTAAATCAACACCATCGAGAAAAGTCTCGGATTGAAATGTAATCGATAACGGTACAACAGTAATGTCATAAGTCTGAATAACTTCAGTAGTTAAATCACAAGTTGAATCTGTTACAATTTTAATCGTCATGAAAGCGCTCCTAACAAATAATCTCCTTACTACTATACCACAAGAACCACATCAAACCGGATGAAAATTATATCAGTAATGTGAAACGTATATCTTGATAAGAAATCGACTCTGGTAATACTTCTTTAATCGGCTTCAATCGTTCAGTCCCAACTTCTTCAGCTGCCTTGTGGATAAGCATTTTCTTATGATCGTCTACATATTGTCCTAATTTCAAATTATATCCTTCCTGTTCTGCTCTTATTAAATGCTTGACGATCGTGATTTCCGTTAAAGAAAAATAGTCAGCCAAATCAGGAACAGACGGCTGTTTCTTAAATCGTTTTGCCGTATCTAAATAATTCGTCTTTACTTTTCCAGTACTACCTCTTGTTTTTATAGGCGCCTGAACTGGCTTTCGATCAACAAACTGCTTTAATTCTTCTAAAAAAGCATGCCCATACTTGTCCCACTTTTGTTCACCTACACCATTAATCGCTATAAATTCGTCTTTTGATTGTGGAATATACTGACTCATCTCCCTTAATGTACGGTCTGAAAAGATCATATATGGAGGAATCTGCTGTTCTGAAGCTAGTGATTTTCTTAATGCACGCATTGCTTCAAATACATCATTTTGCTCTTTAGGCTTATCATGCTCTTTCTCTGCAAAAACATAAATATTCTTCTCTCCTTTCAATACAGGTAATACTTTTTCTGTCAAGGTCAATGTTGGATAGGAGCTTCCAGTCGGTGCAATATACTCTTCTGCGATTAATAAATCAATTAATTGAGCTACTTGCTTCTGATTCCATTTGTTTAATAACCCATATGTAGGTAGTTCTTGAAAACGAAATTGCTTTATCTTTTGATTAGATGAGCCGATTAATATTTGAGAAATAATCGTTTTTCCAAATTTTTCTCTAACTCTTTTAATACATGAAAAGACCATTTGCGCCTCTTTCGTTCGATCTAGCTTCTCTCCTTCCTTTAGACAATTTGAACAACGTCCACATGTATCATTTGATCGATCGCCAAAATAATCTAATAAATATTGTTGAAGGCAACGTTCTGTATGACAAAAACTGGTCATCTGTTGTAATTTTTCATATTCATGTTTCATTCGTTCCTCATTTAATAATGATTGTTCAATAAGGAAGGATTGCGTACGAATATCTTGCGGAGAAAATAAAAGAATACATTCACTTGATTCTCCATCTCGTCCGGCTCGTCCAGCTTCTTGATAATAAGCCTCTATCGTTCGTGGCATATTGTAATGGATTACATACCTTACATTCGATTTATCAATCCCCATTCCGAATGCATTCGTTGCTACAATGACCGGTGATCGATCATGAGTAAAATCTTCTTGAGCCTTTATTCTCTTCTCCTCAGACATTCCTCCATGATAGGCAACAACTTCAATCTGCTTCATAGTGAGCCATTCAGAAATGGATTCAACTTCTTTACGAGTAGACGTGTAAATAATTCCTGATTCATTCTTTCTACTGTTCAAGTACGACAACAGAAAGTCTCTTTTATCGATCCCTTTTTTTACTTGAAAACGCAAATTATGACGAGAAAACCCTGTGATGACAGTATGTTCATCAGAAACAGACAAATATGTCTGCAAATCCTCCTGGACTTGCTTAGTAGCTGTCGCCGTTAATGCCAATACAGTGGGTGCGCCTTTTAGACTATCCACCCATTTCGGAATGGATAAATAACTCGGTCGAAAATCGTGTCCCCATTGCGACAAGCAGTGCGCTTCATCAATGGCTATTAACGACACATCTACCTGCTCAATAAGAGATTGAAAGCTAGAATGTTCAATTCGTTCTGGAGCAACATATACGAGCTTATATGTACCGTTTCGAATACCTTCATATCTTTGTTTTTCTTCCTGAGTAGATAATGAACTATTAATATACGTCGCAGCCATATTAAGTTCTGTTAACGCATCTACCTGATCTTTCATCAGTGAAATTAACGGAGAAATAACGATTGTCACCCCAGGTAAAATGAATGCGGGTATTTGATAACAAATAGATTTTCCTCCACCTGTCGGCATGATGCCGAGTGTGCGCTGCTTCGATAAGACCGATTGAATGATCTCCTCTTGCCCTTTACGAAATTGATCATATCCATATATTAACTTTAATTTCTTTTTAGCAGAGTCCATTAAAGCTTCCATTAGTGTCTCCTTTTTATCTTCACAGTATTTACTGCTATTATTTTGGTTATCTTATTTATAAAGAATTAGAACAGAGGTGGCATTATGAATGAATCTTTACAACGGTTAAATACCATTTGTATTATTATTTTAGCCTTTTTCATGCTCTTTCCTGTTTTTATTTGGCTTTTCACTGGAACACCATTTGTTGAATCTTATCAACTATTCCCACTTGATTTATCACTTTTCTTTGCCATTTTGTTAGGAGCGGTTATTGTTAATTACACCATTAAATCGTCAAAGCTATTAATAACGATAATGGGAGTAGCACTCGCTAGTTTAATCGTTTATTACCTTCTATAGTAAAGATCGTAGCATATATCCGTCCATTGTTCGATACGTTCATCAATTAAGTATCCAATCGATATACATTCTATTATCGAGAAATCTTTATAAAATTGTATTTAAGTACTATCACTTTAACGCTTTGAATGGTATAATGCATTCGATATATAGACATTGGAGGATACGTAATACATGATTACAGTAACGAATGTTGGATTGCAATATGGAGATCGGAAGTTATTTGAAGATGTAAACATTAAGTTCACCCCTGGAAATTGTTACGGATTAATTGGAGCTAATGGGGCTGGAAAATCAACTTTTTTGAAAGTTTTATCAGGAGAAATTGAACCACAAAAAGGTGATGTGCACCTTAAGCCAGGGCAACGCTTAGCTGTTTTAAAGCAAAACCATTTTGAATATGAAGAAATCGAAGTATTAACAACTGTTATAATGGGGCATCAGCGCTTGTATAAAGTCATGCAAGAAAAAGATGCGATCTATATGAAGGAAGATTTCTCAGACGAAGATGGGATGAAAGCAGCTGAGCTTGAAGGAGAATTCGCTGAGTTAAATGGTTGGGAAGCTGAATCAGAAGCAGCAATCCTTTTAAAGGGGCTTGGCATTAAGGAAGAATTACACACGAAGAAAATGGCTGATTTAACCGGTTCCGAAAAGGTCAAAGTTTTACTTGCTCAAGCCTTATTTGGAGAACCAGATGTTCTTTTATTAGATGAGCCAACGAACCATCTAGATTTAGCAGCTATAGAGTGGCTCGAAGAATTCCTGATTCAATTTGAAAATACCGTTATCGTCGTTTCACATGATCGACACTTCTTAAATAAGGTATGTACACATATCGCCGATTTAGATTTTGGAAAAATTCAAATTTATGTCGGAAATTATGATTTTTGGTATGAATCAAGTCAACTTGCACTGAAGATGGCTCAAGATCAAAATAAGAAAAAAGAAGAAAAGATTAAAGAGCTCCAGAGCTTCATTGCACGGTTTAGTGCGAACGCTTCTAAATCCAAACAAGCGACTTCACGTAAAAAGCTTTTAGATAAAATTGAACTTGATGATATTCGACCATCTTCAAGAAAATACCCATATGTTCACTTTACAGCTGAACGTGAAATTGGAAATGACGTGTTAATGGTTGAAGGAATTAGTAAAACGATTGACGGTGAACAAGTCTTAAATAATGTTAGTTTCACAATGAACCGCGAGGACAAAATTGCTCTTGTCGGAGATCATGAATTAGCAAAAACAGCGCTTTTTAAAATTTTAACAGGTGAAATGGAACCTGACAGTGGATCGTTCAAATGGGGTATTACGACTTCACAAGCCTATTTTCCAAAGGACAACTCCGAATATTTCGAAGGAAGCGATTTAAACTTAGTTGATTGGCTCAGACAATACTCACCAGATGATGATAGTGATACATTCTTAAGAGGCTTTCTAGGAAGAATGCTGTTCTCAGGAGATGAAGTTAAGAAAAAAGCGAGTGTTCTATCTGGAGGCGAAAAGGTTCGTTGTATGCTCTCTAAAATGATGCTAAGTGGGGCAAATGTCCTTCTTCTAGATGAACCTACAAACCACCTTGACTTAGAATCGATTACAGCAGTGAATAATGGATTGATTAATTTCAAGGGGGCCATGATCTTTAATTCTCATGACCACCAATTTAATGAGTCCATTGCAAACCGAATCATTGAATTAACCGATGACGGGCTCAATGATAAGGAAATGAGTTATAATGAATATTTAGATTTTCGTAAAAAATAATCATTCCAACGTAAAGCTCTAGTCATTTAGCTAGGGCTTTGACTTTTTTTCCTTAAGCGATATTTACCAAACCGTATAACAATAACGATGATTAATAGACATGCTAACGCAATGATAACCGTATAAACGAAAGTAGTCCAATCGGTAATCGTTCGTCCAAAATAAAAGCCAATTAAAAAGTAAAAGCTTTGCCAAATCAGCGCTGACGAAAATGAAACAATCGCAAACCTATGATATTTCACTTTAGACATCCCCATACCGAGTGGTACAGCATGACGGATAAATGGAAAAAAATAGCTAAAACTTGCCGCTTTTAAGCCATACCGATCTAATAACACCTTCCCTTTATTAGCCCTAACCCTCCAAACCGATTTTGTTTTTTCATCTGGGGTCGTATTTGAAACCTTTTGAATCTTCGTACCGATCATATATAACAAGCTTCCATGAAAGAGAATACTAGAAAAGACAACCGCGAAGGTCGGAAGAGGTGTAAGTAATGTTGTAGTAGCTAATAAACCGGAGCTCATAAGTAAAACTTCATTAGGAACAGGGAACAAGAAAAGCCCGATAATAAGCGTAATAAATAAGGCAAGATACCCACATTGTCGAATAAATGTTATCCATATATCGAGATCTTCTCCCATACTATTTCCCCCTTCCCATTATGAAGCTAACCTTTGAAATAATCTTTATAATATCCACCAACAGAACCTGTATTATCAATCACAAAATAAAATTCATCTGTTTCATTTTTAAGTTCATACGTTTTCCCTTTTGTTAGCGCACGATCAACCATATATTTCTTTGCATTCGTATGAATACACTCCAGTTTTCTAATCGTTTTCCGTTCTGACCAATTTACATGAATCATACCTTCACTTCCTTCTTACGTAGTTTCATCGATAGTATAACATGAATGGGAAAAAGGTGGCACCCCATCTTACTGCAAAAATCATAAAACAAGGATGCCTCAAACGGCATCCTTGTTCATATACATTAACCTTCTAGTAATAACGTCTCAGGATCTTCGAGCATTTCCTTAATACGCACTAGGAAACTAACGGCTTCTTTACCGTCAACAATTCTGTGGTCATAAGACAATGCAATATACATCATTGGACGATTTTCGAAGTTGTCTTGATCAATGGCGACTGGACGCCATTGGATTTTGTGCATACCTAATATTCCGACTTGAGGGGCATTTAAAATTGGTGTCGACCATAATGAACCGAAAACACCACCATTGGTTATCGTAAAAGTTCCACCTTGTAAATCAGAAAGTCCTAATTTGTTATCACGTGCTTTCTTACCAAGCTCTGAAATCTCACTTTCAATACCAGCAAAGCCAAGCTTATCTGCATCACGAACAACTGGAACAACAAGCCCATCATCTGTTGAAACCGCAACCCCAATATCATAGAAATTCTTTTTAATAATTTCATCACCTTGAATTTCTGCGTTTAATAAAGGGAATTCTTTCAATGCTCCAATGACCGCCTTTGTGAAGAATGACATAAATCCTAATTTCACTCCATGCTTATCATAGAATGCATCCTTACGTCTTTTACGAACATCCATCACAGCTGTCATATCAACTTCATTAAAAGTCGTTAACATGGCAGCCGTTTGCTGAGACTCCACTAAACGTTTCGCAATCGTCTGACGCCGTCTTGACATTTTAATTCGTTCAACAGGCTTCGCATCGTTAGTAGACGACATATTTGAAGCGGGTTGAGCTGCTTTAGCCTGTGGAGCAGGCTTAGATTGATGTGCATCAACATCGTGCTTTCGAATTCGACCTGTTGGATCTGTTGTTCGTACAGCTTGAAGATCAATTCCCTTTTCACGTGCTAGCTTACGAGCAGCAGGTGAAGCGAGTAACCGTTCATTCGCTGGCGATTCTGACTTATCTACAGTTGTTTCCTTTGCTGCAGGTAAGTCCTTCTCACTCTTATCTGCTTTTTCAGCAGATGATGATTCTTCTTTTGTGCCTGCTGTTGAAGCTGTTCCTGTTTCATCAATGACAGCAATCACTTCGCCTACTTCAACCGTATCCCCAGGCTCTCGCGTAAATTCCTTGATGACACCTGAATGCTCAGCAATAATTTCTACATTCACTTTGTCGGTTTCTAACTCGGCAATATACTCCCCTTGATTCACATGTTCTCCAACTTCTTTTAACCATTGTGCTATCGTTCCCTCTGTAATTGACTCCGCTAGTTCTGGTACTTTAATCTCTATCACCGTAATGGCCTCCTCTTAGTGTTTACGTGTCAAAGATTCTGTCACAATACGTAGTTGCTCTTTCTTATGAGAAACCGGATCTCCCTCTGATGGACTTGAGCGATGTGTTCGACCGATGTAGCTAACCGACACACCCTCTGGTGCAATTTCTTTCACCCTAGATTCCATAAAAGGCCATGCTCCCATATTTTTTGGTTCTTCTTGAACCCATACAATTTCTTTAAGGTTTTTATATTTTGAGAACAAATGACGAATCGGTCTTTTCGGGAATGGATAAAGCTCTTCAACTCGAGCGATATGCAACCAATCCCAATCTTCATCTTGCTTTTTCACTTGATCAGCTAGATCGATTGCAACCTTTCCACTACACAATATAATGCGTTCAACGTTATCGACCTTTTCTCCTAACCCAGTTTGCTCGTATACAGGTAAAAATTCCCCATCGGTAAATGCATCATGTGTGGAAGCCACATCCTGATTACGCAATAAGCTCTTTGGTGTCATAATAATCAATGGTCTTACAGCATTTTTTTGGAGGATTTTTGCTTGTCTTCTTAAAATGTGAAAATATTGGGCTGCTGACGTACAGTTCGCAATCGTCCAATTATTCTCAGCTGCAAGAACTAAAAAGCGCTCGACTCTTCCACTAGAATGCTCAGGACCTTGACCTTCATATCCGTGAGGTAAAAGAACGACTAATCCTGACTTTTGCCCCCATTTCGCTCGACCTGCAGATACCCATTGATCAAAAATAACTTGTGCACCATTAGCAAAATCGCCAAACTGTGCTTCCCACAGAACAAGCGTTTCAGGTGATTGAACATTGTAGCCATATTCAAAACCAACTACAGCTTGCTCAGAGAGAGGGCTATTGTACACAGCGAACGACGCATTGGCTCCATCAAATTCTTGAAGCGGAGTAAACACTTCATCATTTGAGCGATCATGTAAGACAAGATGTCGATGAGCAAATGTTCCTCGTTCGGAATCTTGTCCACTAAGACGAATAGGAGTTCCATCATGCAAAATCGTTGCAAACGCTAATGTTTCTGCTAAAGCCCAATCTATTTTGCCATTTTCCTTAAATGCATCACCACGGCGCTTTAGAATTTTTTCAAGCTTCACATTTGCTTTGAATTCATTTGGCCAATTCAGTAATTGCTCATTTAATTCCTTTAATGTATCAAGTGCTACATTTGTCTTTAACTTAGGCAACCCATTGACGATATAATCAGGCGGTGATAATTCAAACGTCTTTTCTCTCTTCTTTGCGACAATTTCATCATAATCAGCTTGTAAGGTTGATTGAAATTCCTTATCTAATTCATCACCATAAGAGGCAGCGATCACTTCGTTGTTAGCAAGCTGTTCTGCATAAATGGCACGAACAGTAGGATGTTTGCGAATTTTTTCGTAAGTACCCGGTTGAGTAACTGCAGGCTCATCCATTTCATTATGTCCAAAGCGACGGTAACCAATTAAATCAATAAGGAAATCTTTTTTATATTTATTGCGATACATGACAGCTAAATGAATAGCGGCAATACAGGCTTCTGGATCATCGGCATTAACATGAATGATCGGAATCTCAAATCCTTTTGCTGGATCACTTGCATATGTTGTTGATCTTGAATCATACGTTTCTGTCGTAAAGCCGATATTGTTATTGGCAATAATATGTAGCGATCCTCCAACTTGATATCCTTTTAGCCGACTTAAATTCAACGTCTCTGTTACAATTCCTTGACCTGGGAACGCTGCATCTCCATGAATTAACACCGAGTACGCCTGGGAAACATCTTGCTTAGGAAACCCTTTTTTACTACGATCCTCTTGTGCTGCCCGAGCATAACCCTCCACAATCGGACTTACAAATTCTAAGTGACTAGGGTTGTTTGCTAGTGAAACAATCGCTTCGGCTGTATTCTCATCACGAATTTGACGATCTGCTCCTAAGTGATATTTCACATCTCCCGTCCAACCGTTTTTCGTTCCCGTTGAATTATCAGAAGGAATTAAATCTTTTGGTGCATGTAAAAATTCAGAAAAAATCATCTTGTAAGGTTTATTTAATGTATGTGCTAACACATTTAAACGACCACGATGAGCCATTCCAATTAATACGTGCTTCGTACCATTATGTACTACATCTCTTACAGCTTCATCCAACATTGGCACTAGGATATCTAATCCCTCAATGGAGAAGCGTTTTTGTCCAACAAATGTGCGATGAATAAACTTTTCAAATCCTTCTACCTGTGTTAAACGTTTAAGAAGGTTTACTTTTGTTTCTTTTGTAAAAGAAGGGATATATTCCCCTGATTCAACCATTTGTACTAACCACTGGCGTTCTTCCATATCGTGCACGTGGTTAAATTCAAATGCAATCTTTTTTGTGTAAACATCTTTCAAATAATTAATAGCATCCAATCCATCTTTCACATAAGCAGGTGCATCTGGACAAATTAAATCAACAGGTACATTTTTTACTGAATCCTCAGTTAAATGATATCGCTTTAATTCAAAAATTTCAGAATGCTTGCTTGATTGGTTAATCGGATTTGTTCCGGATACTAAATGCCCTTTACGGCGAATCATATCTGCTAATTTTACCGCATTCACATACGTCCTCATCTGATTCGATGAAGGCTCAACTTGTGAAGCTGAAACGGAAACACGATTACCTGATGCCGTTTCTTGGTCAGTCGGTGGAGGCCCCCATTCTTCAAATAATTCTCGCATATGTTGATCAACTGAATTGGGGTTTTCTAGAAATGACTCATATAACTCAATGGCGACGCAAGATTCGGACCATGAAACCCCTGCCATGGTTCTCCCGGATTGTGCTCCTTGCTTGACATGATGTAATTACCTCCTAATTTGTCTCCTAACTAACATCTATGATAGCAATGAATATATAACGCTTTCACACGTATTTTAACATATTGCGCGAATTTGTTAAAGTTTTACTACATATATTCATAGAATTATTTTGTAAGGTTATTTCACAATAGGTAGAGCATTCTTTTGTGACATTTCACTAAGGAAAATAGTGATGAGCACCCTCTTTTACCAAACGATAAATTATGATATGTTACACTGATGGGAGGTTAAATATATTATGATAGAAATTGACAATACCTATGATCAAATTGTTTCTAGAGCTTGTTTAAACTGTCAAGATCCACAATTTCAACCTCCAAAAGGGATAGAAAAGGTTGGTTGCTGTTCTTATAGTCCTACATTTCAACTTCTAGAAATTTCCCGAATATGCAATGATCATATAGATCAATTTTGGTCGATCTATCATCATCCTGCTGCCGTCATTCATCCTTACTCCATTTTCGTGAAAGCCAAAGTTGATCCATCATTTGATCAGCTTAACACTCCATTCTTAACACAGCTGGAAAAAGATGATCAACAAACTAGCTATTCCATTTGTCATTTTTTCAAAAAAGGGAAAGGATGTTCTCTTCACCCGCAGTTTAAAAATGCCGTCTGTCGGACATTCATTTGTACAACGATTGAAGAGCAATTAACGACGACTGAGCAAAAGGCGATGAATGAGATGATAAAACGAGTTTACCAAGAGACTCGAAAGTTTCAAACGTTTCATAGTAAATCCTTAAAAAGTCAATCGCTAAATTTAAAAAATAATCCAGAGGCAATTGTGCACTATTTCCAATCAATTAACTAACACATGTTGCTGTACCCATTGTTCAAATTGCTTTTTTTCATTTTCGGTAAACTGAAACAAATGGCAATCACAACCTTCATCCCGTAAAACAACTTGTAAAATGGTTTGTCCAGACAGAATTACTAAAGCCTCAGGATCAACTAGTTCTTTTGGCGCATCTCCGGAAAACGCGATCACATAATGAGTCCATTGATTCACTTCATATGTTTCTTTTACATGTAAGTTTGTAAACGTACATTCATGATAATCCTCAAATTCTAAATCAATCATTGCCTTTCCTCTCGCCTCTTTCACCATTAAATGTCATCTTAAAAAACACGATGAAGAAGCTCACTGGTGGGACTTCTTCATCGTTCATACTACTTAAAAACTATTATATGTAGTTACCTGATCAATTGGCTTTCGTTCTGACGGGTAGGCTTCCTTTAAAGCAGTACCTACTGTGATTAACATAACGGGTACGAAACGACTAGGGATATGAAAAGTCTCGATTAATTCATCACGTTTAAATCCACCAATTGGGCAAGTATCATACCCCTTTTCTTTGGCAGCTATCATAAACTGCATACCAGCAAGTGAAGCATTTAAAAATGCCGCATCACGTGCAAAGGATGTTTCCTTCCCAAATTCATAAGCACGCTCAATTTGACTTACAAGAGAATCTCGTACTTCTTTTGCCAACTGTCCTTTTTCTAATGCAGCATCATATATTTTACTTGCTTCTTTCCCTGCTTCACAATCTCCTAACAATACAATAACTGCAGAACTATCGACAATCTGTTGTTGATAATAAGCAATTGGTAACAACTCTTCTTTTTTCTTTTGATTATTAATAACTAAAAAGCGCCAATGTTGCAAATTCCAAGCGGAAGGGGCAGTTGTTGCAGCTTCAAGTAATTCAGTCATTTCTTCTCTTGTAATTTCTAAACCTGGCTTATAATGTTTAACCGAATGACGATTGTTCATTACGGCGATCGCACTTGCTAATTGTTCTCGAATACTCATTCTTGTGTACTCTCCTTCATCAATTGATTTCCTTTATCGTATCTAACGTATCATTATAGTGTAAACTAATTTGCTCACTTTAAGCACCTTCGAATGACACCTCAACCTTTGTCTGTTGTTTCGTTCTGATCCATATCACGAAGCAGTTTCTTCCACTTGAGTAGACTAGTTCATTTTATTTGTACATAAGATGAACAGAGGTGAATCATTTTGACTTATCTAACCATCTTCTTAATGGCCCTTTTAGTCAGTTTAGATGCTTTTGCGATCGGTTTCTTATTCGGTCTTAAACGAATACGTATCCCATTATCTCTCATTATCATGATTGCGTGCATTTCTAGTGCGATTATTTTTATCTCAATGACCATTGGCCGTTTAGTTGGTGATTTCATTCCGACAACGTTAACCGACACTTTATCAGGCTTGTTTTTAATTGGGTTAGCCTTTTACCACCTTTTTTTTGAGATACCATTTTATCGTAAGTCGTTTTTATTCGTTATCACGCTTTTTATGAATATCGATAATATCGGCTACGGATTCCAAGCAGGATTTCAAAATCATTCATTTCTTTTCGCACCATTATCGGGCATGATCATTCTATTCGCCTTTGTTTTTGGGGTCATTTACGGTCACGTTACAACAAACCGTATCATCCTTCATTACTTACGTTTCTTACCTAGCCTTCTATTCTTTTTTCTTGGTTTACTGAAACTAATCAAGTAGCTCTTACATGTGAAAAGAACTCAACGAGGTGTTCCTCTTGAGTTCTTTCTCAACGAACAATTCCTACACTATGCTGCTTAGCAACCGAAATTTCAAAGAAGTCATCACCGTCTTCATATATACGATCAATGATAATAAGAACATCCTCAAACGAAACAGAGTGGTTGTTCGTTTGATTGTCCTTCATAAATTGTATCATTGCTTTAATCTCTTCATTTATTCGTTTTTCAAGATTTTCATCTGTCGTTCGTTTATGACGAATTCGATCAGTAAAATCTTCTGGATATTGAGGTAAACCCATATGACATTCCTCACTTTCATCTTCATATATGTTCATCTTAATTGTAAGAAGGGAAATGATCAACTGTTGTGTAAGAATATTTCCTAGGCAAGCGCATAAATCTACAAAGTCCTACAGCTAGATAGAACTTTTGGGTATATTATCGACAATAACTTCATCATTTTGACTATAATTTAAAACACCCGTAATGAGAATCATTCCATTACGGGTGTTGAATCATTCATTTTTTTCGTAAATAATAATCGCTAAAAATCGTTCACTTGATCCATCATACGCTCCTGTTAATTTAATATCAACAAATTCTCCGTTTAAGTTCTGAATGGTTTCGTTAATTCGATCCTCCATCGTTTTCGATGAAGACGTTTTGATTACTTTGACTTGACGCATCATCAACACCTCCTCATAGCATATATTACCTATTCTATACAATAACCTTCTAACCCTTTTTCTAAACAAAATAATTTAAGAAAAAAAGGTTCGATCGTACCCCTCTCACCTGATTTCAACTTACCGTTCCCTTCTGCTGGAGTCGATCACCCATCCCGTCCACTTTCATTTCCTTTTAATCAAACAGAACCCCCCCCATCTATGAAGTGAACCCAAAAA
>NZ_BAUU01000011.1 GCF_000513115.1 Halalkalibacter hemicellulosilyticusJCM 9152
TTTTAATTTAGATGTGGCGAGGAAGTAGAATTAAGGAAGATGAAGAGGGTTTTGATATGAGCCCTAGCTTCACTCACGGCAAGATTATCCGCAAGAAGTTTCAGTGGTCCTTTGTTCGACTACGTACGATGCAAGTAAGAAAAGGCCGCAGTGCGTTTTCCTTATATGGTATAATAAGAATAATTTAGTAGTGGGGAGGCGTAGCCTTATGACGAATGGGATTCGTAACCATCAAGTTGGGGATAAAGTAGAAACCTACTTCCTCATTAAAACGTCGACAAAAGGGACTGCAAGCAACGGTAAGCCCTTTTTGACATTACAGCTATGTGATCATACAGGAGAAATAGAAGCAAAACTTTGGGGATGCTCACCGGAAGATGAACAGGCATTTTGTAGCCAAGTGATCGTTCATCTTAGTGGTGAAGTATCGGAGTATCGTGGACGTAGACAAATGAAAATTCAAAGTATTCGACCAACAACGGCAATGGATCAAGTGAAAGTTGCTGATTTTATTCGCTCTGCTCCGATTTCGCCTGATGATATGCTTGATGAGATTACTCAATATATTTTTGAAATGAAAAATGCAAATATTCAACGTATTACAAGGCATCTAATGAAGAAGCATCAGACGGCTTTTTTGCAGTCACCGGCAGCGACGAAGAATCATCATGAATTTGTTTCTGGTCTTGCTTATCATGTCGTCAGTATGCTAAAAATAGCGAGAAGTCTTGTTGAATTGTATCCGTCATTAGATTCTGATTTATTGTATGCTGGTGTCATCCTGCATGATCTAGGAAAGGTCAGAGAGTTGTCGGGACCGATTGATACGCAATACACATTAGAAGGAAAGTTAATTGGACATATTTCGATTATGGTGACAGAGGTTGCTCAAGCGGCAGAAGAACTGAAAATTGACAGTGAAGAAGTTCTCATTCTGCAACATCTAATTGCAAGTCATCATGGGAAAGGGGAATGGGGAAGCCCGAAAGTCCCTGTTGTTAAAGAGGCAGAAGTCCTTCATTTAATTGATAATATTGACGCGAAAATTAATATGATGGATCGAGCACTTGAAACGGTGCAACCTGGTGAATTTTCTGAACGTGTGATGGCACTAGATCATCGCAGTTTTATAAACCACGTTTCCATCAGTCTCCTTTAAATTTATAGTTCTATTTAAGCATGCTTGTACATACGATAAAGCAAGATGACAAGTATGGAGGGGATTCAATTGAATCGTCATGGTAATAGTAAGTATGCATACGTTCTATTAGGACTGTTATTACTCGGTTTTTTGTTGACTCAAACGTCTTTAGGTGTATTCCTTATATCAAGCCCTTGGTGGGTCTATCTCATCTTATTAGGGATTGTTATTAGTGGCTATTTAGCTATTAAATATACGTATGAGGATTACAAGGAAGAGCAGAAATGGATCGAGCAGGAAGGAACAGTTTATATGGAAAGAATTGAGGAAGAGCTTAATAAACGTAAGGCCGGTAACGAATAATAAGTGTTAGACAGACAAGCTGAAGGGTATCCAAAAAGCGATCAACGTTTTGGACACCCTTTTGCTTCGTTATTAGCAAAAGTAAGCGGAGCCTACAATGACTAATAAAATAAATAAAACGACTAACAATGTGAAGTCATATTTGTATCCTGTAGATACTGGTGCGCCTGCCATTATCATCATCCTTCCGTCATCTCAAATGGATTTGGGGAAATGCCCTACTTTCACGTTATGCAAATAGAGAGGATCGGTGCAACATTTAATAATAAAACCAAGTGGCAGTCTTTTGAAATTGCGTCGTGCGCAGTCGTTAAGTGATTAGGGTGTTAGTTAGTAATATGCGTTCAGATCGTTATACGAAAAAATTCCAAAACAAGGGCACCAAAAAAGTTAAAAAGAAAACTTTTTTGGTGCCCCCCTATAACCGGTTGGTGCTTGTCCATTATGATTCGAATCGATAGTGACTATTGTAATTCTGGAGCTGGAGCAAATAAATCTTCATATTGAGAATCTTTCACATCAATATCAGCTTCATCAATTAAATCAGTTAATACTTGATCTTGAGAACGCGTTTGTTGATTGATCAACGTTTCGCGAATCTCCTCTTCAAAATCTTCAAATGAATCACGGAATCCCGTTTTCATAATGATATGATAACCGAACTCTGACTCGACGATGTCACTAATTTCGCCAACTTCAAGCGCGAATGCAGCTTCATCAAATGGTTCAACCATTTGTCCACGTCCAAAGTAGCCAAGGTCACCACCCATGGCAGCAGAACCATCCATTGAATATTCCATCGCAAGCTCAGCAAAATCTTCGCCTTCCTCAAGCTTCTCTAATACTTCCTCAGCTGTTTCTTCATCTTCAACGAGAATATGACTTGCTTCTACTTGCTCGCCGAACTGGTCGCTATTTTCATCGTAATAGGCTTGTACATCTTCATCTGTTACATCAATGCCTTCAGTACCAAGTTTTTGAAGAACAAGTCCAGGTAGAACAAATTCTTCTATGAAATCGTCCATTGTCTCAATTTCTTCTAGATTAAATTGAGTTTGAACGAGTTCAAGGATTTCTTCATCTGATGTTGTGTTAAATTGCGCTTGGAACTGAGAGCGAAGTTCCTCAAGTTCTGCCTCGATTTCTTCTTCTGTAATGTCAGCGCTTGCAACGGCATTTTTGATAACAACATCACTTACAAGTTGAGAAAGGATCGCGTCCGCGCCTTGTTGCTTCAGTTCCTCAATTAATTGCCCCTCTGTAATGTCAACACCTTCAACTGTCACAAGAACTTGGTCTTGGTCTTGTGCACCTTCATCATTACAAGCTGCTAGAACGGTCATGCAAGCAATCCCGATTGCAGCAATCGTACGTTTTCTCATCATGTCAACTCCTCAATGGCTTTCAAGCTTAAGTTTACAGTAATTACTATACCACACTTTACAGTGATAGAGGAAGTACAGAATTTTGATTTAGGGCAGTTGCCCAGTACGAAAAATTCTTGCTTGCATAAGATATCGTAACTAGAAAAAGAGGAGGTGCAGTTATGTCTCACGGATACCAAGCTGGGTTCGCGTTAATTGTTGTGTTATTTATTTTGTTAGTAATTGTAGGTGCATCTTGGCTTTAAGATAACTCGCACAGCTTCATTTTCAAGATCATTTCATTTGGAGGGATTGTAATGAGTCATAAAGGACATAATGGGTTTGCGTTGCTAGTCGTTTTATTCATCTTATTGGTGATTATTGGCGCTTCGTGGTTGTACTAAAGATTGGAATTCAAAAGAGTGAGAGTGTTATAAACTCTCACTCTTTTTATGTAAAAAGAATCTTTACATATGTAGATGTTAAAAGGATAGTAATCAATATGTTGATCGTTCTAAATAATTTCGGTTGTCTTTCTGAAGGGATTTCACGCCTTAAGCACAAAGCGTCAGTCATTGAATTAATCAGAAAGAAAATAATTAATGCAAAAAAACTACTAATTACAAACATGCACTTGCCTCCTGACGAGCAATAATAGTTAAACTTTATCAAAAGTTTGACAAAAAAGATAGGATTAACACTTAAATTGTATTTGTTAATTCACACTGGTGCTTTTAAAATAAAAGCAAGAGGTGAGTGATATGACAATACAAGAAAAAAAGTGGAAGACAGCTTTTTTTATATTACTATCGATCATAGGTATTTTATTCATTCTTTTTTTTATATCGATCTTACGGTTATTCCCTACGGCAGAAGGTGATTTATTTGAGTCGCAACCAATCCATACTGGTGAGGCTTTGTTCACAATAGAAACGGATAAACAACGATTTAATCAATTTATTGGACAACTTTTGGCAGAAACAGAAAGTGAGGTGCCTTATTTAATCGAGTTTGGCGATTCGAATCTCCAATTACGCACTCGCTTTGATATTATGGGTCAAGAAATTCCACTCGTCATTTATTTTAATCCAGAAGTGGAGCCTAATGGTGATTTGCGCTTAATGGTCGATTCATTTGAGCTTGGATTATTTTCATTACCTGTTGATCGTATGCTAATGTTATTAAACGACATTCTTGAGTTGGAACATTGGATAATCATCTATCCTACTGAGGAATTAGTTGAGTTAAAAGTATCTGAAATTCCGCTTGGTGAGGATGAGAGAATGAGTCTGCGCTTTAATACATTGGACATGAAGGAAGATTACATTGAGCTTGGATTATATTATCACTAGTAAATAAAAAAGGAAAAGCGTCTAACGAGACTCGTTAAGACGCTTTTAATAAAATATGGAATCCTTCAGGGTGGTTTTCGACTAGACTTCTTTTAGGTGCCTTTACGATAAACGATAAATAAACAAAATCGAAAAAGATTAAACCGAAATGAATTGACGTTAAAATGGAAATAAAGGCCACATACGTCGGATACATAATCGATAAAAATGCTCCAACCATTGTTAATAAGATAGCTGGTGTAATTAAAGACAGTACGTATAGATTTCTTGCTATAGGTTCATATAGTTTAATGCCTGTTAATGGCAGGAACATGACAAATTTACACGTAATAGAAGCTTTTTTTCCACATAGCCAAATCGGTATAAGGTGGAGTAGCTTATGGGTAGCAATAAGTAAAGCAATGCTACAAATCATCGATATAAAGCTGACATGAACGAATTCATGTGCTTGTGTGAAGCTACTAATAATGAGATAGTAAAATAAAAAAGAGAAAAGCATCGTACATGCTGAAAATAAAATAAGCCTTAATAATCCATACTCTTGTGTTACACGAATTGTTTTCCAACAGTTCATGTCATCACCTCCTCAACAATTGCTTAATTTACGCTTATTTCGAGGAGAAATCAATAGGTTTTCAAAAAAAACTTTATTATTTTTTGAGTATATCTATTGACAAAAAGAGAATGATATGAAATAAAAAAAGAGCTTAGCTTAATAGGCTAAACTCCTTCTGTCACATATTCATTTTCATTTGTGGTGGATTGAAGTTGACCATCTTCTTCATGAAAACTCTCATCAAATTTCTGAAGTGTTTCTTCAAACATATCAATAAATTCGTTTCCGTAAATATGACGAAGAATGCTCATAATTTCAGAGAATTCAGGGAATTTACCATACAATCCTTTGATTGGTAAAGCTCCTTGAAAGACACCATACGTATCAGGCTGATAGCATTCCATTGTTTTAAGGAAGAGAGCCTTGCCTTCCTCTGTTAATTGGACATACGTATTTCGCTTATCGTTTTCCTTCTTTGAAAATAGCAGGAAGCCTCGATCTTCTAGTTTCTTCGAAAAATTAAACGCTGTAGATACGTGCATAACACCGTACTTAGCAATGTCTGAGATCGATGCACCGTCTTGATGATAGGCAATCCATAAAATATGGTGCTCATTAATATTTAAGTCAAATGGTTTAATCCAGCTTTGCCAATCTTTCTCTACGGACTTCCATAATGCTTTACTTAACTGTGCAACTTTGTGACTAAAAATAACGGACTGTTTTAAGGAGCTTTCTGTTGACTGTTCCATAATCCTCCCCCTAACGAATAGATCTCTTCCTCCAAAATAGAACTTAGCTTCTTATTTATCTCTATCACAATATAACTTCCTTATATTATGACAAGGTTTATAGAAAAAGAAAAGATAAATATGTGTTTATTTCAAACTTTTCGAAAATTTGATTTGTTCTTGCAAATTCACCTTAATCAGAATCTTTCATGTTATTTACTTGCTGTTGCAAACTAGTAATATCGTTTTTTAATCGTTCTAGTGATGGTTCGATATCTTGACGATAGTTCTCAATGATTTCTTTTGATTCATGGGCTAATTCTTGGCCTTGTTCTTTTGTAATGTGAATAGTATGTTTTAATTTGGCTGTTGTGTCAGAGCACTGTCGCATTAGTTGCTGAAGAGAACCTTTTCCAGCCTTTAATCGTTGTGTGCATCGTGCTTGTAATTCTTTACCAGACGCCGGTGTGATGAATAGTGTGATACCACTTGCAATAAGTGAACCGGCAATTAGACCGATTGATAAAGATTTCACGTTCATTCTATCCCTCCTTCTATTTGATGGACGCCTTTCGCCTATAGTCTATTTCCTTTCCGTCCTTCATATACATTAGGTAAGGAGGGAAAACAGATGGAGGCGCTGACGTTATTGTTTGTTTCAATCTTTCTATTAACAACTTATAGTCTGATATACGTAAGTATTCGACTTATAAAGGAAAAGCAACAAGAAAGCAAGAAGCCATTTTATCGGTCATTTATTTATATTGTGACGACATTTTTAATTAGTGGCTGTATGGCTGCTTATTGTTTATTTATGTTATAAAAGGAGGTATCTTATTGGAGCTGTTACTCCTATAAGATACCTTGCATGTATTTTATGACTTTCGTTGGAATGCCTTCATGAAGTCACGAAGTTTTTCACATGCTTCAACTGGCACAGCGTTATAAGCTGAAGCGCGGCAACCGCCAACAGAGCGGTGACCATTTAAACCGACAAAACCTAGTTCCTTTGCTTCTGCTAAGAAGGCTTTATTATCTTCCTCACTAGGGAGATTGAAAGTAATATTCATATTCGAACGTGCTTCTTCTTCAGCATGACCTCTATAAAAACCATTGCTTTCATCAATTGCATCATAAATAAGCTTTGCTTTTGCTTCATTTCGATTCTCGATTGTCTCGACGCCACCTTGCTCTTTTACCCATCTTAGAACTTGGTTTAGCATATAGATGGAGAAAGATGGTGGTGTGTTGTAAAGAGAATTCGAACTAGCGTGAGTTTTGTACTGAAGCATAGTTGGAACATGGGAAACATCTGCTTCTAATAAGTCTTCGCGCACAATGGCAACTGTTACACCAGATGGTCCAAGGTTCTTCTGAGCACCTGCATAAATAATTCCAAATTGATTGACATTAAGCGAGCGTGAAAGAATATCACTAGACATATCAGCAATTAACGGTGCATGAGTGATAGTTGGAAATTTGTGCCACTGTGTGCCGAATATCGTATTATTAGATGTAATATGAACATAAGCATCCGTTTCGTTATATTGCAATGATTGAAGGTCAGGAATTGAACGATACTGATTCTCCTTTGCTGAACCACCGATAAAGGTTTCGCCAATTAATTTAGCTTCTTTTAACGCTTTCTCTGACCAAGAACCTGTTAAAATGTAATTTCCGATTTTCCCCTTTATTAAGAGCTGTAATGGAATCATAGCAAACTGTAGACTTGCCCCGCCTTGTAGGAGGAGAATTTGATAGTTATCAGGAATGTTTAAAAGCTCCTTCAAATGATCAATTGCTTCTTGATGAACAGACTCATATTCTTTACTTCTATGGCTTAATTCCATCACGGACATACCTGTATTGGAGAAATTCGTTAGTTCCTGCTGAGCACGTTCAAGAACTTCCTTAGGTAATGCTGAAGGACCAGCATTAAAATTGTAAACAGCTTTCATGTTCTCTTCCATCTCCTTTTTCCCTTAGCTTAAATATGATAGTACGTCATTAACCTTATCCTATCATAAAAAGAGTGAAAAATGTTTTGTATTTTGTGTATTTTCCGAAAGTTTTTCAAAAAAAATGTGCAAACGTTAGCTTTTTATAAAAGTAGAGATGGCTTTTGCTGCTTGCTGTAATTCGTCTTGTGTATATTCAGAGCTATGGTCTTTCCATACAGCACCATAGCCATCCCCTTTTCCAAAGCGTGGGATTAAGTGTATGTGATAATGGAAAACGGTTTGTCCTGCTTTTTCACCGTTGTTGTTAATCATATTCATCCCTAGTGGCTCTAGAGCGTGCTTTAAACCGTTAGCAATTTTTGGGACAACGGAGAAAAGATGACTAGCGACGTCGCTAGGTAATTCAAATACATCTTTGTAATGTTCTTTTGGAATGATCAGTGTATGTCCTTTCGTTACTTGGCTAATGTCTAAAAAGGCGTAGACATGATTATCTTCATACAATTTGTAAGAAGGAATATCTCCTCTTATAATTTTGCAAAAAATACAATTTGGATCGTGAGTCAATGTGATCATCCTTCCATATTTTTCTTTCACTATACCGACTTAAAGACACTGTTGCAAGTGAACCTTCACACGATTGCTATACTTGTCTGTAATTATAAATGGTATACTGAAGGAAATGGTTCGTAGAGGTGACAGAATGAAGAAGATATTTATTGGATTCGCATTGACATTCTTATTATTAGGATGTTCAGATGGAGGAACAGAGAATGATTCTCCTCATAACAGTCATGAAATAAATGGAGATTTACGTGAAGAAACAGTGACTGAGGAATTACCGCGATTTTTAGATCATTATTCAGATACGATTACGGATATATACAGTCGAGCCGTTCATTATGAGGATATTCTCGTTCATATTCCTTGCTACTGTGGATGTGGCGAGTACGTAGGTCATCGACATACTTATGATTGCTTTATTTATGAGCGCGAAGAGGAAACGGTTGTTTGGGATGATCATGGAGCAAAATGTGGAGTGTGCTTAGAAATTGCTCATATTTCAATGGAATTAACAGACCAAGGTTTGTCTGTTGATGAGATTCGTCAAATTGTAGATGACGCGTATCAACAAGGTTATCCTGAGCCGACACCTACTCCTGCTTTATAGAAAGGTTTAAATAAGTAGAGGCTGGGATAAAACCCTCCTCTGAAATGAAAAGCTGATGAAATTTTATTTGTGTAAAATTTCATCGGCTTTCATTTTTTTTTTGGGCTCTTCCGCATTTTTTCATGGAAATATGCATCCGCTACAGGTTCGTTCCATTGCGCTCCAGCCACTCGAAAGAGCGGAGTGCGTCGACGAGTCAGGTGACCTCGTGCGACATGTGTTCCGAGTTCCTCTATTCACTCTGTATTGCATCTTTTACTGTCGTTATGTTATCCTCATGCCTCTATTTCGGGTTTTATGTCTCCTTATGTCCTTGTTTAGCTCAACTAGAGGAATAAGGATTCCCTTTGTCCATTGAGACGAGGCCACTGAAAAAGTCCCAAGAGAAATAAGGGTATTTATTAAGAACCTGTTCAAAAAGCACCAAAAAATATGGACTCTAATGAAAGAAGTCAAGTCGAAAGAACAAAAGCTTTGTCATGATAGTAGAGAATAGTTGTCCATTTTTGGTAATATAGAAGAGAAGGAGTGGTGACGTTATGTCAAAAGGGTTGCAAATTCAAGATTTAACAGGAGGGTACCACCCACGAAAGCCTGTTTTACATCATATTTCATTTTCAGTAGAGCCTGCCGAAATGGTTGGATTAATTGGATTGAATGGAGCAGGAAAGAGCACGACTATTAAGCATGTACTAGGTTTATTACAAGGAGATCAAGGGACGATTCATGTGAATGGAATGACTTTGCAAGATGATTTACATACATATCGTCGTTCACTTGCTTATATTCCAGAAACGCCAATTTTATACGATGAATTGACGCTATGGGAGCATTTAGAACTGACAGCACTTGCTTATGATCTTGAAATGGATACGTTTGAAGAACGTGCGAATACATTATTAGTTGAATTTCGAATGGAAAAGATGAGACACTGGTTTCCTAGTCACTTTTCGAAAGGAATGCGCCAAAAGGTGATGATCATGAGTGCTTTTTTAGTTGAACCACCCGTTTACATCGTTGATGAGCCGATCGTCGGTCTTGATCCAATTGGAATTCAATCGTTTTTAACTTGGTTAGATACGATGAAAACTAGAGGGGCTGCGGTCTTAATGTCGACTCACATTCTAGCGACAGCAGAACGTTATTGTGACCGCTTTGTTATGTTACATGAAGGGAAAGTGTTACTTGAAGGTACTTTACAGCAAATGCAAGAGCAAACAGGGATGAAGAATGCAACGTTAGATGATATTTATATCGAAATGACGAAGGAAGAACGCGTATGAAAGATGGATTAACTTTGTGGCGAGAAAGACTGTCTGTTTATTGGAATGAAGCGATTCGCTATTTACGTTTAATCGGAAACAGTGGCTTTCTATTTACAGTCTACTTTCTCATAATTATTGGAAGTTATTATTATAGCCTCTTTTTAGATTGGCTTCCAGCGGATTTCCCGGCAATATGGGTATACGTTCTCGTGTTTGGGCATTTACTCACTAGAAGTGGTGTACGTACATTTGTAAAGCCTGGTGATCTTGTGTTTCTATTACCATATGAATCACAACTATCTAGTTACTTTCGAGCGTGTAAATGGTATTCATATGCCATTCAAAGTGCATTCGTTTTAATTGCATTTGTTCTGTTATCGCCGTTATATATGAATTATTCTAGTCATGCAGGTCCTATTATTTATATCATTGGGATGCTAATGATCGTAAAAGGTTGGAATGTCTTAACAAGCTTTGAGGAACAGAGATTCCAACATGCAATAGAACGTCATTCTCATTTTGCTTTACGTGGAGTTATTAATGTTGCTTTTATTTACTTGCTTTTCTCAGGCGCTGATTTGTTTTTAATGATCGCATTACTAGCGTTAATGGCCATCCTTTACTTTTTTTATTTTGCTAAAATAGCAAGCAAACAGACGATTAAGTGGGAGCATTTATTAGATGTTGAGCGTGGAATGGTGACCTTTTTCTATCGAATTGCCAATGCGTTTACGGATGTGCCTCAATTGAAAAATAAAGTTCGCGAACGTCGTTATTTGCAATGGTTTTTACATTCAATTAAACCGAGTCCGTCTGTTTACCACTATTTATTTACTCGAACATTTCTACGTGCAAATGATTATGCGGGTATTTATATTCGGTTAGTTGTTATTCTTGCGATCATATTGGCTGTATTACCAAGTGGTTGGCTACAATTAGCGACTATGCTGTTATTTATGCATATGATTACAACACAATTGTCAACGATTTGGTATCATTATGATACGAGCTTATGGGTAGATCTCTATCCGATTGAACAGTCTGTTAAGAGACATGCATTAACTCAACTTTGCTTTCGTTTATTACTAGGGGCAACAGCCGTTCAAGTATTAGTTCTATTACTTACATCAGAGTGGTTGATTACTATTATAGCCCTACTGATTGGTGTGTTCTATAGCTATATGGGCAGTCATACACTCATTCATAGAAGGAGAAAGTCGTAAAGGAGAGACACACTGTGTATGAAGAAACGGTTTATGAAGAACTTGATCGATGGAAACGAAAACTGACGAAGCGACAATCAATGATGGGGCGTTATACAAAAGGTTTGCAGGCTAAGGTTAATGGTCTCATTCCAGAAAAGGTGCATACATTTGTGACAACAAGTATTAAAAATATGACACATGCTACATTAATTGGGTCAGAGTATACAACGAAAATTGAGCCTAAACAAGGATTGAGTCTTTCTGAACGTGATGAAAATTTCAAGGAAATTCTCACTTCATATAAAAGAACCGCAGCACTCGAAGGGGCAGGTACAGGAGCCGGAGGTATAATCCTTGGAATGGTTGACTTTCCATTGTTATTGAGCATTAAAATGAAATTCCTGTTTGATACTGCTGCAACGTATGGTTATGATGTTCATGATTATCGGGAGCGATTATTCGTCCTTTATTTGTTTCAGCTTGCATTCTCTCGTGAAGAAAAACGACCGATGTTATTGGAACGCATTGAAAATTGGACAGAAGAAAAAGAGAAATTACCTTCAAAGGACGTCTATTTGGCAGAAGTTGATTGGAAGTCTTTTCAACTAGATTATCGCGATTATATTGATTTACCTAAGATGCTACAGCTAATCCCTGGATTTGGAGCTATAGTTGGAGCGACAGCTAATTATCGCTTTTTAGAGATTTTAGGTGAAACAGCGATGAATGGTTATCGAATGAGATTGTTAGAGGATAAGAAAGAATACAGAAGGAAACCGTAAAAAGTGAAGAGCTTTTTGCGGTTTTTTGAAATAATAAACGATTATTTTAGACTATGCATTTAAAATCGTTACATGACAGTATATAATGAACCCCAATAAATGGACGGTTACAATTGGCGATTCTTAGTACAACATAGAAGGAGATTGTTCTTATGACGATTAATAAAGGGGATAGAATGAGCAAGGATTCCCGTTTGACCAAGGAAGAACTTTTAGCTGTAATGCATAACGTTCAAGATGCTATTTTTGTTATTGCATTAAACAAGGAATTAAAAATAGAAGGTTTTGTTGAAGTAAATGAAGCGGCCTGTAAACAGCTGAAGTATAGTCGTAAAGAGTTACTCTCCTTGTCACCACTAGATATTATTGATCCGAGCGCCTTGCATTTTATTTACAAAGAGCTTCAAGATATTATGTACGGAAAGTCGATTACGATTGATTCTATGCTTATGACAAAAGAAAGAGAACGAATACCAGTAGTAATGAGTCATCGCATGGTGGAGATGGTAGAAGACCATAAATTCATCGTTTGCACAGTACGAGATCATAGAAAACCAGGAGAAATACAGCGACTATTAGATAAAGTGATAAAACAATATGATTCATTGTTTTACTTTCATCCGGATTTTGTCTTTTCATTAGATGAAAAAGGAGCTATTACAAACCTTAACCCTGCTGGTGAGTTAATGCTGAAGTACGAGTTGAGTGAATTAATTGGTAAGTCTTTTGAAATAATGATTCCTCATGATGAACAAGAAAAAACGAAAGATGCCTTTCAGAAAAACATTCAAGGTCAAACGATGCAATTCGAGAGCGCAATTGTGAATAAGCTTCAGCAACGCATTGACTTAAATGTTACATCAGTTCCAATTATTTTGCATGATCAAGTCATTGGAATTATTGGTATTGCAAGAAATGTTACTCTTCAAAATAAAACAAAAAGGCTTTTGGAAGAAAGTGAACAACGATATCGCTCATTATTTGAATTCAATGTAGATGCTGTCTTAACACTTGATCTAGAGGGTCGTTTCTTAGAAGTAAATCAGGCAACAGAACGATTAACCGGCTATCATGCTGATGAGCTTTTAGAGAAATCATTCTTACCGCTTATTGTGCCAGAGGATAGGGAAAGAACCTTTCATCATTTCCAGAAAGCGTTAGAAGGTAACCCACAGCAATACGAAACATCTATGTATAATAAAAATGATGAAAAAATGTATTTTCATATCACGATTATTCCTATTTTTATTGACCGAATACTGACAGGGATTCATTGTATTGGAAAGGATATTACAGAAAAGAAAAGAATAGAAGAAAAAATGAATTATTTAGCATTCCATGATTCGTTGACTGAGTTACCCAATCAACGTTTGTTTCGTTTTGAAGGTAACCAAGCTCTTAAAGAAGCCAAAGAAAAAAGGGGAATGATTGCTGTTTGTTTTTTGGATTTAGATCGCTTTAAGTTCATTAATGATTACTTAGGTCATGAAATAGGCGATCTTTTGTTACAAAAGGTAGCTAATCGATTAGAAAAAGTGTTAAAGGATAAGGGAAGGGCTTTTCGTTATGGAGGAGACGAATTTATTCTTTTATTAAAAAATACAAGTGAGGTAGAGGTACTATCAACGGCTAAGAATGTGATTGAGAATATATCTAAGCCCTTTAATCTAAATGGATTTGAAGCAGTTGTTACCGCTAGTATGGGGATAAGTCTTTATCCGCATCATGGAGAGACCCCTTTTACTTTAATTAAAAAAGCAGACAATGCCATGTATCATGCAAAGAGACAAGGTAAAAATAATTTCCAAATATATGGTAGTTATGTGCGTGGCATGACGAACGGTAACTTGAAGCTCGAGACTTTAATGCATAAAGCTCTTGAACAACAAGAATTACTGTTACTTTATCAACCACAAATGGATGCAAAAACAAATACGATTTATGGAGTTGAAGGGCTTATTCGATGGAATAATGATGAATTAGGGATGGTTTCACCTCAAGAATTTATACCAGTAGCCGAAGAGACGGGGCTTATAGTACCAATTGGAGAATGGGTGATTAGAACCGCTTGTAAGCAAAATAAAGAGTGGCAGCAGAAAGGTTTATCCCCGATAGTCGTATCTGTCAACCTCTCTATTCGTCAATTTTATCAATCAGACTTAATTGAAAAAATAGATGCTATTTTAAAGGAAACACAGTTAGACCCATGCTTTCTTGAATTGGAAATTACTGAATCGATGGCGATGCATGCGGATACGGCAATCGTTATTCTCACAGAATTAAAGAAATTAGGCGTGAAGATTGCAATCGATGACTTTGGAACAGGATACAGTTCGTTAAACTATTTAAAACGGTTCCCTATTGATCATTTAAAGGTAGATCGATCTTTTGTGAAAGATATACAAGTAGATGATGATCGAGATATTATTACTACAATCATTGCTTTAGGGCATAATCTAAAGATGAAGGTTATTGCAGAAGGAGTTGAAACGAAAGAGCAAGTGGCATTTTTAAAGAAAGCCAAGTGTGACATCCTTCAAGGATATTATTATAGTAAACCACTTGATTCCAAAATGATTGAAGAAATGCTTCTCCATCAATCGTGATTAAATTGGCATATATAAACCTAATGACGTAATCTGTACGTTGACCTTTCGACAGTTACGTCATTGGTTGCTTAATGGATATGTTTAATTATTATTAGATTCCAAATGGGACAAACCTGGCTAAATAGGCTGAGATCGTACTGTATTGCCCCGTAAATAATAGAATTCCTAATATGACCATAATGACACCGCTCCCTTTTTGAATAGTAGGGAGCCATTTGTTTATGCGGCGTACTTTATCAAGTGATTTTGACCAAATAAGAGAGACGAGGAGAAAAGGAACTCCAAGACCAATCGAATAGACGAATAACATGAAAACCCCTGTCATCATTGTTTCTGAACTGCCTGCAAGAAGAAGAATTGATGAAAGGACAAGACCTATACATGGTGACCAGCCTGTACCAAACAAAAAGCCAATTAAAATCGAGTTAGCAAAGCTCTTTGATTTCTTCGGCTTTACATTTAACCGTTTCTCACTCATAAGCATACGAATCGAAATGATTCCCATCATTTGTAACCCAAATACCGCAATAATAATCCCACCGAGCTGTTCAATCAATTGCCGATTCCCTGAATAGAGCTGTCCAATGAACGTTGATGATAGACCAAGCATTAAAAAAATCGTTGTAAATCCGATAATGAAGCCGATACTACGTGAAAAGATAAAGCGTCGATCTGCTTGAATTTGATTATTTGCAACTGAAGTTCCAGTTAATTGAGCTAAGTAAGCTGGTACGAGTGGGAAAATACATGGTGATAAAAAAGATATAATTCCAGCAAAAAAAGCGAGCCAGATTGAAACTTCCATTATGAAACCTCCTCAGTGTATGTAACGAACGTTGATTTAAATATATTCTAAATCAAATCGATTTTATGAATCAAATAATTGAAAAGATGAAATTTTAGGAGTTTGGACCTTTTCATGAGTTATCCGTGTAGAAATCTCATAGCTTTAGTCTATTATATCGCAATTGTTCATTAAAAATAGGGTGATCCAAGAAAGTTCACGGAAAGGACAAGAGGCTGAGTGTTCTCTCAGTCTAAAGTCTGAGAGAAAAACAATCTTGAGAGTGGCTACAATAAATCGAGTGTTCCGTATGATAAGAGTAGATTCAAGAAGGAGGACATAGCGATGAAATTAACAGGAAAAGTGTTTGCTGGTTTCTTACTTATTTTTATTGGAGCGAGTATGCTACTAAGCTTGATTGGAATACATCTTGGAGGATTACTTGGACTTGCAATTGGTGCTGCGTTGTTGTATTGGGGGTACTGCCGCTACCAAGAGAATGGCCGTTGGTCATTATCTAGCATTATTCTGATTGTTCTAGGAATAAGCTTTTTATTTGGAGGTATAGGAGGTGTCATTAGTTTATTAATTGGTGGGTTTTTAGTTTATGTTGGCTATCAATTTATGACAAAAAGTGATACGAAGAAGAGCCATGAAGAGGAAGAAGAAAGTTTGGATTATTCGAAATCAACATATGACTCATTAGATGAAGAAATCGATCGCTTATTAGAAAAGAAATAGTAGGAGGATGGTAAAAATGGATATGACAAAGCGAGTTCAGCAATTTTTTAAGGCTTATGTAAATGAAGGGTTAGAAAAGATGGAAGATCCTGTTATAATGGTGAAGCAATATATGCGAGATGTGAAGGCAGAAATGAAACGTATGACGCAATTAATTGAAAAGAAGCAAGAGCTTTCTGAAATGTTAAGAATGGATGCTGAACAGTTGAAGGAAACCATTGCGAAACGAGAAAAGCAAGCGAAAATCGCCCTGGAAAATGGTGATGAGGAGTTAGCAAAAAGACTACTAAGCAACAAGCATGATGCGTATGAGCAGCAAAATCGCTATAATGCTTTATTTGAGCGTAATGAGGAGCAGCTTGTTGAACAAAAGGCTGAATTAGAGCAGTTGCTTCTGAAGTATCAAAAGCTTAAGGAACGTAAGCTTGATCTGTTATTACGAACGGAAGCAGTTGAATCAAAACGGCATGTTGAACAGTTAGAGAAGCAAGGCATCCGTCGTTCGCAAATTCAGGAAGATCCATTTGAACGTTGGGAAGAGAGAATAACGGAAATGGAACGACACCAAGGGAAGACGCATAAGCATGAGACATTACAGGTAAATCAATTAGTAATGGATGAGTTAGAGCAATTAAAGGCTGAATTAAACGAAAAAAAAATGTGAGTACAGTCGTGCGGGAACTGGAGAGTTTATTTATCCATCCCTCACGACTTCATAGCATTTAAGATAACTGTTCTTAAATGAATGAGGAGGACTTATAATGAAATCTTTATTGGGGGTCGCTTTAATTATTATTGGTGTAATCGTCGTTGTATCTGCTGTTTGGCCAGCATGGTCAACAATGAACAAGGATGAGGTAGGGGACTACTTACAGGAACCCATTGATCAATTGAATGAGGTGAAGCTGTCTGGTGTGGCAGTTGATTGGCAAATTGAAGCATCAGATAGCTCATCTATTGAAGTTGAGTTAGTAAATAAGCATAATCGTACGAATATGTATTCTTCGGTGCAAAATGGTACATTAACAGTAGAGATTAAACGAGAACAACGTTTTGCCTTTCTATCATTTGATTTTTCTTTTCAGCAAGAGCAAGCAATTGCTAGAATTCCAGCAGAATATATCGACTCTTTAGAAGTTCATTCTGTTTCAGGTGACATACTCATACGTGAATTATCACGATTAAATTCTATTGCGTTAAAAACGGTATCAGGTGACTTAAAGGCTGATTCTCTTACAATTGATTCGGCAGCTGTATTTAATACGACCTCTGGTGATATTTTAATTGAAAGTGTCTTGGCAGAAGAAGTGAAGGCTGAGACAGTTTCAGGAGACATTAGTATCCCAACTATTCAAGGAACTCTAGTTGCAAAGACGACTTCAGGCGATATTCATGCAGAATTTCAGCACGAGCATAAAGAAGCGACACTACGAACGATTTCAGGTGATGTGCTTGTAGGCTTGGCCAATGCGAATGCCGATTTATCATTAAAGACGACCTCTGGTGATCTAATGGTTGTACCGAGTTTGTCAAATCAACAGCTTTCCAATCGTGAAATTTCTGGTAAGATTGGTGAGGGAGAATATCCGGTCTCGGTCACAACGACCTCCGGAGATATTGTAATAAAATAAATAGTAGGAAAGGAGCGGTTCTCATGAAGAAACAAACATTAATTGGAATTATTATTGCTATTATCGGATTAAATCTTCTGTTTAATTCCTTCCATCTTTCAATGGGTTCTTTAATTGGGCCGCTCATTTTTATATTGTTGGCGATTTTCTTTTATCAAAAGGGTCATCGTTTTTTAAGTTTGCTGTTTTTTATCATTTTTTTAACCGTTGTGTTTGATTTCATTTTTTCAATCAATTTCTTTTCCCTTTTTATTGCAGGTGTGGCCATCTATTTTGGCGTTCGTTTATTACGCTCAAACAACAAGGATAATCAAAAAAACATTTACGAAACAAAATGGGAAACAGATGAAAATGATCAGAAGGAAGAAGAGCCACGACAAGAACATAGCGCTTTTCATAATGATGCGCCAATTATTCGTAGAAGTATTATTGGTGAGGTTGATTATCGAGAATCATTTGAATTAAGAGATATGACTGTGTGGAACGGTATAGGTGAAGTTCGTCTAGATTTATCTCGGGCTATTATACCAGAAGGTGAGACGGTTGTTATTGTTCAAGGTTTCATAGGAGAGGTTCAGGTTTATATACCTGATGATTTAGCTGTGTCTGTGCAAGCGTCCACGATCCTTGGGGAAGTAGCTGTTCTTCATGAGCGGCATAGCGGTATTAATCCGAACTTAAGTATTACAACGAAAGGATATAAAGAATCCTCTCGACGTGTCAAGCTCATATTATCAACCTCGATTGGGGAAGTGAAGGTGCGTTCACTATGAGAAAACGGCTTGCGCGTATACAATGGCAGTTTATTCGACATAATTTAGTGGCGATGTTTCTTATTTCATTTTTTCTGATTTTCATGATTACGTACGAAAGTAGTCGTGGCTTTCTATTGTTAATTGATTATTCACTTGCAGGTATACCAGTGTTAGCATTGTGTATTGTCGTTATTATTATGACAGGGATTGTAAGTGGTTATCTTCAAGCATTGCCGATGCGGAGAAGAATGGATCAGCTTGTTCATGCTGCTGCGAAATATGAGAGGGGAACATTTGCTTATCGAACAGAAATTAGTGGTGAAGATGAAGTGTCAGAGCTTGCGGATCGTATGAACCGAATGGCCGCTCATATCGAGGAGCAAGTAGCCTCTTTGCAACGTTTATCAGCTGAACGAGCTCGTATGCAGGATTCAGTGAAAAAAGCTGCTGTTACTGAGGAAAGGCAACGGTTAGCAAGGGAATTACATGATGCTGTTAGTCAGCAATTGTTTGCGATTTCAATGATGACAGCAGCGATTAAGCAAAGTCTTGAGGAAAGAGAAGATTCTTCTGTTGAGCAAGTGAAGGTAGTGGAGAAGATGGCCAATACGGCCCAGGCTGAAATGAGGGCGTTATTGCTTCATTTGCGACCTGCGCATTTAGAAGGTAAAAGTCTTCATGAAGGGGTTGAGCAGCTTCTTACAGAGCTAAAGCAAAAATATCAAATACGAATTCAAGTAAAGATAGCGGATGATTTATCGATGCCAAAAGGAATAGAAGATCAACTGTTTCGAATGGTTCAAGAAGCGATTTCAAATGTCCTTAGGCATGCAAAAGCATCATTGCTTGAATTTGATTTAAAACAAACAGATAAAGAAGTCAAATTGAAATTAATAGATAATGGTGTTGGCTTCTCTGAAAAGGCCGTTCAACAAAGTTCTTATGGTTTGCAAACAATGAAAGAGAGAATGAATGAGATTGGTGGTACACTTCATATCGTTTCTGTACCGAGTAAAGGAACACAAATTGAGGCGAACATTCCAGTCACATGGAGGGACGAACAATGATTCGAGTCGTATTAGTTGATGATCATGAAATGGTACGTATGGGGCTGTCGGCCTTTCTATCAACACAAGCTGATATTGAAGTTGTTGGAGAGGCTAGCAATGGTCAATTAGGCGTGGACTTAGTATTAAACGAAAAGCCTGACGTTGTTTTAATGGATTTAGTGATGGAAACGATGGATGGGATAACAGCGACTTCATCCATTACAGAAAAGCTTCCAAATGTTAAAGTGATTGTTTTGACGAGCTTTATTGATGATGAAAAAGTATATCCTGTTATTGAAGCTGGAGCTTTTAGTTATTTGTTAAAAACTTCCTCTGCAAATGAAATTGCAACGGCGATAAGAAGTGCAGCTAAGGGAGAAGCAATCGTAGAGGCTCAAGTAACGAATAAAATGATGCAAAGGATGCGAAGTGCGAAAGAGAAACCTCTTCATGAAAGTTTAACGAGACGTGAACATGAAGTGCTGCTTCTCATAGGTGAAGGCAAGAGTAATCAAGAGATTGCTGATGCGCTTTTTATTGGGATAAAGACCGTGAAAACACATGTAAGTCACATTCTTCAGAAATTAATGCTTGAAGATCGTACACAAATTGCCGTATATGCACACCGGTTTGGATTAGTTAAATAAGAAATCGATATATGAATATGAATCATTCTATGGAGCAGACTAGTGTTATACTCTGTAGGGTGGGATGAATATGTTTGTAGAATTGTTTTTATGGGCGCTCGTGATTGGATCTTGGTTTACTCTACTATTATTAAAAAAGGAAGATATAAAAAGGTATATGCCTGCTGCGCTTTTGGCTTCTTATTTAATGATTATTTATAATATCTTCGCAAGTAACCGATCTCATTGGGAGATACACTATCCGATTATTCCTGCACTAGATCCATTATTTATTTCAGGTGTTTTCGGCGTTTTTCCTGTTATTACGATTTGGGTTTTTTATTTTACGTACAGACGTGTTTTTGGTTGTACTTAGTGATAAATGTAGTCATTGATTTTATGTTTGCCATTTTCCCAATTCATTTCGTGTTTGAACATATACTCGGTATTTATGAATTGGATGAGATTTCTGAGATTGAGCGATTTAGTCTGTTCGTTACATTTTCTATAGTCATTTATGTGGCTTATAGATGGCAGGAAGGGATCTTTCAAAGTAGAAAGGGTATGAAGAGATAATGAAATAGTCGATCGGTATAATTATACTCACTTTTATGTGGGTATTTTTAGTGTGAAAAGAGATATAGTGATTTAAAGATTTCATCGACATTTTATGATAAAATTTGCATAAAGCTTAAGCAAATGATTCGCATTATTAAATAATAATCGTTATTATATGAGAGGAAACGTATGTACGTTAAAGGAGGTGTATATATGACAATGAAAAAGCGGATCGTGCTCTTTATTGGAAGCTCTTTCGCACTTATACTATTAGCTTTTATTATCTATCTTACTGTTCTACTAACTGGCCAATATGTCATTGATGAAGAGAAGCTCGTTATGAAATCAACGACATTGTTAGTCGATCAAAATGGCGAATTAATTACTCAATTATATCGTGAAAATCGAGAACCAATCTCAATATTAGATGTGCCACAACATGTTCAAGATGCTTTTATAGCCATTGAAGACGTTCGCTTTTATGAGCATCAAGGGTTTGATATGAGAGCAATTGGTCGTGCCTTGTACCGAGATATTGCAGCCGGGGCAAAGGTTGAAGGTGGTAGTACGATTACACAGCAGCTTGCCAAAAATGTGTTTTTGTCAAATGAAAAATCATGGTTAAGAAAGACACAGGAAGTTTCGATTGCGATGAATTTAGAGAGACGGTATAGCAAAGATGAGATACTAGAGATGTATTTAAATCAAATTTATTTTGGGCATGGAGTGTATGGTATTCAAGCAGCAGCTTCACTTTACTTTAATAAAGATGTTTCAGAATTAACGGTAGAGGAAGGAGCGTTGTTAGCTGGCTTACCGAAGGCTCCTAATGCGTACTCACCACTCGTTGATATTGAGCGTAGTAAAGAGCGGCGTGACCTTGTATTATCCGTTATGCAACGAAATGGGTTCTTGTCAGCTGATGAGGCTGTTCGTCTGAAAGGAAGAACTGTCGCGGTTGCCGAGCGACAAGATCTTAATCTCGATCCATATTTTACGTATATTGATATGGTCATGAATGAAGCGGAAGAGCGTTACCAGCTTACAAATGAAGAGCTTCTAACAGGAGGATATACGATTGTCGTTCCGATGGATGAGCAATTATTAATCGATTCATATACAAAATTACAAGCTGATCACTACTTTCCTTCTGAAGACAGTCATGCTGAAGCGGCATTTGTACTAATTGATCATCAAACAGGTGGTGTACTGGCTGCTCATGGTGGTCGTGAATATGTGCGGAAAGGGTTGAATCGTGTTGATGTTAAACGCCAGCCTGGATCGACCTTTAAGCCGATTGCGGTCTTTGCTCCAGCATTAATGAATGGGTATGAGCCTTATTCACTGTTAAAGGATGAGCAAATCGATTATGATGGGTACTCACCGAGAAATTATAATGATCACTATCAAGGTGAAGTCTCCCTGTACGAAGCGATCATACAATCGTCAAACGCCCCGGCGGTTTGGTTACTTGATCAAATGGGTCTCGACGATACGATAACGCTATTGAATGATGTTCAAATTGAGATTGAAGATCGTGGGCTAGCAATGGCTTTAGGTGGATTAAGTGAAGGTGTGTCTCCGCTAGAACTGACAGCTGCTTATCAAATCTTTGCGAA
This sequence comes from Halalkalibacter hemicellulosilyticusJCM 9152, assembly GCF_000513115.1. GTDB lineage: Bacteria > Bacillota > Bacilli > Bacillales > Bacillaceae_D > Halalkalibacter > Halalkalibacter hemicellulosilyticus. The sequence goes on from NZ_BAUU01000011.1 coordinate 22,264, forward strand.
TGGTGGTTATTATGTGGAACCGTCCTTTATTTTAGAAATTTACTCGCGTGATGGCGAAAAATTAGGTGAAACAAGTCAGGAAAAGCGAAGAGTCGTAGATCGTCAGCTAGCTTGGGACATGACAAGGATGCTAGAATCTGTTGTACAGGAGGGGACAGCAACGGCTGGTGAGACTCAGTGGGCATTAGCAGGAAAGACCGGTACGACTTCTTTTCCTGATGTTCAGGGTGCTACACGGGATGCTTGGTTTGTTGGATACACTCCGAAAGCGGTTGGAGCAGTGTGGATGGGGTATGACGTAACGACAATGGATCAATACTTTCATGGTGGAAGTCAGTATCCAACGATCTTGTTTAAAGATATTATTAGTGAACAAATGAGTGAGAATAGCTTACTTACATTTGAAAAGCCAATCGACGTTACTGAATTAGAACGACCTATAAAAATGCCTGCTTCACTTGATTTACAAGCTTCAAAAGCGTTTGGTGGTCGAGCTCCATTTAGTGTACGATTAAATTGGACCGAAACAGAAGATGAGCGTGTTCAATATACGATCTATGAAATAAGTGAAGAGAGTAAGGAAGAGATTGCGACTGTAACGGGTATTCACGAATATACATTGCCCATTTATAATCCATTTATAACAAAGACCTATCAAGTTGTATCGTACAATCATCAAACAGAGAAATCAGGTGAAGCTTCTAATTTAGTGGAAGCCACCTTTCAGTTTGGTTTTCATTAGTTAAGAAAAGACACTATCGCGTTTTTCTATAGCCACTGAAAAAGGATAAATCAACTTTTTCAGTACCTTTGCCTAAAGGGTACTAAAAAAATTGAAAACCAAACTTTTTCAATGGCCTTCGTTTTTCTTAGGCGATTTTTTGACATTGTGTTGGAATGTGTATACAGCTAGCAGTTGGGTGATTATAGTAGAAGTAGTAATTTAAAGTTCGGATGAATAGATGAAGGAGTGGCGAAATGACACAATCTAATTTTAATGACGCATTTTTAAAGGCATGCCGAGGCGAGGTTCATGATCATGTACCTGTTTGGTATATGAGGCAAGCAGGGCGGTCGCAGCCAGAATATCGAGCCTTGAAAGAAAAATATTCTTTATTTGAAATTACTCATGATCCTGAGTTGTGTGCATATGTGACGAAGCTTCCAGTCGATCAATATAACAATGATGCTGCAATTTTATACAAAGATATTATGACACCACTACCGGCAATTGGAGTCGACGTTGATATTAAATCAGGAATTGGTCCAGTTATTGATAATCCGATTCGTTCTATAACCGATGTGGAACGGTTAGGTATTATACGTCCTGAAGAAGATGTGCCATACGTATTAGATACGATAAAACTATTAAGAGAACAGCTTTCTGTACCATTAATTAGCTTTGGAGGAGCACCCTTTACGCTTGCAAGTTATATGATCGAAGGGGGACCTTCAAAAAATTACAATAAAACAAAAGCTTTTATGTATGCAGAACCTGATGCGTGGCATCTACTCATGGACAAGCTCGGAGAAATGACAATTACATATGTGAAGTCTCAAATTGCTGCGGGTGCACAAGCGATTCAAATTTTTGATTCGTGGGTTGGAACCCTTAATGTGGCAGATTATTGTACATACGTAAAGCCAGTGATGACGAAGATTTTCACCGCTTTAAAAGAGGAGGGGGTTCCACTCATTATGTTTGGAGTTGGCGCAAGTCACCTTATTCAAGAGTGGAACGAACTACCTATAGATGTCGTTGGTCTTGATTGGCGTCTAGCGATTCAAGAAGCACGGGGATTAGGCGTAACAAAGACCGTTCAAGGAAACTTAGATCCAGCAATTTTATTAGCGCCTTGGGATGTAATTGAAGAGCGTACGAAAGCGATTTTAGATGAAGGAATGCAAACACCAAACTTTATTTTCAATTTAGGACATGGTGTATTTCCTGATGTTAATCCAGATACGTTACGAAAATTAACTGCATTTGTTCATGAGTATACAACGACGAAATAGGAGGTTATCAATATGACAAAGAAGAAAATGGGGCTACTTGTAATGGCTTATGGTACACCCAGAAAAAAAGAAGAAATTGAACCTTATTACACGCATATTAGACATGGACGAAAGCCATCTCAGGAAGCGCTAGATGATTTAACAGACCGTTATGAAGCCATTGGTGGGATTAGTCCGTTATCAAAAATTACAGAGGATCAAGCATATGGTCTTGAAAGAACGTTAAATGAACGAATTGATCATGTTGAATTTAAGGCATATCTTGGGTTGAAGCATATTGATCCATTTGTTGAGGATGCGGTGCAACAAATGAAGGAAGATGGCATTGAAGAAGCTGTCAGTATTGTACTTGCACCACATTTCTCTACATTTAGTGTGAAGTCTTATAATGGACGTGCTCATGAAGAATCAGAGAAAATAGATGGTCCACGTATAATGAGTGTAGAAAGTTGGTACGATGAACCATTATTTATTGACTATTGGGTCAAGCAAGTGAAAGAAACAATGCAAGCTATAAAGGATAATGACAAAGCTTGCGTCATTTTTTCTGCACATAGTTTGCCTGAACGGATCTTACAAGTTGGAGATCCGTATCCTGATCAATTACAAGAAACGGCTGATCTCATTGCGAAAAAGGCAGGGATTAAGCACTATGAAATAGGCTGGCAAAGTGAGGGGAATACGCCTGATCCTTGGTTAGGACCAGATGTACAAGACTTAACGAGAAGCTTGTTTGAACAGAATGGATATACGTCATTTGTTTATTGCCCAGTTGGATTCGTGGCCGATCACCTCGAAGTTTTATACGACAATGATTACGAATGTAAGGTCGTAACCGATGAGCTTGGTGTTGATTATTATCGACCTGAAATGCCGAATGCCAAGCAAGAGTTTCTTGATTGTTTAGCAACAGTAGTTGAAAAAAAACTTGCTGGAAATGAGTGAGGACGTTGAAGAAACGAATCGGAATAATTGGAGGAGGAATAACCGGCCTAGCGGCAGCTTGTCATTTAGAGCAAGCTATTGCTAGTGGAGCGAACATTGATTATGATCTGTTTGAGGCTTCTAATCGATTAGGTGGGAAAATTCGTACGGAGTATCGAAATGGCTTTATCATTGAACGAGGACCCGATTCTTTTTTAGCACGAAAGCAAAGTATGGCACGTCTCGCTAAGGAAATTGGGATGGAGAACGAGCTCCTAGCCAATGATACAGGTCAAGCTTTTATTTTGAAGGGAGAGACGTTACACCCAATGCCTGAAGGAGCCGTTATGGGCATTCCTACACAACTAAAGCCTTTTTTGAAGACAGGCTTACTATCTCCTATCGGCAAGATTGTTGCTTTAAAGGATTTGGTGCTTCCTTCTGTTACAGAGTCGGATGAAGATATTTCGTTAGGTCATTTCTTTCGAAGAAGATTAGGGGATGAGGTAGTCGATTATTTGATCGAACCTCTATTATCTGGTATTTATGCGGGAGACCTTGATCGCTTAAGCTTGAGATCCACCTTCCCACAGTTTCAAAAGATGGTGGAGGAGCATGGTAGTCTTATTAAAGGGATTTCTAAGCAACGTACAAAGAATCAACGATCAACTAAGTCAATTGAGAAAAAGCAAGGGATGTTTCTGTCATTTAAACGGGGATTAGAGTCATTTGTAGATGGAATTGAAGCTTATTTACAGAATGGAACGATTTATAAAAATGCTTGTATTAACGAAATTGTTAAGAATGAAAACAGGTATGACGTCCAATTCATGAATGACTCAAGACGATATGATTCGGTTATTGTCACAACACCTGCTCCAGTCGTAGGACAGATGTTTAACGATGATCAGCATTTCTCTTATTTGAACGAGATGAAAGCAACCTCTGTCGCAACGGTTGCGATGGCTTTTAAAGAAGAACAGGTTCCTTTGCCATATGACGGAACTGGCTTTGTTGTCTCAAAGAAAGGTGATCACATTATTACAGCATGTACATGGACTCATAAAAAGTGGAAGCATACGGCACCGGAAGGGTATGCATTACTTAGAGCGTATGTCGGTCGAACGAATGATTCAGAGATTGTCGATCAGTCGGATGAACAAATTGTGAAAGCCGCATTAGATGATTTAAAAACGATCACACATATTGAAGGTCAACCTGAATTTTTCTATGTGACTCGATGGAAGGAAGCGATGCCTCAGTATGAGGTAGGGCACTCTTTCAAAGTGGAGAAGCTAACAGAAGATATCGAAAAAACATATCCAGGTGTTTATTTAGCTGGTGGAGCGTATAAAGGGATCGGCTTGCCGGATTGTATTGATCAAGGAGAAGCAGCTGCCAAAGATGCTTTAATGTTTGTGAAGGGATCGTTATGATCGTTACAATGAATGTAGAACAAAAACCAAAAAACACGGCGCCATCATAATGAATGGGGGTGCCGTGTTTTTTGGTTTTTTGACTTAGTCTGCATCTAAAATCGCATCAAGCTTGGATGTGTCGACAAATCCATCTAGATTTGGATCAACATCCATAAATTTCAGCTCATAAGAAGCATCAGCCCAATCTTGTAATGCTTCTGGATGCGTTTCGGTTGTCACGATCATACGTGTCCAAGCTTTTTCTAAAACAGCGTCTGGTAAACGGTTTTGTGTGAGCTCGTATAAATGGTCATTGACAGCGTTTAACGTGTCTTCTGTGTTTTCTTGTGTATATTCTACTGCTTGTTTATGCCCACGTAGAACGGCTTCAACAGCTTCAGGATTTTCTTCTAGAAACTTATTACTTGTGACAATGACAACACTTGGTAACGTTTCGCCAACGAATACATTATCCCATTCAGCGACAACATTAGCATTTAACTCTAGCTCTAAATAGGTTCCCCAAGGCTCAGGAGCTGCAGCAGCATCAATTTGTCCTTGTTCGAACATTGCCACCATGTTGGCTGGTGGAATTCGTGATTGGTGTTCGACTGTACCACCAACACGGTTTGACTCAAGTCCAAGGTCTTTTAACATAATTTCAAGCTGAACGTTGTGTGTACATCCATTTCCAGGTGTACAAAAAGATTTCCCATCGAAATCCTCTAACGTTTCAATCCCGGAGTCTTCACGTGATACAATTAACGTTGCACCATTTGCAGCTGCGCCAAGCACAACGACATCTCCACCTGTTAAGAAATAGTTAATAGCAGGTCCAGGTCCAACATAGCCAATGTCTAATGAACCAGTGGATAGTGCATCAATAAAGTCATTTCCATTTGGGAAGTGAGTATATTCTGATCCCCGATTTCCTAATTCTTCATCGAAGAACCCTTTTTCCTTACCAATAATTGCTGCAGCGTGATCTAAGTTAGGAAAGTAGCCAATCCTAACATCTTCACCAGGAGCTTCTTCTTCATCTAAATTCGTACCTGTTGTACTTTCATCAGCTGTTCCACATGCTGCAATAAATGTCAGTAGTGTAGCTGAAATGATCAGTAAGATCGATTTTTTCATGATGTTTCTCTCTCCTTTTGTGTTTGAAATAGATTATTATTTTGCATATCCCCAACGAGTTAACACTTTTCGCTCGATTGGATTAAAAATGAAATATTCAACAATAAGTCCGATAACCGCAATAATAATCATTATCGCAATTACGAGTTCCATATTAAAGAAATCACGAGCATCCATTAATGTCCGACCTAAGCCACCACGACCTAACAATTCAGCAGCCATTAGAGCTCGCCAGCCGAATGCCCATGAAAGGCGAATACCTGTTAAAGCGGATGGAATAGAAGCAGGAATCATGACCTTCCAAATAAGCTCAAAGCCTCGATAGCCCATCGTCCTCGCGGCACGAATGAGAATGGGTTGAACATTCTTCATCCCCATCCTTACGTTCATCGTCATCGGCCATGTTCCCCCGAGAATCACGACGAACAGAATTGCCGTTGGTCCACCTTGGAACATGACAAGTGCTAGTGGAAGCCAGACAATACTCGGTACGGATTGCAGAGCAACAACAAGTGAACCTAATGTTTCATCTGCCAACTTTGACGTTGCAAGGGTAATTCCTAAAATAGAACCGATAATGATAGCAAGTGCAAACCCGAGCAAGATTCGTCCTAAGCTAGTTGTCAGTGCGGCGGTTAAAATTCCTGTTTCGAAAAATCCTTTATAAAGTTCTACGAACGAAAGAAAGGGAGACGGGAACATTTGCGTTCCGAAAACGTCTAATCTATATACGATCTCCCATATCCCGATGAGAACTGTAAAGAAGAGTAGCCTTCTGACTACGGTAATCATCTCCCATCTCCTCCTTCATCACTTTATCTATCTCGCCAGCTAGGCGTTGACTAATTCGTTCCTCTAATGAAGTAAAAGCTTCATCACTTGTTTTACGTGGACGAGGTAATGGAACATCATACGTTTCAATTATGCCTCCAGGTCTAGTACCCATTAAGACAATTCGGTCAGAAAGTAAAATCGATTCACGAATGTTATGAGTTACAAATAAAATCGTTTTCTTTGTTTGTTGCCAAATGTATTGTACTTCCTTATGAAGCATAGAACGTGTTTGCTCATCAAGAGCGCCGAATGGCTCATCCATTAATAATACTTCTGGGTCCATAGCAAGAGCTCGGGCAATTGATACACGCTGTTTCATTCCCCCAGATAATTCATGAGGATAAGAGTTAATAAATTTACTTAAATGAACAAGCTTTAAATATTCGATGGCGCGATCCTTCGCTTCTTTTTTTCCATACTGCTTTTTAATTGAAAACATAACATTTTCCAGTACAGTCATCCAAGGCATGAGCGCAGCCTCTTGAAAGACGACTCCGCGGTCTGCACCAGGCCCCTTGACTGCAGTGTCTCCAACGTAGACGACACCATTGCTAGCATGATCAAGTCCAGCCACTATATTTAGTAAGGTTGACTTTCCGCACCCAGAAGGTCCTAGTAAGGAAACGAATTCACCAGATTGAACGTCTAAATGAATATCATCAAAAACGGTATAGGATGTTTTTTCTTCTTTATTTTCAAATGTTTTCCCAACATTTTCTATTTGTACATTAGCCATTTATAAGCTCCTCCTCTCTTCATTGAGCTATAAAATTGATAATTCATACGTTTTTTGTCGGCTTTAACTTGCTTTAGTATAACAGATTCGCGAATGCTGTCAATTCCTGAGGTCACTGAAAATGTTGGATTTTTAATTTTCACCAATGGGCGAAACTGTTCCATGTTTTGAATAGCTTAATACGAGCGGTTTTTTCGTGTCTAGCGCGCAACGCGTGGAGCCATTGCTAGTCAAATCAAAAGCACCGAAAAAATTGATTGGACCTGTTTCTGTAGCCTCCAAATTCATTTTTTATTAGTGAAAAAGGATGAAATTGGAATTTCGTTATTAATATATAAAGAAATCCATAACGAATCTCTATGTCCTTCCCTTATTTCAATCAGTTTGTGGTAAGATTATCGATAGAAAAAGATTGAACGAACTAATTACGAATAGGGGAACGAGGAAGCAATGGAAGAAAAAGATGTCATTAATGCGTTACGTCATGCTAGGCATGATTGGTTAAATATTATCCAATTAATTAAAGCAAACGTGGCACTAAAGCGGTATGATCGAATTGAAGACATTATTGAAAAAGCGACTCAGCAGGCTTTTTGTGAAAGTCGACTATCGTCCTTGTATGTGACGAAAGTCGAATATTATCTTCTTACTTATCATTGGAATCAACATCCTGTTCAATTGGAGCTAGAGGTCGTTGGGGAGCCGTTTTCTCTTAAGCATGAAGAAGATCGTCTTTTTCGATTATGTCAGGCAGTATTGGAAAAACTAAATGATACGTGTACCGAAGATGCAGAGCATAATGTACTTATTTCTTTTCTCTTTAATGAAAAGTCGTGTCACATAACGTTTGATTTTCATGGAGTTATGAAAATGAATGAAGATGAGTGGAAGACATTAGCACCATTCAATCTTCAAGTTGAAGAATTTCATGAACATGAATGTCTATTATCTGCATCCTTCTGGAAAAAATGAGGTGAAACATCGATGTTTGTTGATAAGGTAAAAGTGTATGTAAAAGGCGGAGATGGCGGGAACGGTCAAGTATCGTTTCGTCGTGAAAAGTATGTTCCTGACGGTGGTCCAGCAGGAGGAGATGGCGGTCGCGGAGCAAGTGTTGTCTTTGAGGTGGAGGAAGGATTACGAACGTTAATGGATTTTCGTTATCAACGTCACTTTAAAGCTCCAAGAGGTGACCATGGTCGGCCGAAGAATCAACATGGTAAGAATGCCGAGGATATGATTGTGAAGGTTCCACCTGGCACAACGGTAACGGATGCTGAGACTGAGCAAGTACTAGCTGATTTAACAGAGCATGGTCAACGTGCGGTGATTGCAAAAGGTGGTCGCGGCGGTCGTGGCAATACTCGTTTTGCTACTCCAGCGAACCCTGCACCAGAAATCGCTGAAAATGGAGAGCCGGGGCAAGAGCGTGATGTCATTCTTGAGTTAAAAGTATTAGCGGACGTTGGATTAGTTGGTTTTCCAAGTGTAGGGAAATCAACGTTACTATCTGTCGTATCAGCGGCAAAGCCGAAAATTGCAGATTATCATTTTACGACGATTGCTCCTAACCTTGGTGTCGTTGAGACGGATGATCAACGGAGTTTCGTAATGGCTGATTTGCCAGGTTTAATCGAAGGGGCCCATGAAGGAGTGGGGCTTGGTCATCAATTTCTAAGGCATATTGAACGAACGAGAGTCATTGTACATGTCATTGATATGTCTGCTCTTGAAGGGCGAGACCCTTATGAGGACTTCTTACTCATTAATGATGAGTTAAAGCAATACAATTTGCGTTTATTAGAACGTCCGCAAATTATCGTTGCGAATAAAATGGACATGCCAGAATCAGAAGAGAATTTAGAGAAATTTAAAGAGCAACTTACGGAAAATTATCCTATTTATCCAATATCAGCAGTAACAAAGCAAGGTTTACGTGAATTATTGCTTACAATTGCTGATAAAATTGAAGATACTCCTGAATTTCCACTTTATGAGGAAACAGAGGAATCAACTCGTGTGTTGTATAAGCATACGAAGGAGGATATACCGTTTGTCATATCTCGTGATGACGATGGAGCCTATGTATTATCAGGTGCTCAAATCGAGAAGCTGTTTAAGATGACAGACTTTTCACGTGAGGAATCGATTCGTCGTTTTTCAAGACAAATGCGAGGGATGGGTGTTGATGAAGCATTACGAGAGCGTGGCGCAAAAGATGGAGACATCGTTCGCTTACTAAGCTTCGAATTTGAGTTTATTGATTAAGAAAACTGCGAATTAGAGGGCGTTGAAAAAGTTTGGTTTTTAACTTTAGTGCCCTTGCAAACAGGCTTTTTTAATGGCAGTGAAATAATTTCCTATGATTATTTAACAACCAAAGTAATGTCTATTTAGTTTTAACTCTTATTAAAAGCCTACACGATTATACGATTTTCTCGTATGATGTGTAGGCTGTTTGCATGAAGGAGCTTTTTCGTATTGTCAAATATGGGTTACACTCTTATAATAGGAAAGATAATGTAGTGGTGAAAGTAGGTGCTGATTTTGACATCACGGAAAGATTTTTATCTTGTTCGCGCTGATATGTTAACAGAAGCAATGGAGAAAACATTGCAAGCAAAAGAACTGCTTCATTCTGGTAAAGTAACAAAAATTAACGAAGCGGTTCATAAGGTCGGTATGAGCCGTAGTGCGTTCTATAAATACAAAGATGGGATATTCCCTTTTCATACGATGGTTCGTGAAAAGATTGTTACCTTATCGATCATTTTAGTTGATCGATCTGGCTCTTTGTCTCAGTTACTGGGAAAAGTAGCTGAAACAGGAGCGAACGTCTTGACGATTAATCAAACGATCCCATTACAAGGTCGTGCACAAATGACCATTACGATTGATACAGCTCCAATGCAGCTTGAGCTTGGAGATTTAATTGATTGGATTGAACAATTAGAGGCCGTTGAAAAGATAGAATTGGTAGGAACTGGATCATAAAAGGGGTGGAGGAAAATATGAAGGTTGGCTATTTAGGACCTAGAGGGACATTCACAGAAATGGCAGCGAGGGGCTTGTTTGCTAAGGAAGAGCTCATAGCATATCGAACGATTCCTGCATGTATGGATGCCGTTGCAACAGAAGAAGTAGAGCTGGCAATTGTACCAATTGAAAATGCGATTGAGGGTACCGTTAATTTGACGCTAGATTATTTAATTCATAAACAACGTCTCCCAATTGTTGGTGGAGTGACATTACCAATTGTGCAGCATTGTTTAACCCATCCACAGAATAAAGAAAAGCATGTTGATAAGATTGTCTCTCATCCACATGCTATAGCTCAATGTCATGACTTTCTACAACAAACGTATCCAAATGCTGAGTGGGAATATATGAATTCAACAGCTGCAGCAGCGGAATATGTTGCTAATCATCCAGAATTACCTGTTGCGGCTATTGCCAACGATTTGGCAGCCGAAGAATATGAATTAACGGTTGCTTATGCGAATGTCCATGATTATCAACAAAATCGCACAAGCTTCGTCGTTCTTCGTAAGACCGCAAAAGCTATTTCAAATGATGGAGCAGAACGCTCTGAGGATAAGACGACATTAATGGTGACATTACCTTCAGATTTTTCCGGAGCCCTCCATCAAGTATTATCCGCATTTGCATGGCGAAAGTTAAATTTGACGAAAATAGAGTCAAGACCAATGAAAACAGGGTTAGGGAATTATTTCTTTATTATTGATGTTGAAGAGAAGCAAGATAATGTGCTAATTCCAGGTGTTATTTCTGAGCTAGAAGCACTTGGGTGTGGAGTAGAGATACTAGGTAGCTATCCTTGCTACGATTTAGCGATGGCAAAGACGGAAGCGTAGAACGAAATAAGAAGGATTTAGAATGGGACAAAAAAGTTACAGCCAAAGTTAAGCCCCATATGATAGTTGAATCTTTCTTAGATCTATTTGGAAAGCAAGGTCACTGAAAAAGTTTGGTTTTAACTATTTCAGTGGCCTTATCCCGGGGGCCGATTCGAAGCGACTTATCATGGACATACTCTCTAATCACAAAAAGGCGTTAAACCTGGTTTAACGCCTTTTTGTTGTATTAGGATTATGTTTCTTATAACTTTTGTACATGTTAAATAGGGAATGGATCAAGTAACCGATAATCAGAATGACAAGAATGATAGCAACTACGGATGTGTATTGACGGTATCCTAAAAGAAGAAAGAGGGCGAAAATAACAAACGAATAGAAAAGTAGCTTGAAACCTCTAGTCATTTTTGTTCACCTGTTTGGTTATAGGACGTTCTTGATTATTCATATTCATCCAATAAAAAACCTTTTCTACTAAGTTCTAGTACGGCTTTATCAATTTGGGCTTCAGTTGCGGCTTCAACTAAATGAAGGTGCACACCATCGGTTAATTCTGAGAGCAACGATGAATTGGTCTCTTCAACACGTTTACAAAATTGCTCAGCCTCATGACGTGATGAAACCATAAGGGATGCTGTTATTTCACCATAAATCGCATGCTCGACCATCACTTGTGATACCGTTAATCCGTGATCGACTAGAATAAAAAGTTCTTCTTTTGCTTGTTCGCGGTAATGCTTGCAGGCAATCATTCGTTTAGCTAGTTCTGGTTTTTTCATTTGGTTGTATAAATACCCTTGAGCTGTAGCGATAATAGGATGCTTCTGTGCTTTTAATATCGATATATCTTGAACGATGACCTGTCTACTCACATTCGATCTCTTGGATAGTTCACTGCCAGTGATCGGGGTATGTGCAGATGTTAACCAATTGATAATTTGTTTTCTGCGTTCTTCTCCTAATAATTTCTTACCATTGCTCATATGCATAGCTCCTTTAATACCGTTCGAGAATCTCATGTATGGCTACTATTAGTTTATCGATATCTTGTAATGTTGTCCATCGTCCAAATGTAATTCGAATTAACTCGTACGCCTCCTCCTTCGTCCTGCCAATACTCATTAATGTTGATGAAGGATTTGTATCACCAACACGACAGGCCGATCCAGTTGAAATAGAAAAGCCTCTCCGGTTACATTCAAGCATGAGTAGCTGTCCTTCGATCCCTTTGATCCGAAGAGCTAAATGAAATGGGAGTCTCTCTACTTTGTGTCCTTCAAGAATGATGCGCTTTTCCTGTTCAAACGCCTGTAAGAAATGAAGGCGAAGTTTCGATAAGCGGTTCATTTCTTTATTCTGCTCTCGGAAATATTCTTCTGCGGCAGCAGCAAAAGCAGCGATGGCTGGAGTATCAACCGTACCAGCTCTAAAGCCACCTTCGTGAGTCGTCCCTTGAAAGAATGGATTCCATGGAAGTCGGCTTTGAATAAATGTCAAACCAACTCCTTTTGGACCATAACACTTATGTGCTGAAGCACTCATACTTGATAACAAAGCTAATGGAATTGGTAGTTTTCCGAATGTTTGAACGCAATCACTATGAAAAAGAACATCATTCTTTCTTAACAGTTGACCAATTGCTGTAAGATCTTGAATAGTCCCAACTTCACTATTAGCGTGTCCAATTGAAGCAAGAATGACATCATCATCGAGTAAATGCTCCAAACGTGTCATTTGAATACGTCCAAATTCGTCAACTGGAATGTACTTGATCGTAAAGTTAAAACCTTCCAAGTAGTGCAATGCTTGATGAACAGAATGGTGCTCGCCCCTCGTGGTCAAAATCGTTTTCCCTTTATGCTTATGAGCAAAGGCTAGTCCGGTTAAAGCGAGAAAGGTCGATTCTGACCCTGAACCTGTAAAATAAAGCTCCTCTGGTCGACAATTTAATATTTGGGCTAATGACTGTCGACTATATTCAACGATATCAGCACTTTCTTGACCATGAGTATGCAAGCTTCGACTATTTCCAAAGAACGTCCTCGCCACTCGATTATAGGTTTCAATCGCAATGTCAGACATAGGAGTTGTTGCGCTGTAATCGAAATAAATCATTTTTTTTCACCACTTTCTAAATAAATCTAAAAAAACAATTCAACTTCCAAAAATAACGTCTTGTCACTTTAATCATTTTATGTAAAGATAGGTGACAAGACAAGTGTTAAGTTCAAAATGGAGGTGAAGGCATGGCTGAGAAGACAGCAGATGTCATCATCATAGGTAGTGGTGTAGCTGGCTTAATGACTGCTCACTTATTAGCTGACGAATTAAATGTGATGATTATCACAAAGTCGAATGTCGAAAAAAGCAATTCAAGCTGGGCACAAGGTGGAATGGCTGCATCACTTGGAAAAGATGATACGTGGCAGCAGCATTATGCAGATACATTACGAGCAGGATTAAATCATCATGATGAACAGCATGTCGAGCACCTGGTCAAACATGCGCCTGCTGTTGTTGAACAATTGCAGAGGCTAGGGGTAACTTTTGATCAAAAGGGGAATGAGCTTGTCCTTGGAATGGAAGGAGCTCATCGACGACGAAGAATTGTTCATGCGAATGGAGACCAGACTGGAAAGGCGCTTACTCAAGCATTAATACATGCTGTAAAAGGGCGTGCCCAAATAGTAGAGCGAACTCATGTTTATTCGCTGCTGAAAAAGAAGGAGCGAGTGATCGGGGTTCAGACAAATAAAGGAGCGATCTTTGCCAAGGCAACAGTGCTTGCAACAGGAGGTTTAGGTCAGCTTTATTCATATTCCTCTAATGTACGTGAAGCAACAGGGGATGGCTATGCAATTGCCTATCGTGCAGGGGCTACGTTAAAGGATATGGAGTTTATTCAATTTCACCCGACATTATTCATTCATAACGATCAATCTCAAGGGTTAGTGAGTGAGGCAGTACGAGGTGAAGGAGGAAGGTTAATTAATCAAACTGGAGAGTTGATTATGGCTCACCATCCTGAACGAGAACTTGCACCACGTGATGTCGTAAGTAGGGCCATTTATAGGAAGATCGAGCAAGGGGAAAACGTATATCTTGATTGCCGTACAATTGAAAATATTGAAGTGCGTTTTCCTGGTTTAGCAAAGCGAGCAAGTAAAGTAGGAGTTGACCTTACGACGACACCGATCCAAGTAGCACCCGGCGCTCATTTTTGTAGCGGTGGAGTTGAAGTAGATCTACATGGTAGAACGACTGTAGCAGGTTTATATGCGGTTGGTGAAGTAGCTTGTACAGGTGTCCATGGAGCAAATCGTTTGGCAAGCAACTCATTATTAGAAGGATTCGTTTTTGCCCAAAAGCTAAGTGAAGCTGTGAAAGAAGAGGTGCAAACGGTCAAACTTACAACTAAATTGATATCCAAGCATCATCGTCACGTTTCAGACCAGTTGCCAGCAAAAGAAGAGACTCAGCAGAAAATGATGAAATATGCTGGGATTGAACGAACCGCTATTGGGTTACTGACATTAAAAAATTGGCTAGATCGATTTAAAGAGGAATTTCTTATAGTTGGCGATGAGCACGAAGAACGTATTGAACGAAAAAATATGCTTCTGACAGCTAGTCTTATTGTTCATGCAGCAATGCAAAGGACAGAAAGCCGAGGAGGGCATTATCGTTCAGATTTTCCACAACAGGATGACTTTTGGTTAAAAAGATATATAAAGCAGGATTTAAATGAAAATAAAAAAAGAAAAACCCATGTCATATAAGAAGATATAGGGTAAGGGGATGAGAAACATGAATCAGCTGTTGCTAAAACGAAAGCTAGAAGAGTTTATCTTAGAAGACGTTGGGGAAGGAGATGTGACAACAGAGTCATTGCTTGTAAGTGGTGAGTATAGATGTGCCAATATCGTAGCGAAAGAAGGAGGAGTGTTGGCAGGAAGTGATGTGATTATTGCCGGTTATGAAGTAATAAATAGTGACATTACCGTTGAGCTGTTTAAAAGAGATGGAGAATCATTTGAAAAAGGTGAGGTATTGGCAACTGTTTCTGGGACGGTTAAAGATTTATTAGCCGGTGAGCGTGTCATTTTAAATTTATTACAACGAATGTCCGGCATTGCAACAATGGCTAAACGAGCGAAATCGGTATTAAACGATGAGTCCATTCGAATTTGTGACACGAGAAAGACGACACCAGGTTTACGTATGTTTGAGAAATATGCTGTTCGATGTGGTGGGGCATATAATCATCGTCGTAGCTTAAGTGATGCGGTTCTTTTAAAGGAAAATCATCTTCTAGCTAGTGGTGGAGTGAAAAAAGCGGTCGAAGCTGTACGTGAGCGAATTGGTCATATGGTGAAGGTGGAAGTTGAGACGACAAATGAACACGAAGTGCTTGAGGCTATAGCTGCAGACGTTGATGTCATCATGTTCGATAATGCAACGCCAAAAGAGGTGAAAGCTTATCAGCAGCTTGTACCGGGACATATAGTGACAGAAGCTTCAGGAGGAATTAATTTAAATACGTTAGCGGAATATGCTGGTTGTGGCTGTCATTATATTTCACTTGGCTGTCTAACCCATTCCGTTCAATCAACAGATATTAGCTTTTTGCTAATAGAGGAGGAACAACGATGAGTATATTAGAACAAATAAGAAAAATGGATCGAGTACCAGAGCATTATCGAGAGTTAGCTCTTGATGAAAAGCGTGAACGAATATGGGCTATTAAAAGACGGTTAGGTAAGCGCTTGTTCATTCCTGGGCACCATTATCAACGAGATGAAGTCATTGAATTTGCAGATGCAACAGGTGATTCTTTACAGCTTGCTCAATTATCCCAAGATAATAAGGATGCCGAATATGTCGTCTTTTGTGGTGTGCATTTCATGGCTGAAACAGCGGATATGCTAACAACCGATGATCAGCATGTCATTTTGCCTGATCTGAAGGCCGGCTGTTCGATGGCTGATATGGCAGATATCGATCAGACGGAGTATGCGTGGACGGTTCTGCAAGACATGTTCAATGACACGATTCTTCCACTAACATATGTGAATAGTACAGCAGCGATCAAAGCGTTTTGCGGTAGATACGGGGGTGCGACGGTTACGTCTTCAAATGCGAAGAAAATGGTCGAATGGGCATTTACACAAAAAGAACGCTTGCTTTTCTTACCAGATCAACACCTAGGACGGAATACAGCCTATGACTTAGGAATTGGGTTAGATGAGATGGCTGTCTGGGATCCAATTAATCGGAAGTTAGAATTTGAAGGCGATTTTGAACGGGTAAAGGTTATTCTTTGGAAAGGGCACTGCTCTGTTCATGAGAAATTTACTGTGCCACAAATTGAGCAATTCCGCCGTGATTCACCTGACACAACCATTATTGTTCATCCAGAATGCCCATATGAAGTTGTACAGGCGGCTGACTTAAATGGATCAACGCATTATATTATCGAAACGATTAGAAAAGCTAAACCAGGTACAACATGGGCAGTTGGAACAGAAATGAATTTAGTTAATCGACTTGCTCAACAATTCCCAGATAAAAAAATTGTATCATTAAATCCGACTATGTGTCCGTGCTTAACAATGAATCGTATTGATATTGATCATTTACTTTGGTCATTAGAGGAGTTAGAAAACGGTAATCTTCATTATCCAATTACTGTGGATGCCGATACAACAAAGGAAGCACGATTAGCGTTAGAACGCATGCTTGATCGCAAGTAAATAGAGTATGAGGGCGAGATCTTCTACGGAGGTTTCGTTCTTTTTTAGTTAAGAATGGTATGGAACCCTTCGCTGGCTAATAAGAAAGGCACTGAAAAAGTTGATTTGTACTTTTTCAATGGCCTCCTATTAAGGGTGTTGGAAGTGAATGATGGTTAAGTAAAAAGCTTTAAAGAAAAGGTCCTAAGCGTTTTCTTATTAGGCATAAACCTTTTTTTATAACATAAAATGTGCTAAAAGCCGTTTTCTATTCGAATCTTTGTTATTTTTTGTGAAAGGGCTCGTGTCATTTCGCCTACATTCACATAGGATGATATAGAGAACAAGAGGAGGGGAAGGAAAGTGAAAATTCATATTGTCCAAAAAGGCGACACTCTTTGGAAGCTTGCGCAAAAGTACGGTGTGGACTTTGATCAACTGAAGGCTGCCAATGCCCAATTATCCAATCCGAATATGATCATGCCTGGAATGAAAATTAAAATTCCAACTGGAAGTATTCCTGTTAAGAAAGAATCACCGGTACAAATGGCACCAAAAGAGCAGCCTATTCAAATGCAACCGAAAGAGCAACCAAAGAAAGTGCAACCGAAACCAAAAGAACAGCCAATCGAAATGCCAATTATGGAGATGCCAACAATGGAAATGCCGGCACCACAACCTCCACCACAGCCACCTTCAAAGAAATTTGATTTTAAGAAGAATGTGTATGAAACAAATATTCATTTTTATAAGCCGCAGCCACAACCGATTAAAAAGCCGGCACCACCAATGAAGGAAAAACCAATTAAGAAAGAAAAATTAAAACCAGAAGTGAAGAAGCCAGAAGTGAAAAAGCCGCAAATACAGCCTAAAATGCAGCCGCAAATGAAACCGCAAATACAGCCGCAAATGAAGCCTAAAATGCAACCGCAAATGCCGCAGCAACCACAAGCAATATTCCAACAACCAATGCCGCAGCAACCACACCCTATGATGATGCCGGTTGATTGTGGCCCAACACCAATTAGTCCGCTGATGCCTGGGTGTGCCCCAAAACATGGGCCATTTCAACAGGTGCAGCCAATGCATGGGATGCAACCACAACCGATGCCTTATTATCCTAAGCAGACTCATCAAATGAATATGGGATGTCAAGATTGCGGTCCACAGCCATATTTAGATCCAATGATGCAACAGCAACCAATGATGTCATCACCACAGCCGCAACAAATGACTCAGCCACATCAGATGCTTGAACCATATCAACAACAGCCGATGTATCAGCAACAACCGATGCAGGAGCCAGCTTCACTGATGCAACCACAGCAACCGACACCACAAGCACCGCCTTATCCAGCACAAATGTTTATGCCTTATAATAATAATATGACTGAACAGCTTGCTCAATTAAATCCTTATCAGGAAACAGACGACTATGATGACTAATTATTTAAAAGCCGGTACAAATGTATCGGCTTTTTTTATCGTGTGGCGAGGAGTAGTTGATACAAGAACTCCTCTAAAAGCTCGATTGCGTCCGACGTAATTAAAGAAAAAGATGTTGTTTACTTTGTTTCTTATCCAAGACTTAACAGACTAAAATGAGGTTTTCTAAGCCATTCTAAATGGTGAAAGGGGGAATTTCATTTGAAGAAAATAGCGATGACAGTCGCAACTGCTACGATTCTTTTAGGTGGTTTTGCAGGTTGTGGTACTGATAATCAAGAAACAGGAATGAATGCACAAAATAATCGAACGGGTATTCATTCTCAAGATATGGGAGCAACAGGAACAACTGGTCGTCACCACGGTGAAGGACCTATTACAGATATGATGACACCAGATCGAGGACATCGAGGCGGATTTGGTACAACAAATTATAACCAGAACTTTGGTGGTCAAGGTGAGCGGGGCACTTATGGCACAAGCCGTGCTCAAGGTCATACGAATTATCATGGTACACTCGAAAATCAACAACGTAGTGGTGGCTATGGGCTAAATGCTGGAGAAGGTCAAGGGCGTACCCATTTAAATAATTATAATACACTAGGCGATGAACG
Source organism: Halalkalibacter hemicellulosilyticusJCM 9152 (assembly GCF_000513115.1). GTDB lineage: Bacteria > Bacillota > Bacilli > Bacillales > Bacillaceae_D > Halalkalibacter > Halalkalibacter hemicellulosilyticus. The sequence continues at coordinate 40,996 of NZ_BAUU01000011.1, forward strand.
AGGATTTTTTGGTACGCAAGAAGGACGTACTCCAGGTATGGGGAGAACAGGTTTAAATGCAGGACGAATGGGAGCCCAAGCAACACATGGTGGGTTTGGTGCAAGAGGAATAACTGGAAATGACCGTCCTGGGATGGTTGATGAGGATGGTGTTCTTCGTGAACGTGGACGCGATCGTGTAGGAATACAAAGCCGTCATCAATCGAATCAACGTCAAGGAATGGGTGCTTTAAACTTAAACCCTCGCCATCAGCAAGAGCGTTCAAGAGCAGTTGGTATGGAAAATAGTGCTACTAGAGGCTATCGTGATGCGCTTGATAATGAATTTGGTGCTGAAACAGGTGTAAGTCGTCAAGAACGTCAAGAACGTCAGCAAACGACTCGTACGACAGAAAATAATCGTACTCAAAAGGCTAACTATCACCGTAACTATGATAGTCAAACCGTCGAGAAAATTAATAAAGAATTAAGAGGAATTAACGGATTAAGTGATTCACGTGTTATTGTTCACGATGATGATGTTGTCGTTGGTGTACAAGCTGATCGCAATATCGATGACGTACGAAATCGTGTAGAGGATCGTGTAAACGATATCGCAGATGGAAAGAATGTTCGTGTTGTCTCTGATTCTGATGCGTTTGGTCGTATTCGTACGATGGACGATGAGCTTCGTGGAGGAGCCGCATTTGAAGAAGTCGGAGCAACCTTTGAAGATATGTTACGTGATTTAGGAAATGCAGTTCAACGTCCTTTTGAACGTTCACGTTAAGTATGTGTTTTATAAGGCTACTGAAGATACGTTTCAGTAGCCTTAAATATTTTGGATGAAATCACAGTGTACAAAAAACAAACTTTTTCATTACCTTTCCATAGCTTTTCTTAATTGAATAAAATAACAATCATTTGGGAACGATGATGTTATATACATACTTAAGAAAGATACGGTGGTGAAAACGTATGAGGATAAAAGCTTTTCAGCTTGTTATAGTAGCTACTTTAATCGTCACTTTTTTCTATATGAAGAATTCGACGGATGCCACTCAAGAAGAGTCTGCTCAAAATGGGGCAGAAGCGTATGAAGTTCTTGCTCCACAAACGGTCCAAGTTGTTTTAGAAAGAGTTTATTTAGATGGAGAAAAAAGTAAGGAATATGTAGAAGAAACGATATTATCGATGGAGGACTTTTGGGCTTTTTATGAAGATTGGGAGTTAATTGATCAAAATGGTGAAGAAATTATTTTTCGAAAAGAGATGTTTGACATTTCACCTCTGTTAAAAATAAACGGCTATTTTGGATTGACGGAGGAAGGCGTTTTGACCATTTTTGAGGGAGAGCCTAGTCATGAGAAGGTGATACAAACATTTTTCTATATTGATACATCAAAATTAAAAAGTCACCATTATACGGAGCTTGAAAACGGAATACCTGTAAAGGATTTACGGAACTATGAAGAGGTGTTGCAAGTATTTAGTCAATATAAGGCGAAGGAAATATGACGAACCAAGGGGGAAGGTTGTTTTCTCCTTTGGTTTTTTATTTTTAACACTTTTAATGACTTAGATTCGGAAAGGCTCTAATTGCTGTAACGGCTCCGCACGTCGCTTTAAAGAAAAGACGCTGTCGCGTTTTTTTTATATCTTCATAGAGACTATAAGTAAGTTATGGTAAAATAGAATGTACTGTGTTGAGAGGGGAATATGAAAGTGATTGATTATATTCGTGGTCCGTTGGTTGAAATAGAATTGTCTTATATTGTCATCGATCATCAAGGATTAGGTTATCAAATTTATTGTCCGAATCCGTTTCAGTTTCAAGCTAATGAAGGTGAAACGATTCAAATCTATACATATCAATATGTTCGCGAGGATGTCTTGCGTTTATACGGCTTTGCTACTAAGGAAGAGCGAGTACTATTTGAGAAGCTTTTAAATGTATCAGGTATCGGTCCTAAAGGAGCATTAGCGATATTAGCTTCAGGGGAGCCTGAAAATGTCATTGCTGCCATTGAGCAGGAGGATGAGGCATTTCTCGTTCGTTTTCCTGGTGTCGGTAAAAAAACAGCTCGACAAATGATTCTTGATTTGAAAGGAAAGCTTGAAGAATTAACGCCTAATTTAACATCTAATAGGGAAGTAATTGAACGAGTAAGCACATCATATTCTGAGCTAGAAGAGGCTTTAGAAGCTTTACGGGCATTAGGTTATGTTGAGAAAGAGCTTAAAAAGGTTCGACCGCATTTAGAAAATGAAGAGCTTACAACAGATGGTTATATTAAAAGAGCGCTACAATATATGTTAAAAAGCTAGGGAAGGGAGGAAGTGTTGGTGGAGGAACGAGTCGTTTCAGCGGAAGAGCAAAGGTATGAGGATTCACTTGATCAACAAGTCCGCCCACAGCAGATTGAGCAATATATTGGACAAGAAAAAGTAAAGCAAAATTTAAACGTATTTATGGCAGCGGCGAAAATGCGTGAGGAATGCTTGGATCACGTTTTACTTTATGGACCACCAGGGCTAGGGAAAACAACATTATCAGCCATTATTGCTAGTGAAATGGGTGTGAATATGCGGACAACATCTGGTCCGGCAATTGAACGTCCCGGAGATTTAGCCGCTATTCTTTCTGGATTAGAGCCTGGTGATGTCCTTTTTATAGATGAAATTCACCGTTTAAACCGGATGGTAGAAGAAGTGCTATACCCTGCGATGGAGGATTTCTGTCTCGATATTGTTATTGGTAAAGGACCGACAGCGAGGTCTGTCCGTCTTGATTTACCTCCATTTACATTAGTGGGAGCGACAACAAGAGCAGGGATGCTCTCTGCACCATTACGCGACCGCTTTGGAGTTATGGCAAGGTTAGAGTACTATACAGAATCTGAGTTAACACAAATTATCCGAAGAACGGCTGAGATTTTTCAAGCTAATATTGATGAGGAGGCAGCTGTAGAAATTGCGCGCCGTTCACGTGGGACACCTCGTATTGCTAATCGCTTGCTTCGTCGAGTCCGTGACTTTGCCCAAGTTCAAGGGATGGTACGATTTCATTGGCAATAGCTGCCCATTCACTTGAACAGCTCCAAGTTGATGAGTTAGGGCTTGATCATATTGACCATAAGCTACTGCTTGGGATGATCGAAAAATTTAGAGGGGGACCTGTTGGTTTAGAAACGATTGCTGCGACGATTGGTGAAGAAGCAGAAACAATTGAAGACGTGTATGAACCGTATTTGTTGCAAATAGGCTTTTTGCAAAGAACACCTCGTGGACGTATTGTTAGTCCTATTTGTTATAAACATTTTCATTTGGAGGAGCCAAAATGAATGTAGCAAAAGTCTTAATTGGCTTAGGTGTATTGTTTATTATCATTGGCGTACTGTGGATGTTGATTGGACGTTTTTTACCATTGGGGAAGCTGCCTGGTGACATTGTCATTAAGAGAGAAAATATAACTGTTTATTTTCCAATTATGACAAGCATTATCGTTAGTATTCTTTTGTCACTGCTTTTTTTCCTTTTTCGAAGGTAGTGTAAGACATTGCTCTTTTGCTTCGGGTTCGATATGATAACGTAGGAGAAGATGACGAAGATTATAAAAGGTGAGAGACTAATGAATGTTGAAGAATTTGATTTTGACTTACCAGAGGAATTAATTGCACAGACGCCGCTGCTTGATCGGACGGCGTCTCGTTTGCTTGTGTTAGATCGCAAGCAAGAAGATATGAAGGATCGTACATTTACGAATGTCCTTGATGAACTTCAAGCTGGTGATTGCTTAGTATTAAATGATAGCCGTGTGTTACCTGCTCGTCTTTATGGAACAAAGCACGAAACGGGTGCTCACATTGAAGTTTTGCTTTTGAAGCAAGAGGAAGGTCACGTGTGGGAAACGTTAGTGAAGCCTGCCAAACGAGTAAAAGAAGGCACTGTCATTGTGTTTGGCAATGGTCAGCTGCGCGCAAAATGTGTTGGTGAAGCGGAGCATGGTGGACGAATGTTAGAAATGAAATTTGAAGGTATTTTTCACGAAGTATTAGAAGAGTTAGGAGAAATGCCGTTACCACCTTATATTAAGGAGAAGTTACCGGACCAAGAGCGTTATCAGACGGTTTACTCGAAGCATAGTGGCTCTGCAGCAGCTCCAACAGCAGGACTTCATTTTACAAATGAGCTATTGGAAGAAGTAAAAGCTAAGGGTGTACATGTCGCGTTTATCACACTTCATGTTGGACTTGGTACATTTCGTCCTGTTAGTGTGGATACAATAGAAGAGCACAAGATGCATGCTGAGTTTTACCAAATGAGTGAACAGACTGCTCAATTGTTAAACTCTGCTCGTGAACAGGGAGGACGAATTATTGCGGTTGGAACAACGTCTGCCAGAACGCTGGAGACAATTATGAGTGAGCATCGTACTTTTAAGGAATGCTCAGGGTGGACATCAATTTTTATTTATCCTGGCTATGAATTTAAAGGAATCGATGGCTTGCTAACGAACTTTCATTTACCGAAATCAACACTAATGATGCTCGTTAGTGCGTTTGGTGGAACAGATTTTATGATGGGAGCATATGCTCATGCGATACGAGAGCGTTATCGTTTCTTTAGCTTCGGTGATGCGATGCTCATAGTATAAGGAGGAACGCTGATGGCGGCAATAACATATGAACATCTAAAAACATGTAAACAATCAGGAGCGCGCCTAGGTCGTGTCCATACACCACATGGCTCCTTTGAAACGCCAATCTTTATGCCAGTCGGAACGTTGGCAACAGTAAAGACGATGAGTCCAGAAGATTTGAAAGAAATGAATGCTCAAATTATTTTGAGCAATACGTACCACCTCTGGCTTCGTCCTGGACATGATATCGTGCAAGAAGCCGGGGGTTTACATCAATTTATGAACTGGGATCGTCCCATTTTAACAGATTCCGGTGGATTTCAAGTATTTAGTTTAAGTGATTTGCGTAAAATTGAAGAAGAAGGCGTTCATTTTCGAAACCATTTGAACGGTGACAAATTATTTCTAAGTCCTGAGGGAGCAATGGAGATTCAAAACGCATTAGGCTCTGATATTATGATGGCTTTTGATGAGTGTCCACCCTATCCTGCCGAATATGATTATATGAAGGAGTCGGTTGAACGGACGAGTCGTTGGGCTGAACGGTGTTTAGAAGGGCATAAACGTCCAGAAGCACAAGGGTTGTTTGGGATTGTCCAAGGTGGTGAATATGAAGAGCTTCGTAAGCAAAGTGCTCGTGATCTCGTTTCACTTGATTTTCCAGGCTATGCAATTGGAGGTCTTTCAGTTGGTGAGCCGAAAGATGTTATGAATCGAGTATTGGAGTTTACGACGCCACATTTACCATTTGATAAGCCTCGTTATTTAATGGGAGTCGGTTCAGCCGATTCACTTATTGATGGAGCAATCCGAGGTATTGATATGTTTGACTGTGTCTTACCAACACGAATTGCCCGAAATGGGACGTTAATGACAAGTGAAGGAAGACTTGTCGTTCGTAATGCGAAATATGCGCGTGACTTCCGGCCGCTCGATGAAAATTGCGATTGTCATGTGTGCAAAAATTACACAAGAGCTTACATTCGTCACTTAATAAAATGTGAAGAAACGTTCGGATTTAGACTTACCTCTTATCATAATCTCTATTTCCTGTTAAACTTAATGGAGCGAGTAAGACAAGCGATTCGAGATGATCGTTTGCTTGACTTTAGGGAAGAGTTTTTTGAGCAATATGGTTTTAATAAACCAAATGCCAAAAATTTCTAACGCTTGATTTACTGAATGAAGGGAGGGAACAAAATGGAACTAATGGCTACAGTTATACCACTGATTTTAATGTTTGCGATTTTTTATTTCCTTTTAATTCGTCCACAGCAAAAGAAGCAGAAGGCGATTAATGAAATGCACAGTGCATTACAACGTGGAGATAAAATTATTACGATTGGTGGCTTACACGGTACAATTGATGCCATTGATGAAGATCGCGTTGTGATCCTTGTTAATGACAACCGTAAGCTTACTTTTGATCGCACAGCTATTCGTGAAATTGTTAACCCAGATTGATACATAGTAAGGGATAACGGATCCATGTGCGAACATAGATCAAAAAAAGATTCTCAACCTTTTTCGGGTGGGAATCTTTTTTATTTTAAAGAATAAGAAAGTATAAAATTCGAGGAAGGAAATGTGGGAAGGACCGATGAAGAGAGCGGGACAATTCAATGACGAGCGCTGGCTTCGCACGTTACGCGTTTTTCTAAAAGAACCCCACTTTCAAAAAAACGTAAACCGTTGTAACGGCTCCACACAACGCTAATAAGAAAAGACTTGTATCGCGGTTTTTCTTAAATGATTCGATTATTCACTCGAAAGATTAACTCCAACGATTCCACCAATGGCTCCAGTTAATATATATAATCCATGGAAAAGGTATTGTTCATTTGAAAAATGAACATCATAGCCTAAAAATTGAATAAGAAATGTGAGTAAAGAGAACATAAGCGCCGTTATAGCTCCTACTAATAAGCCTTTTTCTTTCGCACGTCCTCCTGCCATTAATCCTCCAATAAACATCGCTAAAAAGGCAATCGCAATAATAAACCAATGTACAGATTGTTCTGTTAGTGAGCTAAATGACAAAATGAGCGAAATAATAAGGCTCGTCGTCAAAATAAGGACGAGAATGGTCATGAAACCGAATAAAATCGCGGGGAAAAATCCTCGGTTACTCATAAACTAAGACACACCTTTCTGATTATATTTTATTAAAGCTTATTCAGGCTTGTTCAAAATAGACGTATTTCCTGAAAGAAAAGGTAGACATGTTTAAGAAAGACAAGTCATACGATGGTAGAAATGAGTGGAAGGGAGTTCATTTCATGGCCGTCACCTTAGCCTTAGTTATTTTTTTAGCGAGCTATTTTTTTATCATCATTGAAAAGTTTAATCGAGCGGTGATTGCTTGTTTTGGTGGAGTTCTTATGCTCGTTTTCGGTGTATATGATATTAATATTGCTTTTTTACATCATATTGATTGGCATACGATTACGTTGCTATTAGCAATGATGATTTTAGTTTCCATTACGAGTCAGAGTGGCTTTTTTGAATATATAGCTGTTTCTTTAGCAAAAAGAGTACAAGGGCGTCCACTACCGTTACTCTTTGCTGTAGCAAGTCTAACAGCTGTGGGTTCAGCATTTTTAAATAATGTGACGACTGTTTTATTGCTAGTACCGATTATTTTTACATTAACGTCATTATTGAAGTTACCACCAGTTCCCTTTTTGCTAACGGTTGTGATGGCATCTAATATTGGAGGAACGGCAACGCTTATTGGTGATCCTCCGAATTTAATGATTGGTCAAGCAGTGTCACATTTAACCTTTAATGATTTTTTAATTCATTTAAGTCCTGTTGTCATATTGATCTTTTTTATAGTGATGTTTGGACTGCTTTGGTTGTATCGCAAACAATTGCTTGTATCGGATGAAGATCGAAAGAAGTTAATGGCGATTAATCCTGCTCTCTATATAAAAAATAAGACATTACTCGTTAAATCTGTCTCGATATTAACGATTACGACGATTGGCTTTATCGTTCAACCTTTTATTCATGTTGATTTAACAAGCATTGCTATGGTCGGTGCACTATTATTAATGCTTGTCACACATGACGAGCAGGATATGGAGGAGGTTTTTCGCTCGGTTGAGTGGGTAACCTTGTTTTTCTTTGTTGGTCTTTTTTTACTTGTTGGTGGTCTAAAGGAAGTTGGAATTATAGATGAACTGGCAAAAGCAATTATTTATTATACAGAAGGGGACTTACCGAAAACAGCGATTTTTATTTTATGGGGTTCGGGTATATTATCAGGCTTTGTTGATAACATTCCTTTTGTAGCGGCAATGATTCCGGTCATATTGGAATTCCAAGAGTTTGGGATGAATGAATTAGATCCACTTTGGTGGGCATTAGCGCTAGGTGCCTGCTTAGGTGGAAACGCAACGATTATTGGGGCGACAGCTAATGTAATTGTTGCTGGGATGGCACTACGAGCGAAATGTCCATTTAGTTATTGGGAATTTCTAAAGGTCGGTGCTCCAATTGCTTTTGTTTCCTTTTTCATTTCGACTATTTATTTATATTTTCGTTATTTAGTTGAGTTCCTGTAACTACCATCTGAATAAGATGTAAATTAGGTCATACTACAATTATAAGGAAAATTAAAAGGAGAGCGTGCTGATGGATTATTTAACAATCATCGTTAGGGCAGTGTTCATTTATTTCATTGTGCTTTTCGCGATACGATTGTGTCAGAAGCGTGAATGGTTAAATATCGTTGTCGTCTTTATGATTGCTCAGCTCGGTGTCGTATTTCTTATTTATGTTGAGAAGCCCCTTTTACTCTTTTTGCTTCCGACTCTTACCTTACTTCTTATTCATTTATTATATATGTGGCTTGTGAAGAAAGAGGAAGAAATGGTTGAGCGTTTTCAAGATAACGGTGAGAAACAGCAGTTGCTCCAACAAATGATCGAAAACAGTCATTCGATGAACGAGGATGTAAGAAGACGAACGGTTATATTAATTATTGATGGTCAAATTCAATTTCAATCTCTTCAAGACTTGAAAAAAACAGAATTTTGGCTAAGAAAGCAGCTGAAACAGCTTGGTTATCGAAGCGTAAAGGCTATTTCCTACTGCTCACTTAAGGATGAAGGAACATTTTATATAGAAGAAAGTTCACAGGATTATTCGTGAAAGGAACAAAGAGTTTTAAAAGAGAGTGATTGGTTCCTAATCATTACTCATTTTTGAAAAAAGTGACTCCACACGCCTTCATTAAAAACAGGCAGGCACTGAAAAAGAGGATTTGTACTTTTTCAGTGCCTTAGATTTGATGAGCTATGGTTTCACTTACTAGAACCCACTCGTAGGTAGCTTTTAATATTAAGCAACGGTTTCATCTATTGTATACGATTACCACTGCTGAGCAACTTTTTTCGCTTGCTCAATTCCTTTAGCGACAATAGCTTCAGCTTCATCAGGGAATTGATTGTGGCCTTCGATAATAACCTTTGTAAGATCAGTAACACCCCAAAATTGAAGCAGTGCTGTAACATAGTTGACGGCCATTTCATTTGCTTGTGCTGGCCCCTCTGAATAAACACCACCACGAGCATTTAACAGGACAACCTTCTTCTCAGGTAGTAACCCAACTGGTCCTTCAGGTGTATAACGGAACGTTTTGCCTGCTTGAGCTAAATAATCTAGATATGTGTGTAACACGGCAGGAACCGTAAAGTTCCAAAGTGGGAATGCAAAAACGACTTTATCTGCATCTAAAAATTGATTAAGGTAGTGGCTTACTAAATTTGCTGATTCTTGCTCATTAGCTGTAAGTTCGATTCCGTTACCTAATTTGAACATCCCGTTAATTTTATCTGTGTCATAATAAGGTAAGTTTTCTTTGAATAGGTCAAGCTCAATGATTTCATCCTCCGGGTGAGTCTCCTTGTACTCCTTAAGAAACGCTTCGTATAATTGCACACTAATTGCTTGTTCTGCTGGTCGAGAATTTGCTTTAATAAATAATACGTTTGCCATGAATAAAAAAACCTCCAACTGAATGTATATGGTTGCTGTAGCAACCTTTTTCTTGTATAAGTTGTTATAGCAACAATTTAATGATAAAAAGAGCGCAAGGTGCTCGCTCTCTACTGAACATTTTCTCTAATTTTCAAAAGTAACCGCTCGAGCTCATGAATCTCATCTTGGGACAGACCTTTTGTAACATGATTGTTAAATTGTTCGGCGATTGGAATGATTTCATCGCCTAATTTTTGTCCACAAGCTGTTAAGTAGAGCTTCATTAGTCGTCTATCGTTAGGACAATGCTCTCGTTTGACAAAGCCTTTTGCTTCTAAACTTGCCGCCATTCGTGCAATATTCGTTTTATCTTTATTTAGTTTTTCAACTAGTTGATTTTGTGATAATCCATCTTTCTCCCATAGCAGCAGCATAATAAGGTTCTGCTCTGGTGCAAGATTAAAGGGGGCAAGCTTAGATTTAATGACACTTGTTAGGACTAAGTCTGTTCTATGAATGGCAATACTAATGTAATCCTGAAACGTTAGATTCAAGTTCATCCCTCACTATTTAGTTGCTACACATACTAAGTGACAAAAGTCAGTATAACGAATGATGAATAGAATTGTCAAATAGAATCATTCTCAATCATAAAAAACATTGATAGGTGGGTAAAGGGTCAATGCGTGATTAGATTTATTATTGACGAACGGTGTATTTGCCGTTATGTATTTCTATCAAGCCTTCTGCTACAAACCGGGCTATGTGAAAAGCACCTAGCTCTGAAAAGTGAGTATCGTCCATTACTCGTTCAGGATGAAATCCAAATTCTGAAGGTTCGAGCCACATAAAGAGACTCTTGGATGTTCGTGGTCCTAAACGTTCAAAAAGAGATTGGCTTTTCATAGCGAGATCAATATAACTTACGTTTTGCTTAGTAGCGACTTTTTTCATAGCTTGCAAATAATTATCGTGTGTATTCATAATCTTTTCGTTTTGATCAAATTTACGGCGATGTATTGGGGTCACAAGAATAGGATGAGCACCATGCTTTTTAGCAGTATGTATGAATGTATTCAAGTTAGCTGTGTATGATGTAAAAGGCTGTGTACCATCTTTATTATCTTTTTCGTCGTTATGACCGAATTGAATCAACATAATATCATTTTTTTTAAGTTGTTTCTCGACTTCTTCAAGTCGTTTTTCCTTGATAAAGCTTTTCGTACTTCTGCCGGAACGTGCATGGTTTGAAATAACGGCGTGTTCGGTTATGAAGCTTGGTAGAAATTGTCCCCAGCCTGTGTAGGGATATTGACTGGATGGTTGGTTCACAACCGTAGAATCTCCACAGAGGAAAATTGTACGAATATCATGATGGCGTGATAATTCAATTGAGCGGATAGCTGGGTGCGTACCTGTAAAAGCGAGACGGAGCTCGTTTGAATGAACAGGAACTGCAGCAAGCATCGTTTTCGATTGTCCTTTAGCAACATGAATGAGATGATGAATTCTTTGTCCAGCACCTGCAATAATGGTCGTGCACGAATCATAGTGATCTGAACCGAAAGTGATTTTCATTTGATAGTTTCCGTTTTCTACTTGAATGATTAAGCTAGGAGCAAACGGGAGTGTATAGTTCCCCGGGTAAGAGTCATGCTTGTCTTCATTATTTGAAATAGGTGTATTAAATAGAAATCCATAGCCTTTGTAAGGGGAAAAGAGTGTATCTGGAGATAAAAAAACAACGTTATTATTACATGTTAATTCAAAGCCTTCTAACAAAGCCATATAAATTCCTCCTTATTGTGCTTAAAATGAGTATAACTGATTTAGACTCATTTTTTTAATTTTTTTCTAAATTAGTTAAATGATAATTAACAAAATGATGGGGACATTCTTCAAAAGAATGCAACAGTTATCGGCTTTTTAATTTGATTCACAGTGAATTTGATCGTTTATTGAAAGAATGGTGAGAACAAACTCATAAATAAAGGATGAAATGATGAAACGAAAAGGAAGATAGACTCGTCAAAGTGGTGAGGAAGGAGTGAGAGAATGGAACGTGTCGAACTATTTGCGAAACATCAATCCGTTTCATTACAGTATGAGAAACTTGATGAAATGATGGATTGCTACGGACAAGCTCTTCAGCAGCTTGTGTATACATATGTAAAAGATTACGCAACAGCAGAAGACTTAACCCAAGAAATATTTATTAAAGCTTTTAAAAAGCTACATACATTTCGCCAGCAATCATCAATTAAGACGTGGTTGTTTCGAATTGCAATGAATCATTGTAAAGATTATTTAAAAAGTTGGCACCATCGCCAAATTATACTTGATAACGATTTAGTTCATAATACGATCGCAAATGAAGTTCAAATTGAGCAGAGATTCATGCAGCAGTCTGAAGAGCAAAGGCTTGTGAATGCTGTGTTACAGCTACCGTTAACGTATAGAGAAGTTGTTTATTTGTATTATTACGAGGAATGGACGATAAAAGAAATCAGTCAATTAACTCATAAAAATGAAAATACGATCAAAACGAGATTAAATCGAGCTAGAAAGTTGATTAAAGATCAATTAAGTCAGGAGGGGAACGAATGAGTGATCCACTAATGAACTTAAAAGACGCGTTGAACAAAACGGTATTTGAACGTGTGGAATTTACAGAAAAGCAAAAAAAGAAAACATTGATACAAGTCGACCCGTTGAAGCAACAAAAATTAGAAGCTATGATTTTGCAAACGTTATATGATTCAACTAAAACGGGGTTTACGATTCTTAAAGATTTAAAGAAGAGAATAGGGGAAGAGGATTTTCAAAAGAATGAAGGGTTCGTATATATTTTGTTACACCAATTAGAAAGCAAACGATATATTCAATCAAAATGGGAGGGTAACAAAGAATCGAGAATTAAATACTATCATATCGAAAACAAAGGAAGAAAACGCTTAGTTGAAATAGAAAATGAAGGGGAAAAAAAGACATCTTTTCGTCTAGACTGGGAAGGTGGTTTAAGAGGATGAGTAGGCTAGTGTTCAAACAATTTATAAACGAAGTAAAAGCACAAATCCGTTCTAAAGAAGCACAACAATTTGTAGAGGCTGAATTGACGAATCACTTTATAGAGCGTAAACAAGAAATATTGACAGAAGGGTTATCTGAAATAGAATCAGAGAAGAAAGCAGTTGAACAATTCGGAAATCCGTTAACACTTGGAAAGAAAATGCATCAAATTCATAAACCAAAAGTCGATTGGTTGACGATTGGGTTACTAGTGGCTGTTATTAGCATTGGAATGGTGACTTTATATTCTCTGCCAACATTTTCTGGAATCTCAAGTTTACATTATGTTCGAGTTCAACTCATTTCAAGCATCATTGCTTTAGCTGTTATGACAGGGATCATGTTTTTTGATTATCGTAAAATGGAAAGATATTGGATGTGTTTTTTGTTTGTAGGGGTTATTTTATCCTTTCTATTCTTTTATTTAAGTTCTTCAAGAAACGGTATTCTCTATTTAGATATGAGGTATTTTGATATTACTTTTTGGTCTATAAACTTGTTATATATTCTTGCATTAGCGGGGATTTTAAGTTCAAAGCATTTAAAAGGCTTTATGAAAGTTTTATTAGCGACTGTTGTGATTTGGCTCGTAGTTGCTCTCACTTATTTTTTCCTAGGAAGTGCGATGATCATCTATTTAGCTACATGTCTGATCATGGCGGCAGTAGCACCGATGGAGAGAAAAAGAACATTCTATATCGTAAATAGCGTTCTTTTATTAGTAGGGAGTACGATCTTCGCATTGTTTCTTGCAGAGCATCAAATGGAACGAATAGTAGGGTTTTTGTATTCAGAGGATTATGCAGATAGCTATGGCTATATCTACATCGTGATCAAACAACTATTGCAAGAGGCTACTTTTTGGGGGAATGATCAAACAATTATAGGTGAACAGCTCCCTGAAGCGCATACAGACTTCATTATTATTTCAATCATTCATCAGTTCGGTTGGGGGTTTGGAAGTTTAATATTTATTACGCTGTTTGCATTTCTAATTAGAACACTTCAAATTGTAAAGAAAACAAATGATCCTTTTGGTCGAGTCATCGTTTTAGCAAGTGTGGCGATGATTGGGGTAACGAGCGTTTGGAATATGGGAATGGTTTTTGGACTATTACCGATAATAGGAATCCCCTTGCCGTTCACAAGTTATGGAGGAGCATCCATGATTTTATATAGTATTTATGTTGGCTTTATTCTAAGTGTCTATCGAAGAAAAGATTTAGTCCAACATCAGATAAGTAGAGCTGTTTGAATCGTAGACAGCTCTTTTTCGTATATTTTTGAAGGAAAGGATGAGATCGTTTAGAAATAGTATAACAGGGAATATCATTCGTATGAGAAAAGGATAGGAAGGGTTGTGTCGAACATGCATGTGTCATTAATAGTGGCAATGGATAAAAATAGAGTGATTGGTAAGGACAATCGCTTGCCGTGGAGCATTCCTCATGATTGGGCTTATGTCATGAAGAAGACGGAGGGGATACCCATTATCCTCGGAAGGAAAAATGTTGAATCTAATGGGAGAGCACTCCCTGGGCGACGGAATATTGTTGTGACAAGAAATAAGGAGTTTACGTACCCTGGGTGTGAGATCGCTCATTCTGTTGAAGAAGTGTTTGCTTTATGCCGGGAGGAAGAGGAGATCTTTATATTCGGAGGAGAGCAAATATACGAGCTGTTCATGCCTTATGTTGATACTATGTACATAACAAAGATTGAGCATGAGTTCGAAGGTGACACCTTTTTCCCAGAAGTTGATATGACCGAGTGGCAGGAAATTTCTGTTGAAAAAGGACTTAAGAATGATGAGAATCCGTATGATTATTATTTTTGTGTGTATGAACGGAGGACTTGATAGAGTAAAAGAACGTAATTAGATTCAATATGATGACTCAAAGGTAGGAGAGAGATGGTTCAAACGGAAAAAGTCCCTCATATAAAGCGAGGAAGCTTGCTAGTATGGCTTCACGCACCGAGAGATGAAGGAGCGGAGTACGACGACGCGGCAGGTCGGCAGGTGACCTCGTGCGACCATGTGCTCCTCGTTCCTCTAATCACTCTGCATGTCCCTTGTTACTGTAGTTACGTTCTCCTCATGCCTCTATTTCGGGTTTTATTCCTTCTTTTGCCCTTGTTTAGCTCAAATAACGGAATGAGGAATCCTTTTTCTTCTCAGGAAGCAGGATTTTCTGATTTAAAGGCAGGAGGATTCCCTTTATTTTCGCTCTCACCTTCCTTTCTCTCCACTGGACAGGGGGAAGGAAGGTGTAGAACGAATCGCTTCCCTCACTTTCATAAAAAAGTGGGGTGGTACGTCTCAGCGCAAAAAAGACGCTAGCGAGTTTTTCTTTAAAAAATCGTTTCACGTTTTGCTTAATTGATATAATTTCCTCGCAATCGACTCCTATTGTCACATAGTATGGAATATTAATCGTAGAGATTTTCGCAACGGTCGAATGCTTATCGTTCGTAATACTGATAATTGTGCTGTTTACTTTTTTTAGTTGGTGAATTTGAGCTAGTGTAAAAGGTGTTTCACCTGATACGGATAAAGCAATTGTCACACTATTATTACGAAATTTAGCGTGGATGGGAAAATGGGGATCTTTTATGTAAAGGGAAAATTTACCGACACTTGAGAAATAACGGGCGCCGTATTCAGCGAGAATTCCTGAACTACCCGTGCCGATGAAGATGACCGTATCTGCTTCCTTAATCGTTTTTGCAGCTTGATCCATTTTATCCTCTAAATCACCTTTTAACGTTCGTTCAAAAAACTCCGTTATGGATTGTTGTGGCGTTTTAATCGTTGTGCTTGATTTTCGTTCATTTTCCATTTTTAGTTTGATTTTAAATTCAGAGAAGCCTTCACAGTTTATTTTTCGACAAAACCGTAAAATTGTTGCAGTTGATACATGGGTTTCATCGGCTAGTTCCCGAATACGCATATAGGCCACTTTTTCACTGTTTTGAGAAATGTAATTGTAAAGAGAGGATTCTAAATCATTAAAGGATGCAATCATTTCGGCTGTAAACACTTCTGACCCTCCTTATTAGTTGTTATTTTTTTAGTTTACCATAAAAGTAACGTAATGTTACATTGATGAAACAAATGACTTGTTTTGTTAAATGAAACTAGATGCTCATGATTGCTATACAGTGATTATGGATGCGATATACTTGAAGGAGAAATCGAATGAAGGAGGATCTGATATGAGTCGTTTGAACACATCACAATTTCCAGAAGGGTTCTTATGGGGAGGCGCAACGGCAGCTAATCAGCTAGAAGGTGCCTATAATGAAGGTGGAAAAGGGTTGAATTTAGCCGATGTTTTACCAGGTGGTAAAGTAAGGATGAATATTATTAAAGAAACAGGTTTCAATTTTGAAATTGACAAAGAACTCTATACATACCCTAATCATGATGGAATTGACCATTACCATCGTTATAAAGAAGATATTGCTTTATTTGCTGAAATGGGGTTTAAAACGTACCGTATGTCTATTGCATGGTCACGTATATTTCCAAATGGTGATGAAACAGAGCCAAATGAAGAAGGCTTAGCCTTTTATGACCGTGTGTTTGATGAACTGCATAAGTATGGGATTGAGCCGGTTGTGACAATTTCGCATTATGAAATGCCACTATCTCTTATAAAAAAATATGGTGGCTGGAGAAGTCGTGAAGTCATTCCGATGTTTGTGAAATATGCAGAAACGTTATTTAAGCGTTACAAAGGAAAAGTGAACTATTGGATGACATTTAATGAAATTAATAGTGCGGTCTTTCATCCGATTATGAGCTTAGGCTTTTCTCCAGATAATGAGGAATCAAAGCTACAAGAAACGTTTCAAGGTTTGCACCACCAATTTGTTGCAAGTAGCTTAGCGACGAAAGCTTGTCATGAAATTATTCCTAGTTCGCAAATTGGTTGTATGATTTTATACGCTCCTGTTTATTCGGGTGATTGTAATCCTAATAATATATTAAATGCCTTAAAGGAAGAGCAGGTCTTTAATTACATTTGTGGTGATGTTCATGTTCGAGGAGAATATCCAGCCTTTACGAAACGCTTTTTTAAAGAAAATGATATTAAGCTTGATATTCGTGAAGGTGACTTAGATATTATTAAAGAACATACCGTCGATTATATTGCTTTAAGCTATTACATGTCACGTACAGAGGTGAAGGATGAAGGAGATGGCGATTATACAGCTGGAAATTTCTTCACTGGGATGAGAAATCCATTCTTAAAAGCAAGTGACTGGGGATGGGAAATTGATCCAGTCGGTTTGCGTATATCTCTTAATCAATTATATGATCGTTATCAGGTGCCCCTATTTGTTGTTGAGAACGGCTTAGGTGCTTATGACACGATTGAAGAGGACGGATCAATTAACGATGATTATCGCATCGATTATTTACGTGAGCATATTCGAGCTATTGGCGAAGCGATCGAGGATGGCGTTGAGGTGATGGGGTATACGGCTTGGGGATGTATTGATTTAGTTAGTGCATCAACAGGTGAAATGTCTAAACGTTATGGATTCATTTATGTGGATAAGCATGATGACGGAAGCGGGACACTTGAGCGAAAGAAGAAGAAGTCGTTCTACTGGTATCAAAATGTTATTGCAACGAATGGAAATCAGTTAGAAAAATAGTAGGCGAAACGAATTGAAAATGGTTAAAAGGTTCCGAACATCAAAATGGGTGTTCGGAACCTTTTTAATGAAGTCTTCATGATTATGATTAATACATTCTTCTGGCAATTATCAATCCGAAAATCTTTTTGAAATACCAATAATTTAAATTAGAGGATTGGTAACTAAATAAGCAATAAAATGACTGGGATTTTTTTGAAATTCATTGCAATGTTTTAATCCATCGTTAAGTTTCTGTAAATTTTTGTGTTTTACCATTCTTTTTATGAATAAATTAGTAAGATAGTTCTACAAGTGTTAAGGATGGTGAGTTTATGAAGAAATATTCGAAACAAGAAACGAGTTGGATGTTTTATGACTGGGCGAGTAATGCCTTTTCGGTGATTATTACAACTGCGGTTTTTCCGATATTTTATAAGGCGCAAGCGGAATTAGCTGGAATTGAGGGTGCGGATTCTACAGCATATTTAGGGTATACCATTGCCATTTTTACATTTATTTTAGCCATTATTGGGCCGATATTAGGGACGATTGCTGATTATGAAGGGTATAAGAAACGATTTTTCATTAGTTTTTTAATATTGGGGATATTTTCTACCTTTGCTCTAGTTTTTGTTCCAGAAGGGGAGTGGTTATTATTATTAGTCTTCTACACGCTAGCTTCACTTGGGTCAACAGGTGCCAACCTTTTTTATGATGCATTTTTAGTCGATGTTACGGAAAATAAGAGGATGAACAAAGTTTCAGCTAGAGGTTTCGGATATGGCTATATCGGAGGAGCAATCCCCTTTGTTTTAAGTATCGTTGTTATTTTATTAGCGCAACAAGGGGTTATTCCAATTTCAAGTACAGCAGCGAGCAAAATTGCCTTTTTGATTGCGTGTATCTGGTGGGCGATCTTTGCCATTCCATTATTGAAAAATGTGAAACAAATCCATGCGATCAAACGCGACCGTAAACCGATTCGTACAAGCTTTCTTCGTTTGAAAGAAACCGTTACACATATTAGTCAATATAAACACGTAACAATCTTTCTAATTGCTTATTTCTTCTATATTGATGGTGTGGGTACAATTATTTCGATGGCTACTGCTTATGGAACAGATGTCGGTGTTGATGCGACGGTGTTATTAGTCGTTCTCTTTGTAACGCAAATTGTCGCAGCTCCTTTTGCGTTATTGTACGGGAAGTTAGCGGATCGTTTCTCTGCCAAGATTATGTTGAACGTCGGGATTTTTGTCTATACCATTGTATGCATATATGGATATTTCCTTGAGACAGCATTGGACTTTTGGATTCTCGCCATGCTTGTTGCTACATCACAAGGTGGTATGCAAGCACTGAGTCGTTCCTATTTTGCTAAGATGGTGCCTAAGCATAAGTCGAACGAATTCTTCGGTTTTTACAACATATTTGGTAAATTTGCATCTGTGACAGGTCCTTTATTAGTCGGTGTTACAGCTCAAGTAACCGGTAAATCAAATGCTGGTGTATTAAGCCTAATTGTGTTGTTTATTGTCGGAGCAATCGTGTTATTTTTTGTTCCTTCTGATAAGAAAATAGAGCAAATAAACAGTGAAGCCGCTTTGAGGAGTAGGAAAATTTAAGAATTAGGAGCAAGGGAGGAGTGTTTTCTAGTGGAGCGGAATCTCACGATGATCGTAATGGGGAGTGTGGACGGTCATTTTTTCAGGGATGAGCTTTTATTAGGCAATGGGTGGTTTGATTGGTGTTAGGTCGCTAGGAGGGTCGATTTATGAAATGTCACTAGACCCTTCTCCTTCGTTCGTCGTGATTGTTTGGCTTTCTGGTTTTATTAAGTTACTAGGTGTCGTTTTGTTATGGATGCTGTTTGTTCAATGAAAGCAGCAGATGGTAACTAGAATTCTTTTTTATGTAACGAAGGGGGGAGGAATCTTTTTATTTTTATATGGATTTCTTAATTTTGTTACGATAACATTAAGTACGTTTGCTATTTTGGATTTTGATTTAGAAAATTATGCGGTGTTCTGGAGGTTAACTTTTTGGGAACCCTTTTGGATGATCGGTGGGTTTTTTATTTTTTTTCTGTTAAAAAGAACAAACTGTAATTGAGATGTTCTAAAGCCTTTGAGACAATCTCCTTTTTTATTAATAGAGACTATCTCAAAAGTATTACTCAACTTTTATTCGAGTAGTAATGGTATCACACGTTGTGCGCTTGATACGAAAAGACCAATCGTATTAAGCTTTTTATAATGAAACGGTTATGCACATTGCTTAAGGGTCATTAAAAAGTGTAGCGGCCTTTCACCTTAGTTCGATGAAAGTTTAACAGCTGTCCCGTATGCAATAATCTCAGCAGCAGAGGCCATAACTGTTGACGTTTGTAAACGAAAACCAATAATCGCATTTGCTCCTTGACTTTCAGCATTTTCAACCATTCGGCCGATAGCCACTTTACGAGCTTGCTCCATCATTTCGTTATAGCCACTAATTTCACCACCAATTAGCCCTTTTAATGAAGCGGTAATATCACGGCCGACATGTTTTGTCTGTACTGTACTTCCTTTCACATACCCTATTACTTCTACAATTTCACGGTTTGCGACTTCATTAGTAGTCACGATCATCATATTGATCTTCCTCCTTTTTCTCTTTCAATCGTTCTTTTATAAACAATATAAGTAGTAAGACGACGGTAATTCCGTAGAGAGCAAATACAATGAGTGCCCATTTTAAAGAATAAATTAATAATCCAAATGCCGCAATATGTAAAATGACAATCAATAAAATGAGCAGTAATTTGCTCTTTACGTATTTTTCTTTCATTAGCATCCCATCCATTTCTTTATTGTGTCTATATCTTTACGTTTTGATTAACTAAATTGTTTCACTTTTTGTTCAAGTTTATGAAAAGAAATTAGAATATATGTACTCCGGTTATGGTGCAAAAAAGTTGGGAAATAAGCGGATGAAAATGAAGATGGTATGAATTGGGGAGTATGTGTCACCAATTGAAAATATGAAGAGGGAATGAGGAAATTTCAACTGAGAATTCGGGTATTGTGCTAACTTAGCGAAGGATATTTCAGCAGCGGTTTATTGTTAATTATTGATTTCTTTAAAATTCTTTAAAAACTAGTATAATAATAAAAGTTAAGCAAATGGACAGAAAGGATCTGTGATGAACTAAAATGGAATTAAAAACAAGAGAAGACATAAATGAACGTAAATCATTACGTTATCATATAAGACAAGTAGTAGAGCATCCATATTTTCAACCTATCGTAATCGGGATCATTTTATTGAATGGAATGATCATTGTTGCTGAAACGTATGCAACAGGAAACACTTTATTAATCACTTTAGATCAAATCATTGTTTGGGTCTTTGTTGTTGAATTGATTTTAAAATTAATCGGATTAGGGTTTAGAGGTTATTTCTCTGATCGTTGGAATCTATTTGATTTTGCTATTGTCATAGGTAGTTTAGTCTTTTATTCTACTCCGTTTGTTAGTGTGTTACGACTTATTCGTGTTTTGCGCTTAATTAGAATGATACCTGCGATACCAGCATTACGAAAAATTATTGATTCGCTCTTGAAATCAGTACCAGCATTAACGGGTATTTTAGGCTTATCGATCTTAATTTTTTCTATTTATGCGATTATTGGGACTACTTTTTTTAGTGACGTCTTACCGTATGAGTTTTTTGGGAGCTTTCATACATCGTTATTTACATTAATGCAAGTCGTAACGTTTGAATCATGGGCAAGTCAAGTGGCACGACCGATTATTAATGAAATCCCATGGTCGTGGGCGTATTTTGTTTCGTTTATTATTATTGGTGCCCTTGTCATCTTAAATCTTGTTGTAGCTGTGATTTTAAGTTATTTAGGTCAAGAGGATGATGTAGAGCGTGATAAGCAAATGAATCGTTTGTATGAAGAAAATAAGGCATTAAAACAAGATGTAGCTGAGATTAAAGAGATCTTGCTGAAGGGACAAAAGAGTTAATAGGACAATGGAAGCCTTATGAACTGGAGTCTATGTTACAAAGTGTATATTTAATCATTAAAAATGAGGGGGAAGGCGAATGAATGGTTTAAATAAATTGGTCATGTTAATTTGTATATTGTGAATTGCTTTCATACCAATGAAAGTTGAGGCGGCTGTTTCAATTATAGATGAAGGAGAGTTTTTTAGTGAAAGTGAGATCGAATCTTTAAAGGAGCAATTTGAGGATTCTGAAAATGATTATTATATTGAGACCCTTATGAGTTTAGGAGGTCAATCTATTAGTCAGTTTGCAGCTGATACTTTGCAGGAAGTAAGGTCAGAAGGATATTCAGCTGTTGTTGTTATATCGAATGAAGAAGGCGAGATTCATATGGAGGTGGCAGAAGAAACCAATGTGGATCTTGTGATAGGTTCTAGTTCGATTGAATCGATTTTGGATGAGACGTTTATTCCTGAAGCGATAAATGGTCATTTTGCAGATGGGATTCATGCTTTGCTTACGCACATTGAATCATTGGAGAGACCTGACGAAACGATTGAAGCTATAGATGAATCTGAAACAGACTCTCGTGCAGAGAATACAGCTCCTGTAGAATCTGCACCTCCTTCTCACGGTTCAGACTCAACGGAGAGTTCATCGACTAGTGGTGATGATAGAGAAACTTCCAATTTTACTCTCCTTCTAACATGTGGACTTATAATTGTTATTTATTTTTGGACGAAGCGAAGAAAAACTAGAAAATATTATTCATTTTTTTGCTTTCACGATGCAGATATGGTGAAATAATTAGAAAAGGGGAGAAGATGATGATTTTAAATCAAATTGTCGAAAGCATAAATCAAGTTAGAGAAAAAAATCCACTTGTGCACAATATGACGAATGTGGTTGTGACCAATTTTACTGCGAATGGCTTGTATGCATTAGGTGCGTCACCAGTCATGGCTTATGCAAAAGAGGAAGTAGCCGATATGGCGCAAATGGCTGGTGCACTCGTATTAAATATCGGTACGCTGAAAGAAGAAGACGTTGAGGCGATGCTCATTGCTGGGAAATCAGCAAATGAGCATGGAGTTCCTGTCATTTTTGATCCGGTTGGTGCAGGAGCAACTGTTTATCGAACGGAAACGTCTTGTAGAATTCTCGACGAACTCAATGTTTCGGTTATTCGTGGAAATGCAGCTGAGCTTGCGAATGTGATCGGTGAGCAATCTGAAATTAAAGGAGTCGATGGTGGGAGTGGGCGCCATAATTCAGTTGAATTAGCGGAGAAGGCAGCTAAGCAACTTGATACAATTGTTGTGATGACAGGTAAAGAAGATGTCATAACTGATGGTCAGTCGACATTTATTGGACGAAACGGCCATCCGATGTTAACAAAGGTGACCGGAACGGGCTGTCTATTAAGCTCTGTCGTAGGAGCATTTGCTGCAGTTGAGAAAAATCTCGTATTAGCTTGTGTATCAGCAGTATCTGTTTATGGTGTAGCAGCTGAATTTGCAGCAGAACAATCGGCAAAAGAAGGACCAGGTAGCTTTCAAATAGAATTTCTAAATCAATTAGCAAAAGTGAGTGCAAAGCATTTAGACGAGCGTCTAGCAATCAAGAAAAAGTAATAGGAAATTCTTTCTCAAGAAAAGACCGATATCAAGGACACTGAAAAATTGCAGATCAACTTTTTCAGTGTCCTTCCGATATGCTTTTATTCTTAAGGGGTTAGAGATGCTAAGTATTTTCCGATATACGGAATTCTTTTTAATTCTTCTGATTTGACTAAGCCAAGTGCAAGAGTAAGGGCACAATAGAATAGAACTGTTATGGAGATAGTCAATAAAGTATGAACAAAAAGTGATGATTGTGTAAAGGCATATTCAGATAATAGATAGCCAACCCAGCCCGAGATGAGGATAAGAAAGATTGATTTTAATACCATCTTCGTATCGATTGTAAAGCTAATTGATTTAGCGACAGAAGCAAAATGAAGCATCGTGACAAGAATAAAGCCGATCACAATAGCGAGAGCTGCTCCCATAATGCCAAGCTCAGGCCTAGTGGCTAAGGCGAAAATAGCAACGATTTTCACAACGGCTCCAAAGAGACTATTCATCATTGCCGCCTTGGCTAAATCGAGTGCTTGTAACGTTGCTTGCAGAGGTGCTTGAAAATAGAGAAACAGTGTAAAAGGAGCCATGAGCTTTACATAGGTGGCAACGGTTGGTGCATCGTACATGAGTGTCATAATGGGTTCTGAATAAATATAGAGCACGACAACGGAAATACCTCCAGAAAGCATCGCGAGTCTTAAAGCTTGATTCAGTCTGAAATGCACGGTTTGATAATGATCACGAGCAACAGCTTCGCTAATAGCAGGAACTAAAGAGACAGATAGCGAATACGTAATAAAAGTAGGAAGTAGAATCAAAGGAATGACAAATCCTGTTAGCTCACCATATTGCTTCGTTGCCATAATGGTTGTTACACCAGCAATTGCTAGACTATGTGCGACGACAATCGGCTCAAAGAAGAGACCAACAGAGCCGATTAAGCGGCTCCCAGTTGTCGGTAAAGCAATGCCCATTAGATCACGAAATGTTTTTTTGCCATCCTTTACATATTGGAAGAAATGCCGACGAACCTTAAAGCGTTTGTTTGTTTTAAACATGAAGGTCATATAAAGGAGTGACGCAAGTTCTCCAAAGACGACAGAAATCATTGCACCTGCAGCCGCATATTCAATTCCCATCGGTAAGAAAGCTGACGTTGTAATGGCTACTAGTGTGATACGAACGACTTGCTCAATGACTTGTGACATGGCTGTTGGTTTCATATTTTGCTTACCTTGGAAATAGCCCCTCATAACAGACGAGAGTGCGACGATCGGTACAATTGGAGCGATCGCAATAAGTGGATAATAAGCTCGTTCATCCGTTAAAAGCGTCTGCGCGACAAATGGAGCAAAAACAATCATAGCAGTTGTGAAGATAAGACTTAATACGGCTGTGATCGAAATGGAGACGACGAGAATTTTTTTGATTTTTCCGCGATCATTGTTTGCTTCGGCTTCTGCAACTAGTTTAGAAATAGCTACAGGTAGTCCTAATTGTGTAAGTGTGATGACGAGTATAAGTGTTGGAACGGCCATCATATATAGACCAACACCTTCAGCACCCATAATGCGAGCAACGACAATTCTATTCACAAACCCTAGAAATCTAGTGATTAAGCCTGCAATGATTAAGATAAACGCTCCTTTTAGAAACGTTTGCTTTGACATGGGCATCCCTACTTTCTTGAAAAAAAATGATGGATATTTGCGGTATTTATTTATATGCTTAATAGTGGGTCAAGCATGACAAGTTGTTTATTAGAAAGGGAGCGTATTAGGCCACTGAAAAAGGACAAAATCGATTTTTTAGTACTTTTCATTGCTTAAAGAGCACCAAAAAAGAGGTCGTATTCATTTATTTGCTGTTGTACGTTTTCCGAAAATTGAAGCGTATCGAGTGTTTGTTTAGCAGCTATTTTACATAAGGGGGAAGTAAGTATGGCAGAAAAACAACAATTTGAAGTGTGGAAGGAAGATGTGGAACCGGCATTACGTAGCAAAGTCGATGAGTTTCATTTATTAGGCTATGATCGTGCTACGATGGAGGACGTGTGGACATGCGTTTTATATCAATTAAGGAAGAAAAAAGAATATATGCATAAGCATACATTTGTGAATCACATTTTAACGTTGAAATCACAAACATATATGACATGGCTGACAATGCATGCTTTTAAGGAGCCAACTGATTGGTTTGCTGAATTTGAAGAGAAAGAGGCTTAAAACAAAGCAGCATTTACTGATTGACTCTAAAAGATAAGAAGAGAAAGGGATTTAAACAAGACCGCTTTGCGGTTTTCCTGTAGGCAAGATATAATGGAAATTATTGCAGTTATGGGATTAGAGAAGGGGGCAAAAGAGACATATGGTTAAGAAAGGGCGAATTGTCGCTTTTTTTCTCATTGTCGCTTTAATTGCTGGGCTCATTTGGCAGACAGCGATGGACGTGGCAACAGAGATTAAGCTAGGGCTTGATCTTCAAGGTGGATTTGAAGTGCTTTATGAAGTGAAGCCTGCTAATGAAGGAGACGTTATAAATGATCAGGCACTCGAAGCGACAGCAAGTGCATTGAATCAAAGAATTAACGTCATCGGGGTATCGGAGCCGTTCATTGGGATTGAGGGTGAAGATCGGATACGTGTGCAATTAGCCGGTGTTGATGATCAACAATCAGCGCGAGAGCTTCTTGCAACAGAAGCAGAGTTAACGATACGAAATGTGTATGATGAAGTGTTAGCGGATGGAAGTGATTTACGACAAGGTGGGGCAAATGCTAACCTACATCCAGATACGAACGACCCTATTGTGAATGTTACGTTTCAAGACTCGCGATTAATGCAAGAGATTACAGGAGAGTTGTACCATGGCCCACCTGAAGAGAACATGCTTGTTGTGTGGCTCGATTTTGAAGAAGGAGTAGACTCTTACGAAGAAGAGCGAATGAAGGCTGATCCGAAATATTTATCAGCTGCTGTTGTTCGAGATGTGATAACGAGTCCTACAGCTACGATTAGTGGTGACTTTACGGTAGAGGAAACGAGACAGTTAGCAGAAATTCTAAATGCAGGAGCACTTCCGACAACGTTAGAGGAGCTATCCTCCAATTCTGTAGGAGCATCACTTGGCGAACGTGCGATGGAGCAAACGATTTATGCTGGCTTTATCGGCATTGCGCTCATTTTTATTTATATGCTCGTCTATTATCGCTTTATGGGGATGGTAGCAGTTGTCACGTTAAGTGCATATATTTATTTAGTGCTACTCGTTTTTAATATGATGAATGCGGTGTTAACCTTACCAGGTATCGCAGCTCTTATTCTTGGTGTTGGGATGGCTGTTGATGCGAATATTATTACATATGAACGGATTAAGGATGAGATTCGTTCGGGAAAGACGGTGATGTCTTCATTTAAAGCAGGATCTAAGCGTTCGTTATCAACGATTCTAGATGCGAACATTACAACGATTCTAGCAGCAGCTGTTCTATTTTCATTTGGGACAAGCTCTGTTCAAGGTTTTGCCGTTATGTTAATTGTCAGTATTTTAACAAGCTTCATCACAGCTGTATTTGGTACGAGGTTGCTCCTCGGTCTTTGGGTGAAGAGTCGTGCTCTTGATAAGAAGTACCGTTTGTTTGGCGTAAAGGAGGATGAGATAAATGATCTTTAATTTTCAAAACAAAGAAATTGACTTTGTGAAGCATCGTAAGAAATTCTTTCTTTTCTCAGGCTCCTTTGCACTTCTTGGAATTATTTTGTTGCTAACATTCGGTTTGAACTTGGGAATTGATTTTAGTAGTGGTTCACGTGTCGACATTTTAGCGAATGAGTCGATCACGGAAGAAGAGCTCATAGAAGACTTTGAACAGCTAGGACATAGTATTACGGTCAACGATATTACGCTCGCTGGTGATAACTTTGATATGGCAAGTGTACGTTTTGTCGGAGTGTTAGATTCAACTGAAATCGCAGAAATACAAAGCTTTTATAATGATAAGTTTGGTGCTGAACCGAATATTAGTACGGTTGATCCACGAATCGGTCAAGAGCTTGCAAGAAACGCGTTAATGGCTGTTGCGATCGCATCGATTGGGATTATCATTTATGTGACGATTCGATTTGAGTATTTATATGGGATTGCAGCCATTGTTGCATTACTTCATGATGCATTCTTTGTTATTGCTGTGTTTAGCTTGCTGCAAATTGAGGTGAACATACCTTTTATTGCTGCTGTTTTGACGATTGTCGGTTATTCTATAAATGATACGATTGTTACGTTTGACCGAATTAGGGAGAATATGAAATTAGCAAAACGGGTTAAGGGCTTTGATGATTTAGCAGCAATTGTGAATAAAAGTCTAGTCCAAACATTAGCACGTTCGATAAATACGGTCTTAACGGTTGTCTTTGCTGCCGGGGCAATCTTCCTGTTTGGAGGAGAAGCGATTCGTACGTTTGCATTTGCTCTCGTTGTCGGTTTAGTAGCAGGGACGTATTCATCAATGTTCCTTGCTTCCCAACTATGGTTAGTTTGGAAATCGAAGCAACTTGCGAAGAAACGCTTTGATGCACAAAAGCAAGATCCAGAGGGAAATCCTACTGTATAAGAGGGTGTTCAAAAAAAGGGGGCCCTTTTGAACAATCTCTATAAGAAGAAAGGGTACTGAAAAAGTAAAAGCTAAACTTTTTCAGTGCCCTTTTGTCGCTAGAAAACGAGTGGTGGAAGAAGATTTCGGGTATACTTAGAAGTATAGAGGTCCGGTCTGACTTAAGTAGCTCGAATGAAAAGTAGGTGTGAATATTGGTAGGGGTAGAATCTGATGTACGCTATAAGAAAGTTCGCTTTGCTGCGTGGGTAGGAATCGTCGGAAATGTGATTTTGGCAATTGTGAAAGCCATTATTGGAGTGATGTCAAATAGTAAAGCATTAATTGCGGATGCAGCTCACTCAGCGTCCGACGTAGTCGGTTCCGTTGTCGTATTAATTGGCGTTCGTGCTGCGAAGCTACCTCCTGATCGTGACCATCCGTATGGCCATGGAAAAGCAGAATCTGTGGCAGCAATCATTGTTGCGGTGCTATTATTTATCGTAGGGTTTGAAATTGCGATTAGAGCTATCCATTCATTTTTTGAACCGGTTGTTATACCGAAAACGATGGCGATTTATGCTGTTCTTTTTTCAATAATTGTAAAGGAATGTATGTTTAGATATAAGCATTATTTGGGTAAGAAGTATAAGAGTGAAGCATTAGTGACAGATGCGTGGCATCATCGCTCTGACGTGTTTTCTTCACTAGCAGCCTTAATTGGGATTGGGGCGGCTTTGCTCGGGGGGTATATGAATATTAATTGGCTCGTCTATGGAGATGCGATAGCGAGTGCCTTTGTTGCGATTTTAATTGCGAAAATGGCTTGGTCGCTTGGGCAACAGTCGATTCATAATGCGTTGGATCACGTCCTTCATGAAGAGGACACAGTGGAAATGAAACGAATAGCTCAAGAGGTAGATGGTGTAATGAATATTGATGAATTCTATGCGCGTGAGCATGGGCATTATGTCATTATTGATATTAAGGTTGCTGTAGATCCGTATATTACGGTTGAAGAAGGCCATGCAATTGCTAAGCAGGTGAAGGCGAGATTAATGGAGGATAAGCAAGTTCAAGATGTTCTCGTTCATATTAACCCATATGATGTAGATCGAGATGAAGAAAAGAAGGAGGAGACGTGATGCGGGGACAATGGCACTTATCATAAGTCTAGTTATAGCGATTATTATTTCCGTTTTTGCCATTATTAATGTGGAAGCAGTTCCTGTAAATTATTTATTTGGCGTAGCAGAATGGCCTCTCATATTAGTCATATTAGGATCAGTACTAATGGGGGCGATTATTGCTGGAGCAATGGCGATGGTCCGAATTTATCGGCTTCAGCACGAAATGAAACGAATGAAGCAAGCCCACGCAGTACCAGAGTTTGATAGTGAAGATAATCAGACAATGGTGGACGAAGATGAAAGCATAGCCAATGAAAAGAAGTAATATAGGAGGCCACTGAAAAAGGACAAATCGACTTGTTCAGTGCCTTTCATTTGGGTAGCAATGGCTGCACTCGTATCAATCTTTGCAAAACAGGCAGCGGTTTTGCCCATTGCTACAAGGGCACCAAAAAAGTTAAAAGCCAAACTTTTTCAGTGCCCTCTAATACATAGCATTGTCACCCTTTGATCACTCCTGTATAATGGGAAGGTCAAGGGGTGTTTGTATGTTAAAATCTAAAGCACGGTGGAAGGTTGAAACACAGCCAGAAGAACGTGTTGAACAATTAGTTGGCAAGCTTCAAGTTGCACCATTAGTCGCTAAGCTACTGTTGAATAGAGGGATTGAAACTGTAGAGGCAGCCAAGAGATTTTTATATAAAGAAGAGATGAACTATCACGATCCATTTTTACTAGATGATATGGATCGTCTAGTTGTGCGTGTAAAGGAAGCTATAGAGAAGCAGGAACGAATTTTGATATTCGGCGATTATGATGCCGATGGTGTAAGCAGTACAGCTCTCATGTATATCGCTTTGACATCATTAGGAGCATACGTCGATTACTACATACCGAACCGTTTTACAGAAGGGTATGGACCTAATGAGCCAGTCATTCGTCAAGCAAAAGAAGACGGTGTTGACCTCGTGATAACGGTTGATACTGGTATTGCCGCTGTTGATGTAGCACGTGTCGCTAAAGAAATAGAGCTTGATTTCATCATCACCGATCATCATGAAGCTCCACCACAATTACCTGATGCATTGGCAATTGTGAATCCGAAGAAGCCAGGCTGTGAGTATCCATTTAAGGGGTTAGCAGGAGTCGGAGTCGTGCTAAAGGTAGTACAAGCCCTTCTAGGGCGTGTACCGACTGAATGGCTTGATATTGCTGTTATTGGGACTGTCGCTGATCTTGTTCCACTAATAGATGAAAATCGCCTTCTTGTTATGGAAGGATTACAAACACTACAGGAAACGTCGAGACCTGGCTTAATTGCTTTAAAGAAGAAGTGTGGCTTAGACGGTCAAGTTCTTCAATCGGATCATGTAGGGTTTGGTATCGGTCCGAGAATTAATGCAGCTGGTCGATTAGATTCCGCTGATCCAGCTGTCGAATTATTACTGACAAATGATAGCGAAGAAGCGGAACAGCTAGCATTAGAAATTGACCGTTTAAATAAAGAGAGAAAGTCGATTGTTGCGACAATTGCCGATGCTGCCATTGCTAAAGTCGAATCTGAATTTCCAGCAAATGAAAATGAAGTGCTTGTCATTGCAGGTGAAGGATGGAACCCAGGTGTAATTGGTATTGTTGCATCGCGATTAGTCGAACGCTACTATCGTCCAACAATCGTTTTAAGCATTGATGCAGAAAAAGGACTAGCAAAAGGGTCAGCTCGAAGCATTGAAGGCTTTGATATGTTTGCAGAGTTATCAAAGAGCCGTGATATTTTGCCTCATTTCGGCGGTCATCCAATGGCTGCGGGTTTGACGATGAATGTAGTTGATGTTGATGAGCTAAGAGCACGCTTGCTCCAACAGGCAAAAGAAAGTTTAACAGAAGAAGATTTTAAGCCTGTAACAAAAGTAGACTTAATTGCAACCGTTGAAGAAGTATCTGTTTCCGTTATTCAGCAGATGGAGAGATTAGCTCCATTTGGAGTAAACAATCCAACACCAAAAGTGATGCTAGAGAATGTCTCGCTTTCACAAATGAGGAAGATCGGCAGTGATTCAAACCACTTAAAAGTGTTATTTTCTCAAGCAGGAGCAAAGCTAGACGGCATCGGTTTTCATTTAGGGTATTTATTTGAGCAAATGACACATCAGGCGAAAGTTGCTGCTGTTGGAACGTTGTCGATTAATGAATGGAATGGTCACGTAAAGCCACAATTAATGCTAGAGGATTTGGCGGTTCATACTTGGCAGTTATTTGATTGGCGAAGTGCCCAACAGGCTAAATTGAAGGAGAGACTTCGGGAAATAGATGAAGAGGAACGCTTGTTAGTCGTATTTCAGAACGAGACAGTTGATGATTTAGCTCTTCATGACTTAGACGTGACGCTTGCTCATAACGTGAGGACGACAGACGAGCGTTATCTCGTATTACTTGATGCTCCTAAACATTTGCAACAGTTAAAGGAATTACTGAATCGAAAAGGGAAGCCAAGCAGAATCTATGTTGTGTTTCATCAAAAGGAGGATCATTTCTTCTCAACTCAGCCTAATCGAGAGCAGTTTAAATGGTTTTATGCGTTTTTAATCAAACGAGCGACATTTCCATTAAATCGGAGTCATGATTTGGCGAAGCATAAAGGCTGGTCCAAGGGTACGGTAGAGTTTATGATAAAAGTGTTTTGTGAGCTAGGGTTTGCTACAATAGAAGGTGAGAGCTTAACAGTTGTTTCGAATCCAGAAAAGAAGCATTTAGAGGATTCTGCTAGCTTTAGACATAGATTAGAGCGAACGAAAATTGAGAATGAGCTTATTTATTCTTCCTACGATCAATTGAAGCTATGGTTTGAACAAGAATTGGAATATGATCAAATGAAACTCAAGGAGACGGTGTAAGATGGATTTTAAACAATTTATTACGATTGTCGAGGACTATCCGAAAGAAGGTATTCGTTTTAAGGATATTACAACATTAATGCAAAACGGTGAAGCTTATAAAAAGGCCATTGATGAAATGGTTCAATTTGCTTCGCAGAAAAAGGCAGATGTTATTGTTGGACCTGAAGCGCGAGGATTTGTAGTTGGTTGTCCTATGTCATATGCGCTTGAAGCCGGGTTTGTTCCTGTTCGCAAACCAGGAAAATTACCGCGTGAAGTAATTTCGCAAGGCTATGGGCTTGAATATGGGAAAGACGAATTAACACTACATCGCGATTCCATTCATAAAGGACAACGCGTCGTTATTGCTGATGATTTATTGGCAACAGGCGGTACGATTGAAGCAACGATTAAATTAGTCGAGCAACTCGGTGGTGAAGTTGTTGGGATTGCGTTTATGATTGAATTAGGTTATCTAAATGGAAGAGAACGATTAAAAGGGTACGACGTCTTTTCATTAATGACATACAATTAAGTAATTGAGGAAAGGTTCCGCATGTGTGGTGCCTTTTTCTTATATTCATGTTGATTGTAACGTTTTGGTTAGAATCTTAGAGCTTTCTTAAAGAATTGTGCGTGTATGAAATGGTGAACTTCATAATTGTTTTCGATTTTTCTCTTTACATAAGCGACAAACTTCACCATAATATAAAGAAATATCGAATCGTAAAAAATTAGGTGATTCCATGACTTTAGATCAAGTATTAGAGCAAGCGGGTCTTTATTTAAATGAAAAAGATGTCGCTTTTATACGAAAGGCCTATGAATTTGCTGAAAGAGCCCATGATGGTCAATATCGTAAATCCGGTGAACCATATATTTTGCATCCTATTCAAGTTGCAGGTATTGTTGTTGATCTTCAGCTTGATCCGAACTCAGTGGCAGCAGCATTTCTCCATGATGTTGTTGAAGATACGGATATTACCGTTGAGAAGATTGAAGAGGAATTCAACGATCAAGTCGCTATGCTCGTTGATGGTGTAACGAAGCTGAAGAAGTTTAAGTATAAGTCAAAGGAAGAGCAGCAAGCAGAAAACCATCGTAAAATGTTGATTGCAATGGCAAAGGACATACGTGTCATTATGATTAAACTTGCTGACCGACTTCATAATATGAGAACGTTGAAGTTTATGCCACCACATAAACAGCAAATTACGTCAAATGAAACGCTGGAAATCTTTGCGCCACTTGCTCATCGATTAGGGATTTCGAAAATAAAGTGGGAGCTCGAAGATACTGCACTTCGCTATTTAGACCCACAGCAATATTACCGAATCGTTAACCTTATGAAACGAAAACGTGCGGAACGAGAGCAGTACCTTTCTGAAGTCATGGATACGATTAATGAAAATTTAGATGACGTACATGTAAAGGCAGAAATATCTGGACGACCGAAGCATATTTATAGCATTTATCGGAAAATGAATTTACAGCATAAACAATTTAATGAAATCTATGATTTGTTAGCTGTTCGTATTATCGTTGAAAGTATTAAGGATTGCTATGCCGTTCTTGGCGTAATTCATACATCATGGAAGCCGATGCCTGGTCGTTTTAAGGATTATATTGCGATGCCAAAGGCGAATATGTATCAATCCATTCATACGACAGTTGTCGGCCCTTATGGTGATCCATTAGAGGTTCAAATTCGAACGCAGGATATGCATCGAATAGCAGAATTCGGGGTTGCTGCTCACTGGGCTTATAAGGAAGGCAAGACGATTAACCCAAATAAGAATACATTTGAGGATCGATTGACGTGGTTTAGAGATGTGATTGAATCACAAACGGATACGAATGATGCGCAGGAATTTATGGAATCATTGAAGATGGATTTGTTTTCAGATATGGTTTTTGTTTTTACGCCAAATGGTGATGTAATGGAGCTTCCACAAGGCTCGATTCCAATTGATTTTGCCTATCGTATTCATAGTGAGATCGGCAATCGCTGCATTGGAGCGAAAGTAAATGGCAAGATGGTTCCGCTTGATCACGAGTTAAATACCGGTGATATTATTGAAGTGATGACATCGAAGCATTCATACGGACCAAGTCAGGATTGGTTGAAAATTGCTAAGTCGTCCCATGCGAAAAATAAAATTAGACAATGGTTTAAAAAAGAACGTCGTGAAGAAAATATTGAAAAAGGTCGCGAATTAATTGAAAAGGAAATACGCGAACGTGATTTTGACGTGAAGGACGTTCTGACAGAAGAGAATATTGCTGATGCCGCTCATAAGTTTAGCTTTGTTGGTGAAGAGGATATGTTTGCTGCAACTGGTTATGGCGGTGTAAGTGTTAAGCAAATCGTTAATCGATTAACGGAAAAGCTGCAAAAGCAAATCGATCAAGAGCAAGAAGAACAATCATTGGCTGAAGCGATTTCTGATGTACAAACGAAGGGGACACAGAAAAAAGCAACCTCTGGTGTCCGTGTGAAAGGCGTAGATAATTTATTGACACGTTTATCACGCTGCTGTACTCCCGTACCTGGTGATGACATTATCGGGTACATAACAAAAGGTCGTGGTGTATCTGTACATCGGGCAGATTGCCCTAATATTCGAAATGAGTCAGAGGATCGATTACTAGAAGTGGAGTGGGAAGGGAATCAGCGTGAAGGAAAAGCTTATAATGTTGACATTGAAATAACAGGCTTTGATCGCAATGGATTATTAAATGAAATCTTGTATGCTGTGTCTGAATCACGAACCCCCATTAATAAAGTGTCGGGACAATCAGATCATCGACAAAAACTAGCAACAGTTCATTTAACGATTTCGATTACAAACATTGATCATTTGCATAAGATTGTTGAAAAGATTAAACAGCTACGGGATATTTATTCCGTTCGCAGAGTGACACATTAAGGTAAGGTTTTGTGTAGTAAGGAGAAGGAACGATGAAAGTTGTATTACAACGTACGAAGGAAGCAGCAGTACATGTTGATGGAGAATGTGTTGGAAGCATCAAACGTGGGGTGATGCTTTTAGTCGGAGTAACCCACGATGATACGATCGAGGATGCAGTGTATTTAGCGGAAAAAATAGCACATCTTCGTATATTTGAGGACAAAAATGGAAAAATGAATCATTCTTTAAAGGATGTAAGTGGAGAAGCGTTATCTGTTTCGCAATTCACATTGTATGGTGATACTCGTAAAGGTAGAAGACCAAACTTTATGAATGCAGCAAAGCCAAATGATGCTATTGAATTGTACAAGCATTTTAATCAGCTTTTGCAAGAAATGGGCATACATGTAGAAACGGGGACGTTCGGAGCAATGATGGATGTTTCATTAGTGAATGATGGGCCTGTTACATTTATTTTAGAAAGCAAATAGAATGTAACTTTTCCTCTGTTTTAGGACAAGCTAGTAAAAAACGGAGGAATAAGAAATGCGCTCTAATAAAAGGCAGCTTGCTCAACAAAAGGCCGGACCATTGTTTCAAATGAATGCTCATAATGAGAAGCAGGATTGTAGCATAGAGCTAACTTGTGAGTTGGGTTTGTCCCGCGAAGAAGTTCAGCAATTGAAAAAGCAGCTTTCTCGTAATTAAGCATTGACAGGTGATTGGACAATTCGTATGATGTATACATCATCATTTTGAATCCAGTGAAGAGGAAGAGTAATTAAGAGATCAAGTAGTCTAGAGAGGAAAGGTCGCGGCTGAGAGCCTTCCCTATTTGTCTTAATGAAAGAACACCTCTGAGGAGTTTCTCTGAACGTCTTCAGGTTAGTAGGAGAAAACGTGAACAGGCGTTAACTGTTTAAAGTGGAAGCATAGGCTTCAAGTAAGGGTGGCACCACGGGTATAACTCTCGTCCCTGATGTATGATTAGGCATCAGTGGCGGGAGTTTTTTATATTTTTTTGAAAAAAGGAGTGAGAGAATGAGTATTCATATTCCACGTGGGACACAGGATATTTTACCTGGTGACGTAGAGTTATGGCAATACATAGAAGTGAAGGCAAAAGAGGTGTGCCGCACGTATCATTATAAAGAAATTCGTACACCGATATTTGAACATACGGAGCTGTTTCAACGTGGTGTCGGTGATACGACAGACATCGTTCAAAAGGAAATGTACACATTCACTGATCGTGGTGATCGAAGTATGACGCTTCGCCCTGAGGGGACTGCAGGGGTTGCGCGTTCGTTCGTTGAGAAGAAGATGTTTGGAAATCCGAATCAACCTGTTAAGCTTTATTACCAAGGGCCAATGTTTCGCTATGAACGTCCTCAATCAGGACGAATGCGGCAGTTTGTTCAATTCGGTGTTGAAGCGATTGGTAGTGCAGATCCGGCGATTGATGCGGAGGTATTGGCATTGGCGATGAGCATTTATGAAGAGCTTGGATTAACAGATGTCAAGCTCATCTTAAATAGCTTAGGAGATAAGGAAAGCCGTGATGCACATCGTCAGGCTTTAATTGAACATTTTAAACCACACATACAAGAATTTTGTGCAGATTGTCAATCAAGATTGGAGAAAAATCCGTTACGTATTCTAGATTGTAAGAAGGATCGTGAGCATCCATTAATGCAATCAGCGCCTTCCATTCTCGATCATCTTAATGATGAATCGAAAGCTTACTTTGAAAAGGTTCGTCACCTTTTAGATCAATTAGGTATTCGGTATGAGGTCGATCCAACACTCGTTCGTGGGCTTGACTATTATTATCATACGGCTTTTGAAATTATGGCTGATGGTGAAGGTTTTGGTGCTATTACAACACTTTGTGGTGGTGGTCGATACACAGGGCTAGTTGAGGATTTAGGTGGTCCTTCTACACCAGGAATTGGGTTTGCATTTAGTATTGAACGTTTGATTATGGCTTTAAAAGCCAAAGGATTGGATAAGCCGTCTGTAGAAACGCTTGATTGCTTTATTGTAGCGCTTGGAGATGAGGCAATGGATAAGGCAGCAAAGCTTCTTTATCAATTGCGTAAAGCTGGAGTAAGCTGTGATAAAGACTATCTTGATCGCAAAATGAAAGCACAATTTAAAGCGGCAGATCGCTATCAAGCTCGTTATACAGCTATTTTAGGTGAAAATGAATTAGATCAAGGGATTATTAACGTAAAAGAAATGGAAACAGGCAAACAAAAAGAAGTAGCTTTAACAGAATTTATTGATTACATGCAGGAACAACGATAAGGAGGAAGAAAGATGAGTCAGAGAACACATCATTGTGGTAACATTCGTGAAGAACAGGTAGGGGAAGTCGTATCGTTAAAAGGCTGGGTTCAACGCCGTCGTGATCTAGGACAAGTCGTATTTTTAGATTTACGTGATCGTTCAGGAATTGTTCAAGTCGTTTTTAGCCCAGAAGTAAATAAGGATGCCTTAGCTATTGCTGATCGTGTTCGAAATGAATATGTCTTAGAGCTAGAGGGCAAGGTTGTCAAGCGTGATCCAAGTACGGTTAATGAAAAACTCGAAACAGGTACGATTGAGATTCATGCGACATCTGTAACTATTTTAAATGCTTCAAAATCATTACCGTTCCAAATTGAAGCCGATACGGACGCTTCGGAAGATATTCGATTAAAGTACCGTTATTTGGATTTGCGTCGTCCTGACATGCAAGAGACGATGATTCTACGTCATAAAACGACAAAGCTTATTCGTGATTTCTTAGATGAGAAAGCGTTCCTTGAAATTGAAACACCGATGCTAACGAAAAGCACACCAGAAGGAGCGCGTGATTATTTAGTTCCAAGCCGTGTTCATCATGGTGAATTTTATGCGTTACCACAATCACCGCAATTATTTAAACAAATGCTTATGGTTTCAGGATTTGAGCGTTATTTCCAAGTTGTTCGCTGTTTCCGTGATGAAGATTTACGAGCAGATCGTCAGCCTGAATTTACACAAGTGGATATTGAGACTTCCTTTATGGATAAGGAAGAGCTACTAGCCATGGCTGAAGAAATGATGGCAAAAGTATTAAAAGAATTAAAAGGAGTAGAGGTAACAACCCCATTCCCTCGACTAACGTATGATGAAGCTATGAATCGATTTGGGTCAGACAAGCCTGATGTTCGTTTTGATATGGAGCTTGTTGAACTATCTGAGATTGTAAAGGATGCTAACTTTAAAGTATTCCAAGGAGCCATTGCTGGTGGAGGAATTGTAAAAGGGTTAAACTTAAAAGGAGGAGCAGATAAGCTTTCTCGTAAAGAAATTGATGGACTAACGGATTTTGTGAAGCAATACGGAGCAAAAGGATTAGCCTGGCTTAAAGTCGAAGAGGATGGCCTAAAAGGACCGATTGCAAAATTCTTTGAAGAAGACGTTCAAGCAGCGATGAAGGCTGCATTAAATGCTGAAGCTGGTGACTTATTGTTCTTCGGTGCTGACAAGCATCAAGTTGTTTTCGATAGCTTAGGAGCTCTTCGTCTCCGCTTCGGGAAAGAGTTTGGTTTAATTGATGAAACGAAATTCAATTTCTTATGGGTCGTTGATTTCCCGTTAGTCGAGTATGATGAAGCGGCAAAACGCTATGTAGCATTGCATCACCCATTCACAAGTCCACGTCAAGAAGACCTTGGATTGCTTGAAACAGACCCAGCAAGTGTCCGGGCAAATGCGTATGACCTTGTCTTAAATGGATATGAGCTTGGTGGTGGATCACAACGTATTTATCAGCGTAATGTACAAGAGCAAATGTTTAAGGCACTAGGTTTTACGGAGGAACAAGCGAAAGAAGAATTTGGGTTCTTACTTGAGGCATTTGAATATGGTACACCTCCACATGGAGGGATTGCCTTTGGATTAGATCGTCTTGTTATGTTGCTTGCTGGACGGACAAACTTACGAGATACGATTGCTTTCCCGAAAACAGCAAGTGCGAGTGATTTATTAACGGATGCTCCTGGTGAAGTAAGTGTTGAACAATTAATTGATTTAAATTTATCAATTATTGGTAAGAAGGTTGAGCGTACAGAAGGATAGACGTGTAGAGATAGTTGTCTCATTTGCTCTAAGATTAGAGCAATGAGACAACTTCTTTCAAATTTTAAGAGCAAAGATAGAGAAGCGTGTAGCAGAGGTAGGGGATTATCGATGATACAAGTGGGGTTAATTGGCTATGGAACTGTTGGGAGTGGTGTTTATGAGCGTATACATCAGTCAGAGGAATTAGAATTATTACTTGGTGAGCCAATTGAAGTGAAGGCTATTTTAGTTAAAGATCGGCAAAAGCAGAGAGCGACACATATTCCGGCTATTGTGACGACAAAGTGGGAGCAGTTTTGTGAAGTGGCGCATTATGATGTTATTTTTGAGGCAATCGGTGGAATTGAGTCTGCTTTTTTCTATTCAAAGCATTGGCTTCAAAAAGGGGTTCCAGTCATAACCGCTAATAAAAAGCTCGTTGCTGAAAAAGGAAAAGAGCTTGAGGAAGTGGCTTGCAAGCAACAGACGTATTACGGGTATGAAGCATCGGTTGGCGGTGGTATTCCAATTATTAATGCATTAAAGGGAACTTTGAGCGCCACTTCTATTTCTCGCGTTTCAGGAATTTTGAATGGGACGACTAACTATGTACTGACCGAGATGACCGAGCATAATCGCTTCTTAGCAGAAGCGTTAACTGATGCCAGAGAAAAAGGCTATACAGAATCAAATCCGAGTGAAGATTTAGACGGGTATGATTCATGGTATAAAATTCGTATATTAAGCCGTCTTTGCTTTGGAGAGTGGCCGAATGGGTTGCAGCTTATTCGTAAGGGTATATCAGAATTAGAGGATTGGCATGTTGAAGTTGGAGAGAAATTTGGTTTTACAATAAAGCTAATAGGAGAAGCATGGAAGCAGGGCGACTCGATTGTTGGTGGCGTATATCCTGCATTCTTATGTCAATCGGAGCAACTTACTTATGTGAATGGAGTCACAAATGGAATATCGATCGAAGGCGACCAAATTGATCAGTTATTATTTATTGGTCCTGGTGCCGGAAAGGATGCAACAGCTAATAGCATGATTGAAGACTTTCTTTTCCATAATCGGTTCGGTTCATGGCAGCGTTCCTATTCATCTTCATCTCTAGTAGAGCACCCGTATACACATATGTTAGTCTGTGTCACACACACTCAAAGAGAAAAGGCTCTACAGTGGGTGAAGGAAACCGGTGTTGAAGTGATAGATACGTATACGCATCATGATGGGGAAGGCTGGATTATCGCCAATTGGATCAAAGGTAATCTGCCATTCCCACATTATCCAATTTACGGTGATGTTTCTTTAAGAAAGCGAGTCAAAGCCTTATATTCAGCGCAATTCGGGACGATCTAGTTTTAGTTGTTTATAAGCATTTAATAATGAAGTAGGTTCTTCTTTAATATAGAAAGTCCGTACTCCATTTGCAGTGTGTAAATATAAAAAGCCCATATCCTGCGAGTGAGGCTTCTTTCGATACGAAATATCAAAAATCGAAGTAAGTGGGAAACGTTCTTGTTTGACGGTTATACATTCATCGTATAATTTCAATTCATAGACCGTTTCAACTATGACTTTCTCTGTCCACTTTATTTGTTGCTTAATTTCAACACAAGGCTGAGTAGCTAGCAAATCCATGAATGACACCTCACTGAATGATTGTTCTGTTATAAGTGTATCATAACTTAAAATGGATTGCTTTTTTTGACATCATAGAAATGTTACATAATAAGTGATGAAAGGAGAATAGAATGTTACATCAATTTTCACGAAATGAACTGGCGATTGGTCATGATGGTTTAGATCGCTTAAAAGGAAGTACGGTAGCAGTATTAGGTATTGGAGGTGTTGGTTCCTTTTCGGCAGAGGCGTTAGCACGTTCAGGAGTTGGCAAACTTGTACTCGTTGATAAGGATGATGTAGATATTACGAATGTAAATCGTCAAATTCATGCATTACTATCAACAGTCGGGAAGCAAAAGGTCGAATTAATGAAAGAGCGTATTATGGATATTAACCCAGAATGCGAAGTCGTCGCTTTGAAAATGTTTTATACGGAGGAAACGTATGAACAATTCTTTAGCTATGATTTAGATTATGTGATTGATGCAAGTGATACGATTTCATATAAAATTCACTTAATGAAGGAGTGTCTTAATCGAAACATTCCAATCATTTCTAGCATGGGTGCAGCAAATAAAATGGATCCAACACGTTTGCGCATTACGGATATTTCTAAGACTACTCATGACCCGATTGCAAAAGTGATTCGAACGAGATTACGTAAGGAAGGGATTCGAAAAGGAATTGAAGTGGTGTATTCGGATGAGCAACCAATTCGGATTCGTGAGGACATTCGAAAAGAGATTGTCCCAGAAGCAGCAGAAGAAGGAAAGATTCGTAAGGCCAAAATGCCCCCATCTTCAAATGCATTTGTGCCTTCAGTAGCCGGACTTATAATGGCGGGTCATGTTGTTACGAATTTGCTTGAAGGAATTGAAATTAACAGAGGATAATGTGATCAGTCGCTTCGAATCCACTTACGGGATGGAATTAAAAATTAGTTTTGGAAGACCGTTTTGAAAAGACTGCTACGCGACTTTTCTTGTTGAATCAGAATTTATAAATGTCACAGAAGTAAGTTAGGGAAAGTCGAGGAATATGTAGGCGACTTCGCAGGTGGCGTTGGCTTCGCACGTTACAAGTTTATCTGAAAGAACCCCACTTTCAGATAAACTTCAAAAATAAGTATGGTAGAAGCGGGATGCAAAGGTTACGTGCTCTATGCGGTTCCTCATTCCTCTATTTCCCCCCCCTCATTCCATGTTTCATGTCGTTACGGTTTCTCATTCCGCTATTTAAGCTGAATGAGTCCAAAAGGAGCCATAAAAGCCAAAATAGCGGAATGAGGATGACATTTTCTTCTCAGGAAGCGTTTTTTCTCTGATTTAGAGGAATGAGAATTCCCTTTGTTGGTTGGCACTGTGCAAGTAGGTTAGCTAAAGCTGTCGCCACGCTTGATACACGCAAACCCTATTTAACGGCTCCACACAACGCGTTTAAGAAAAGCCACTGTTGCGTTTTTCTTATCCTACCTGTTTATTTAATAGGATTTTTGGTGAGCTGCCATATTTCTGATGCGTACTGTTGGATCGTTCGATCACTTGAGAATTTTCCAGAATAAGCAATGTTTGTAATGCTTTTGTTAAGCCATATTGACCGGTCACGATAAGCTTGTTCTACAAGCTCATGAGTTTCAATATAGGGATCGAAATCCTTTAGAACAAA
Organism: Halalkalibacter hemicellulosilyticusJCM 9152; assembly: GCF_000513115.1. Lineage (GTDB taxonomy): Bacteria > Bacillota > Bacilli > Bacillales > Bacillaceae_D > Halalkalibacter > Halalkalibacter hemicellulosilyticus. Next base: position 82,832 of record NZ_BAUU01000011.1, read on the forward strand.
GTAGGGATCATTATGATATAAAATATTATAGTAAAGGTCCTTAAATTCCATTTCTTGTTCTCCAAATACACCACTGTTTAATTGATCTAGAATTCGACTAATTCGATCATCGGTATTATAAATGTCTCGTGCGGAATAACCTCCATGCTCATAATAATGGAGTACTTCATCTGAAGTAAGTCCGAACATAAAAATGTGTTGATCTCCTACTAAATCACGTATTTCAATATTCGCTCCATCCATTGTTCCTACTGTTAATGCTCCGTTCATCATCATTTTCATATTCCCAGTACCAGAAGCTTCCTTACTAGCGGTGGAAATTTGTTCACTTATATCGGCTGCTGGTATTATTTTTTCTGCTAAACTAACATTATAATTTTCTAAGAAAATAACTTTGATTCTATCCGCTACGTCATAGTCATGATTCACTAAAGAAGCGACGGTATGAATGAGTTTAATGACTTCTTTCGCAAGATGATAGCTAGGGGCTGCTTTTGCTCCAAAAATAAAGGTACGTGGTGTAAGGTCAAGCTTGGGATTATCCTTTAATTCATTGTACAAGTAAATGACATGAAAAATATTCAAAAGCTGTCGCTTGTATTCATGAAGTCGTTTAATTTGAACATCAAAAATGGACTTCTCGTTCACCTTTATCCCCATTTTGTCATAAATAAATTGAGCTAGTGTTCGTTTGTTTTGTAATTTGACCTGCTCTATTTGTTCAAGAAAGGCTGGATCATTCGAATAGCGAAGCAAGCTAATAAGCTGATTCGGGCGTTTAATCCATGCTGGACCGATGACATCTGTGATGACGTTAGCTAAGTGAGGGTTCACTTGAAGAAGCCATCTTCTGTGCGTAATGCCGTTTGTTTTATTATTAAATCGTTTCGGGAAAAGCTGATAAAAAAGTTTCATTTCTTTCTTCTTTAAAATCTCTGTATGGAGCCTGGCAACACCGTTAACACTAAAGCTTCCAACGATAGCTAAACGTGCCATATGAATTTGGTCATCAGCAATAATCGCGAGCGCGGGAATATGCTCTCGCATCTCAGGACAATCAAACCATAGGCCTTGGCAAAAACGCTCATTTATTTCATCAATGATCATGTAAATACGTGGAAGAAGGTTCTGAACCATGTCTTTTGGCCACTTTTCGAGGGCTTCACTTAGTGTTGTATGATTTGTATATGCAATCGTCTTATGGGTAGTTTCCCATGCCTGATCCCAATTGAGGTCGTAATGATCCATTAACAGTCTCATTAACTCAGGAATTGCTAAACTAGGGTGTGTGTCATTAATCTGAATAACAATATGCTCAGATAATTGTGTGAGTGGGCCGCGACCTTCGTTTAAATAGTGACGTAATATGTTTTGAATGCTTGCTGAAACGAGAAAGTATTGCTGTTTCAGACGAAGCTTTTTACCCTCATAGCTTGAGTCATCTGGATATAAAAAACCGGATATTTGGTCAATCGAGTGAGTATGATCAAGGGCATGATAATAATGATCACTGTGATTTGCGACATCATTTCTATCTTGCGATTCGGCACTCCAGAGTCGTAACGTATTAACTGTATGATTATGATAACCACTGATCGGAATGTCGTAAGGTACAGCAATAACTTCATCGGTATTTTCGTAACGGAATTCTAAAGAACCGTTTGCACGGCGATGCATGTGTACACTCCCACCAAAATGAACAGAAATACTTTCTTCTGACTTTCGAGTTTCCCAAGGATAATCCTCCTTTAACCAATAGTCAGGCAATTCGATTTGATGGCCATGAATGATCCGTTGTTCAAATAATCCATAACGGTAACGAATGCCACAGCCGTGTCCTGGATATTGAAGCGAGGCAAGTGAATCAAGAAAGCAGGCGGCTAAACGTCCTAAGCCACCATTTCCAAGCCCAGCATCATGTTCATGAATAAAGACCGCATCCCGTTTAAACCCAAGTCTTTTTAAAGCGATGTTCGTCACATCTAGGAGCCCGCAATTTAGTAAATTGCTTTCAAGAAGTCGACCGATCAAGAACTCCATTGATAAGTAATAGACCTTTTTTACTTTTTTTTGCTCGTAATGCTCATTCGTTTTACACCAGTGTGGATGCATTTCATCATTGGCGATGGATGCAAGAGCATAGTATACGTCTTTTTCGTTAGCGTTGTGTAACTCTTTACCGAAAAGTGTACGAATCTTTTCAGTTATTAGGCTGATGAATTCATCCACATTTTGATAGGTCAATTTTGGCTCACTCCTTGTTCTGTTAACACTGATTTGTATAAGCGGCTATATTCAGCTGCTGAATGCTTCCAATCGTATTTGCATTTGTTTATGTTTTTACATAGTTGCTTCCAATTTTCGTTATCGTGATAGACCCGCAATGAGTAGTGAAGAACGGTTAGTAAATCATGGGCATTATAATTGGTGAAACTAAAGCCGTTTCCTTCACCTGTTAGCTCATTGTAAGAAGAAACCGTATCCTTCAAGCCGCCTGTTTCCCTAACGATTGGTACCGTCTTATATTGGAGAGCAATAAGTTGGGATAATCCACAAGGTTCAAACAGAGATGGCATGAGGAAAAAGTCAGCGCTAGCATATAATTTGCGTGAGAGAGCCTCATCAAAGGTTAAAATTGCTGCTGATTTTGATGGGTATTTATTAGCTAGATAAGAAAAGTAACGCTCAAATTCCCATTCGCCGGTCCCTAATACGATAAATTGAATGTCCTCTTGTATAAATTCTTCTAAAATACATTCAATTAAGTGTAACCCTTTTTGCTCAACTAAACGTGTAACCATAACATATAACGGTTTCTCTTCACTAATTTGGAGATTAAGCTCCTCTTGAAGAGCTAATTTATTTAATTTCTTTTTTGCACGGGAGTAGCTATATGGTACGTCTATATATGGATCCTTCAATGGGTTGTATTCATCCGTATTAATTCCATTCAAAATTCCACAGAAGTCAGCTTCACGTTCATTTAATAAAGGATGTAGTCCTTCACTATAGTATGGGTCTTTCAATTCATTCGCGTAGCTCGGACTAACGGTTGTTATTTTATCAGCATGAAACATACCTGCTTTTAAGCAATTAAGCATGCCATCCCATTCCATGCCACCGATATGCTCTCTCGGTAGAGAAAAGAAATCTTCATACATATCAAGAGGTATTAGACCTTGATATTTCATATTGTGTACAGTGAAAATCGCTTTCATCCGTTCAATAGGCTGATAGATTTTCGCAAAGGCTACTGTTAGCCCCGCTTGCCAATCATGAGCATGGAGAATATCAGGAATGAAATCTAAGTAATCAAGTGATGAGATCACAGCTTTACTAAAAAATAAAAATCTCTCTCCATCATCATAGTAGCCATAGACTCCTTTTCTTTCATAATAAAATGTGTTTGCTAGGAAGTAATAGTGAACACCATCTTCATTTAAATAATAAAGCTCAGCTGTTTGATTGCGCCAACCAATTTCTACAGGGACAATCGCTTTAAACGTCATTCGGTTCTTCCAATCTTGTGAGATTTCATCATAAAGTGGAAGAATGACGCTAACATCGAGATGTTCATGAGTTTTTAATGCATGAGGAAGAGATCCAATTACATCAGCTAATCCTCCAGTTTTAATAAAGGGTGTACATTCAGAAGCGACAAATAATACATTCATCCGATCTCTTCTCCTTTCAAATTAAGTTTAATGTGGTGTATGACTGATTAAACAATTTTTCGTTTCGGGACAACATATGGTTTATCAACACTTCCTACTAATGTTTGACCTTCTGAGATGTTGACATCTTTATCTAGAATGACATTTTCTAAATAGGCGTTTGCTTGAACAGTGCAGTTTTGCATAATAATGGAGTTTTTAATCGTCGCTCCTTCTTGAACCTTTACGCCCCGAAATAAGACACTGTTCTTAATATTTCCTTTAATATCACAGCCGTTAGCGAGTAAAGATGACATGACCTTTGCTTCTTTTCGATACTTCGTCGGAGGTTCATTGCTGATTTTTGTTAAAACAAAAGGGTTTTGATAAAAGAGATTTTTATAATGGTTCGCAGAGAGTAAATGCATGTTATGGCGATAATAGCTTTCAATTGAATTGATAAAAGAGCTATAACCTCTATGGTCGTAGGACTGAACAATTAATGAATCTAGGTTGTCAATGATTCCATTGGTGAAAAGATTTTCTTGATGATAAGCAATACACTGATCTACAAGTTTCATTAAGCATTTTTTCGTTATAATATAGGCACCAGTAAATAACTGTGGGTTTGTCTTATCGTGTGTCATATGGGTGACGCGATTATGCTCGTCTTGTTCAATACGCATATAAGCTTGATGTTCAGGCTTATTTTCTGATATATACGTTGTAATAAGCGTAACATCGGCATTCGTTTCTAAATGTAGTTGAAAGGCTTCTTTATAATCACATGTTGCTACAAATTGACTGCCACTTATTAAGATATAATCTGAATTGCTTCGTTCAAAATAATCACGATTGTTATGGAAATGCCTAAGATCGCCTTTTGATATATCAGTTGGATCATTCCAGTCTGGAGGAAGGATGAATAACCCTCCATATCTACGGTCAAGGTTCCAATCAGCACCTGTTCCAAGGTGATCCATGAGAGAACGGTACTTATTTCGTGTGAAGATGGCGACCTCTGTTATATCAGATTGGACCATGTTTGAAAGAGTAAAATCAATTAAACGATACCGACCAGCAAAAGGAACAGCTGCACCACAACGGAAATAGGTTAATTCATTTAAAAAATCTCGTTCATTTTCTAGGTTTATAACGCCCATCATCGTATCCATTTGAATCTCACCTCACAGTTATTATGATTTCGACATCATTAGTTCTAAACTAGATTGATCTATGACAAGTGGCTCGTCATGAGGACTAGAAGTAATGTGAAATCCGTCAGGAATAACGGTATTTTCCATCACGATGACACGTTCAAGTGTAACATTTTTTCCTACTTTAACATTCGGATGTAAAATGGATTGTTTGACGGAGCTTTCAATATCAATTGAAACATTTTTTGAAATAATGGAGTGATCAATCGAACCACAAATCCAGCATCCAGAATTGATCAAGGAATGTTTTACAACAGCATGTTCTCCTAGAAATTGTGGTGGGAAATTTGAGTCTTGTGTATACGTGCGCCAATTCTTATGGTTTAAGGACAGGGTTAAATCATCGTCTAGTAAGTCCATGTTTGCTTCCCAGTAGCTTTGTACCGTACCGACATCTTTCCAATAACCATCAAATCGATATGCATATATAGATTGATTATGAAGGAGCATGGAAGGAATAACATTTTTTCCAAAGTCATGAGAAGAATCTTGGTTCATTTGATCATCGAGTAAAAATTTTTTTAATGTTTGCCAATTGAAAATATAAATTCCCATTGAAGCTAAATTACTTTTTGGAGTAGCTGGTTTTTCATCAAATTCATAAATTTGCAAGTTGTCCATTGTATTTAAGATTCCGAAACGTGAAGCCTCAGCCCAAGTTACTTCCATAACGGAGATTGTTACATCAGCACCTGTCTCTTTATGCTGCTGGAGCATCTCTTGATAATTCATTTGATAAATATGGTCACCTGATATGACTAACACGTATTTAGGATCATATTGTTCAATATAATGAATGTTCTTATAAATGGCATCAGCCGTACCTGAATACCAGCTTCCACCACCTTTTGCTGTGTAAGGTGATAGGATTGAAATACCATCGTGCTGTCGATCTAAATCCCAAGGTTTGCCGATTCCAATATGCTTGTTTAGTTCAAATGGAGAATATTGGGTTAACACGCCAACCGTATGAATACCTGAATTCGTACAATTGCTTAACGTAAAATCAATAATTCGATATTTCCCCCCAAAGTGTACGGCTGGCTTTGCTAAATTCTTTGTTAATAGTCCTAAACGCTTGCCTTCTCCACCTGCTAATAGCATCCCGATACATTCTTTTTTCATCCAATATCCTCCTCAAGTACTGACTCCCTTTGTTGGTGTTGAAAAAACAGATATGGCTAATGGCGGAATTTTGATTTTGATATGTTGGTTATGTCCATGCCACTTCTCTGGGAAGCTGAAATAACGTCCAACATTTAATTGATTAGAGCCTCCGTATTTATCCGCATCTGAATTGAACACCTCTTTATATGTACCTGGGTATGGTACACCGACCTTATAGTCGTAATAGACATTTGGGGTGAAATTACAAACAATAATAAGTTCTTCACCTGCCAAATCACCTCGCCTCAAAAAGACTATGATACTTTGATCGATATTATGAGGGTCAATCCATTCAAATCCATGCACTTTATGATCACATTCGAAAAGAGAGGGTTCATGCTTATAGAAGTGGTTTAAGTCCTTTACGAAATCGAACATAGCTTTATGCAAAGGATAATCGATTAAATGCCAATCAAGCTGTTCCTTGTCTTTCCATTCAGAGTAAAGTCCGAGCTCCCCACCCATGAATAGTAGCTTCTTACCTGGATGAGTCATCATATAGCCGTACAACAATCGAAGGTTTGCGAATTGTTGCCACTGATCACCAGGCATTTTGTTCAACAATGATTTCTTTCCGTGTACAACTTCATCATGCGAAAGGGGAAGAAGAAAATTCTCTGAGTAAGTGTACATAATTGGGAATGTTAAGCATTGATGATGCCATTTTCGATAAACCGGGTCACGCTCCATAAAGTCAAGCGTGTCATTCATCCAACCCATGTTCCATTTGAAATTGAATCCGAGTCCACCAGCATAAGTCGGACTTGTAATAAGTGGAATATCTGTACTGTCTTCTGCCATCATTAATGTGTGAGGTTTATAGTCGAAAACGACTTCATTTAACTTTCTTAAAAAAGCAGCTGCTTCAAGATTTTCTTCTCCACCATAGCTGTTGTACAATTTCTCTTCACCATCGTAATTGTCAAAGTTTAAGTAGAGCATGCTGGCAACTGCATCGACTCTAAGTCCATCAAAATGAAATTCCTTTAACCAATAGAGAGCGTTTGATATTAAAAAACTTTGTACTTCTGGTCGACCAAAATCAAACGTAAGTGTGCCCCAATTTCGTTTCTCAGCTTTACGAGGATCGGCATATTCGTAGATTGGGGTACCATCAAATAGGCGTAAGCCATGATCATCTTTACAAAAGTGTCCGGGTACCCAATCTAAAATGACACCGAGTTCATTTAAGTGGCATTCATTTATAAAGTATTTCAAATCATTAGGATGACCATAGCGCGATGTGACAGAATAATAGCCTGTTTGTTGATATCCCCAAGACAAATCAAATGGATGTTCACCAAGTGGAAGTAGCTCGATATGGGTGTAGCCGAGAGATTTCACATAGGGAATTAATTCTTTTGCAAGCTCTTTATAGCTGTAAAGTGTACCATCTGCATGTGTTCGCCAAGATCCTATATGGACTTCATAAATATTAATCGGCATTTTTAAAGGATTGGTTTCTTTTTGTGATCTTCTCCATTGTGTATCATCCCATTGAAATGTTGAATCGGTTGTCAAAACCGAAGCTGTAGCAGGTCTAATCTCAGATTGAAACGCATAAGGATCAGCTTTTAAAAATGGAATGTCTGATCCTGAGTGTATTTCATACTTGTATGAAGAACCAGCAGGAATAGAAGGGAAAAAACGGTGCCAAAGTCCTTGATTAGAAATCTTATCTAGCTTGAAATGAGAACCGTCCCACTTGTTGAAATCACCGACTACCCTTACTTCTGAGGCGTTTGGAGCCCAAACGGTGAAGAAGTATCCTTTTTTAAAATCAACTGTAGCTGAATGTGATCCGAGAAACTGATAACTGAAGTAATGTGTACCTTGGTGAAATAAATAGATGTCATGTTCCGTGATGAACTCGTTCATGAAGTAAAAATCTCCTTTCATAGACGAACATTACGATTTTTATGGAATTGTTACACTTTTACATGAACCTTGAGAGAAAATGATACGTAATCGTAGTTGTTTAGTGTAGGGATTGTTATGATGACACTAGAGGTGACAAGCTTGTTTTCAAGTTGATATGATTCATTATAAAGGAAGTTGAAAGAAATGTAAGAAAAAGTGTTAGACAATTTAACGCGGGAATTTCGGAGGTTGTGTCCATTTATGACGAACAAATTATTGGGAAATAGCACTAAGTAAAATGATTAAAAATTGAAACAATGTCCAAAATGAAAATAGAAATTTTATCCTCTTAATGATGAATTTTGAGAATGTATAACATTAATGAAGTTTTATGAATAACGTAATGTGAGATAAATAAATAAGAAAAGAGGAGTGTCCAGTGTCTTCTACGATCGCTTGGTTAGATGATGTTCATGATTTGAGACTAACGTCAGAAGGGTTAGAGGATCTATCATTTAATACCCCTCTTCTTATAAAAGGGAAGAAGCAAAATTTCTCTGTGCATCTTGTTGGTATAGAAGGAGAGAATACAGCAAAATTCCATGTGGAAGAGCCCCTTCCATTAGGAGAAGAACTATCTCTACACATCGAAGGAAAGCGTTTTCGAATTTATCCTAGAAACATTATTAGAACGAATTGGTTTGAGCAAAATTATACGAACATGGACATTGAATTAGGAGCAATATGCACGAAAGATGAAACTAAATTTAGATTGTGGGCACCGACAGCTACATCCGTTAAGTTATATATAAATAATAATATTATGTCACTAAAAAAATATGAAAAAGGCATTTGGCAAGTAGAGATTCAAGGAGACTTACATGGGATGACTTATGAATATGAGCTTTTCGTGAATGGAGAAGTGGTTCGAGCTATTGATCCATACACTAAGGCATTACTTGCGAATAGCGAAAAAGGAGTGGTTGTAGATCTAAAAAGGTTAAAGGGGTTTACTAAAATAGAGAGGAATTATCACGAAATATCAGCATTAAATGATGCGATTATTTATGAGATTCATGTTCGAGATGCGACGATTTCTGAAAAGAGTGGAGTTAGAGAAAAAGGCAAATTTATCGGATTAGCAGAAACGAAAACAACTACTCCAAACGGATTCTCGACAGGAATATCATATATAAAGGATTTAGGGATCACACACGTGCAATTGCTACCAATTAACGATTTTGCTCGGGTGAATGAGCTTGAACCAGAAGAGAGCTATAACTGGGGGTATGACCCGCTATTTTTTCAAGTTCCTGAAGGTAGCTATTCTACCGACGTTCTAAATCCATTAACGCGAATGGAAGAATGTAAAGAAATGATCTCAGCTTTTCATAAAGAAGGAATTGGTGTTATTTTAGATGTCGTCTTTAATCATGTATACATTAGAGAAGAATCCTCATTTGAAAAGATCGTGCCAGGTTATTTTTTTAGGTATGATGAAAATGGAGAGGTTAGTAATGGAACAGGGGTTGGAAATGATTTTGCAACTGAACGAATCATGGCGAGAAAGTTTATAGTTGATTCGATTGCATATTGGCTTCAAGAATATCAAGTTGATGGATTTCGTTTTGATTTAATGGGATCAATGGATGTAGAAACGATAAAGGCGATTGAAAAAAGGTGTCAAAAAGAAGAGCGACCGATTATTTTACTAGGAGAGGGCTGGGATTTACCAACTGCATTACGATACGAATTGAAAACAACACCTGATAAAGCTAAGCAACTACGAAAGGTCGGTTTTTTTAATGACTTATTCCGAGATTCTCTAAAAGGTCAATTATTCAGTGATCGGGATCTAGGCTATGTGAATGGTGGTGGCTGTTTTGTTGAAAGGCTGCCACACCTTATTACAGGTTCTGTTTTAGATGAGTATGGCATACCATTTGTTTCAGAGCCGAATCAGTCTATTAATTATGTTGAGTGTCATGACAACCATACGCTTTGGGATCGTCTCAAAAATACTAATCCAACAGATAATGAAGAAACACGAAAACGAATGCACCAATTGGCAACAGGAATCACACTTCTAAGCCAAGGGATACCTTTTCTTCATGCAGGTCAGGAATGGTTCCGTACAAAACATGGTGATGGAAATAGCTATATATCAGGAGACACGGTAAATAAGCTTGATTGGGAAAAGAGAGAGGTAGACGCTGAAAATATAGAATTTATACGGAAATTAATTACAATAAGAAAAAAATATCGTGTTTTTCGTTTGCGTTCGAAGGATCAAATACGTAAACAAATTCACTTTTTGAAAGTACAACCGCCTATTCTAGGTATATTCTATTAGATATAAATACAGATTTAGTCGTATTTGTGAATCCAACTAATCAAAAGCACCGCTTACGTTTGCCTTCTTCAGCATCATGGGAAGTCCTAGCATCGAATGATGAACTACATGATACGGTTTATAAAGGTGAGTTCACTATGGTTAAGCCATTCGAGTTATGTATTTTCAAAAGATCACGTCTGTAAGTATATTGAAATAAATAATTTGTTATTGAAGAGGCTAGGTTTAAAAAACGTTTTCCCTAGCCTCTTCGTAGTTGTTAATGTTGTAAACGATTAAGTTTAAAAAAGAGCGTGCTAAGGATAAACCATTAAGTTCGTACGTATTGCGAACTTATTAACGATGAATCGAAGCTATTATTCCTATTCATTGTATCGTGAAATAGAGATGCCAATATTTCCGTGGAAATGGTTAAAATTAGAGACTAAGCTATGTTCTGTTCTTATGAAAATATGCTAGTTTTTCGGGTACACAAAAGAGTGCGAATCTTATCCAGGAGCTAGAAAAAGAGCAATACGAGCTGTTGGTGAGTTAGAAAATACTGCGAAAAAGAAAGAGTTGTCGTATTAATTGGTCATGGATTTTTAAATCGTGTTGTTGGAAAGGAATTAGTGAAAAGAGGATAGGATGGTGCTAGTAAGCCTAGCTCAATGCATTGGTATTGTACATCTTATACGAAAAAATAAGGTAAATATAAAAACTTAAGAAGTGAGCAAAGTGATTTATTCGTTTGTTGAGGACTAAGTAAATATGGAAGGTAGAAACGTGTTTCTATAAAAATTTTTTTCATTAATAAAACAATTAAGAGTAATAGTCTAGATGAACGATTATTTCTCAGCTGGTATAGGAGTAATAAACTAGTATAATTATTGCTGAAAGTAAGATTTATTTGACATACAATTTTTTTGTTGTTTATTAATAGTTTTTGAACATTTTTAGTATATCGTTTCACGTCACATCTTTGTATAATATACACACTTCTTAGATTACACAATAACAAAATGTAAGCGCTTTAAAAGAGAGGAGGTTACATTTCGTATTGCGTTTTAGAATTAATACTGAGACAAATGTGTAATGAAAAGAGGAGGAGTATGATTGAAAAGGAAAAGGAGTCTTGCTATTTTTATGTCTATGGTTATGTTATTTTCAATGTTTTCCAGTGTAGAATTAAGTGCATCAGCCGAAAGTTATGAGGTTGTGAATGATTTAGAAGTAACTCATATAACGGATCATTCTGTCACTTTGAATTGGTCAGCTTATAATGATACAGATGAATATGCTATCTATTGGGCAAATAAAGATACTGAAAACATGCAGTATCAGCATGTCGATACGGTAACGAGTACGTCTTATACATTTGAACGATCAACACATGTGCCACATTACTTTAAAGTAGCTGCTATTGTTGGAGAAAAAGAAGTTGCTGTTTCTCATACGGTAAGATCAGAAATAGAAAAGCAATTTTCAGTTCAATTAGAAGATTTAGATCGTGGTTTAGTAGCAGCGTCAACCTCAGAGGGAGTGTTTCTAAGTTGGCGATTATTAGCAAATGAAGTGTCAGCCTATTCTAACTTTGGCTTGAGAGGTACTGATTTTAATGTGTATCGTGACGGTGAAATGATTGCTACTGTTACAACGAGTACAAATTATCTTGATGCAGAAGGAACTGATTCTTCGGAATATTATGTAAGTGCTGTCGTTGATGGAGACGAAATTGGTGATATAAGTGAAGTGGTCACACCTTGGGAACACTCTTATTATGATATACCATTGCAAAAGCCAGAGGATGGTGTGACACCTGCTGGGGAGACTTACACGTATTCAGCGAACGATATGAGTGTTGGTGACGTAAATGGTGATGGTCAATATGAGTATATTGTTAAATGGGATCCTTCTAATTCAAAAGATGTGTCTCAAGTTGGCTACACAGGTAACACGTACATTGATACGTACAAGATTGATGGGACACTTTTATACAGAATTGATCTAGGTGTTAATATTCGTTCTGGCGCTCATTATACTCAATTCCTCGTGTATGACTTTGATGGGAACGGAAAAGCTGAATTGATGTTCAAGACAGCTCCAGGAACTAAAGTTATTCGCTATGATGAGGACGGTAATGTGGTTTCTGAAGAATATATTACATTGCCTCAAGTTGATCTTGATGCTGGATATAGCCATACGGATGATTACCGTTTTAGTGCTGAAGATTATTATGAACATGTTGTAGAAATGTTCTTAGGTTGCATGACCATGCCGAAGTTGTAGCAGGAAATTGGCCAGCTACGTTAGAAGAAAGTTTTGGGATAGACATTCAATATGAATATCCACTATCGCGTGAGGATGCGGAGGCATTAACGGACTACTTTATGGATGTTTATGCACCGAGTCGAAGTGAGCGTAATGATTTACGGAATTTTGAAGGATTTGTTGTTACAGGTCCTGAATATTTGACTGTGTTTGCTGGCGATACAGGGGCTGAATTAGAAACAATTCATTATGAACCTGGACGTGGCGATGATGGTTTAATGTGGGGGGATTATGCTTATCCACGCATTGAACCTGGTAATCGAGTTGATCGATTTAATGCTGGGGTTGCTTACTTAGATGGAGAACGACCATCGGCTTTCTTTAATCGAGGTTATTATACTCGTGCTGTATTTGCGGCATATAACTGGAATGGTCACCATTTAGAAGAAGTATGGATTGCAGACAGTGGTCATGTCGCTATGGAGAACCCATTTAATAGTGGACCACATGGTGGACCAGGTGCAAATGATCCATTGGCTAGGTTAGCTGGACAAGGTAACCATGCAATTAGCGTCGCCGATGTTGATGGTGATGGAAAGCATGAAATTATTCACGGTGGTGCGACTTTAGATCATGACGGGTCATTGTTATACAGTTCAATGGATTACTTACCAGAAGGAAGTGGTGCTCCAGGTGATTATGTCATTTTTGGACATGGTGATGCGCTTCATGTCGCAGATGTAAATCCTGATCGACCAGGGTTGGAAATCTATTCAGTGTTTGAAGCAGGTCCTTGGGCACCTTACGGATTTGCACTTAGAAGTGCTGAAGACGGAGAGGTCCTTTACGGTGAGTACACTGGAGATGACACTGGTCGCGGAATGATTGGTGATGTTGTTCGTGGCGAGAGAGGACTTGAAACATGGGCTATTGATCTTCGAACAGCTGATGGACGTGTACTAGGTACTAGTCGTCCAGGGACGAATATGAATATTAAGTGGGCTGGAGATATGTCTACGCAAATTGTCAATGGTTCTGGAAATAATACTCCTACGATTGATGACTGGGAACGTGGACGTATGTTGACAGCTGAAGGGACTTTGACGAATAACGGTACAAAAGGAAATCCCTCTTTAGTTGCAGATGTCTTTGGAGATTGGCGTGAAGAGTTGCTCGTACGGACGACGGATAGTTCTGCTATTCGAATTTATATGAACACAGAAGTAACTGATCGGAAGCTTTATACGCTAATGCATGATAGTCAATATCGTACGGGGATTGCTTGGCAAAATTCAAGTTACAATCAACCCTCTTATCCAAGTTTCTACTTTGCATCAGATATTGATTGGAAATACGTCCCGATTCCTAATTTCTACGGTGAGCTAGAGTATATTGAAGAGGAAGGACCTGACTTAGATAAATCAGAACTTGAAAGCTTAATAAGTGAGGCTTCGGCTATATCGAATGAGCATGGAACGTATACGGAAGCTTCTTATGAAGGGTTGCAAGAGGCTATTGTTGAAGCCGAACAACAATTAGATATGATTCGCTTTGAATATGAATTGCAAAGAGCCATTCGAAATTTACAAGCGGCTTTAGATCAGTTAGAAGAAATCGTTGATTTAGGACCAGGACTTCGCTTTGATTTTGGTGCTGCCAATAGCCCTTTAGCTAATGGCTACACAAAGGTTACTGATACGACTGTTTATGATGAAGTCATTGGTTTTGGGTTTAGACAAAATACTGACGGAACTCGTGATCAAGGTGGTCCAGACGATTTGCGAAGAGATTTTATTTTGGCCAACAATAGTGAATTTATCGTTGATTTACCAGATGGTGAATATGATGTGAAGGTCATTACTGGTGCTTATACAGACAGTAATGATACGACCGTCGTTTTTGAAGGAGGAGATCCGGTTGGGGGAGCTCGAACGGAAGCCGGTGAATTTGCTGTTTATGAACAGACGGTTATCGTTTCAGACGGTCAATTAAACATTGAATTTTCAGGTCAATGGGCTCGAATTAATGCGGTTGAAATTGTAAATGTGAATGATTTCAATGTGAAATTTGATTTTGGTTCTGAGGGTAGTCCGGTCGCTTATGGATTTAAACAAGTATCAAATACGATGGAATATTCGGAGGAAAGAGGGTACGGTTTAAATAAGCAAGTCGCTGAACGAGATCGTGGTGGTCCAGACGATATAAGACGTGATTTCGTTATTGATAACGATTTTGAGTTTATTGTAGATTTACGAAATGTCACATATCGACTTCATATCATTGCAGGAGATGATATTGCTTCTAATACGTCTATTTTTTCAGTAGATGGTGAAGAGATTGGACGAATTGGTTCATCGGCTGGACAATATGGGGAGCTTATAGAAGAAGTGATCGTAACAGATAATCAATTAGTATTGTCTATTAGTCAACGAATAAATGGACTAGAAATATTCTATGTTCCAGAAGATGAAGAGAAACCAACAATAGACACATCTGAGCTAAAAGAACTCATCACGAAAGCGAAATCGATTTCTATTGAGGATGGAACGTATACGGTCGAGTCTTATGAAGCACTGCAAGCGGCGATAGCAGAAGCAGAAGAAAGGCTAACAGAGATAGAAAGTGAAGAAGAACTGGCAGAAGCAATAGCGACGCTAGAGTTAGCGGTAGATAGATTAGAAGAAGTAGAGGAGCTAGTCCCTCCAACACCAATAGATACAACCGAGTTAGAAGAACTCATCACAAAAGCGAAGTCGATTTCTAATGAAAATGGAACGTATACAACAGAGTCATTTGCAGCACTGCAAGCTGCGATTGAAGAAGCACAAGGAAGACTAGTAGAGATAGAAAGTGAAGAGGAGCTGGCAGAAGTAATTGCAATGTTACAAGCTGCATTGGATGGATTGGCAGAAGATAGTGATCGTGTAGAAGCAGGTTCAGAAGAAAATCCAGTTAAAGGAGATGATCAGTCACTTCCTCAAACTGCAACTAACCTATTTAATGGATTGATTATTGGGTTAATAGTCCTGATAGCTGGTTTTAGTTTATTATTTGCATATAGACGATTTGCGAGATAACAGTGATTAAGAAATGAACGAAACAGGATCGAGATTAGTTGGTGCCTTAAGGTTGTTGGAACCTTATAAAGGCACCTTCTTTAGGATGATAACGGGAACATCATAAGAGTGAATTTTTGTAGCCATATAACTTACCTAGTAAATGAATAAGTCTTTTTGCTTATGACAGAAAAAAAACTAGTTAAATGGATGGATGTTTATTAAATATATGGGATTTAAAGGTATTTATATGTATAATGATATGTAATAGAAAGAATAAGCATCTATTTCATACTTTACTAGAGTGATAAAGCTTTCTTGCAGTATTTAAGCTAGTCCTAACTGAAGGGAATGAAAGGTAATGAGTGTACATAAGGATCCCCCATACATTCGTATCTCAAAGCATTACTGTCAGCAAGCAGGGATGAATCCAAATGATGTGAAGCAACCAAGTATTGTCATGACAGGTGAAGAATTAATGGAAAAGAGAGAAGAATACAATGAGATACTGGAAGTTGTGAGCTTCTTTTCATATAAACTGTTAAAGGCACTTGAAGGGACGCCTATATTGCTTGTTATGTCAGACAAGGATGGGTTCATCTTAGATATTGTTGGGGATGAGTCAATTAAAGAAATGGTCACAAAACTTGGTATTTGTTTGGGAGCCCAATTTACTGAGGAAGAAATGGGTACAAATGTCATTAGCTTAGCTTTAAAGCATCGACATCCAATTCAATTAATTGGTGATAACCATTATTATCGTTTTTTACATGATACAGCATGTTATGGTGTTTCGTTTCATTATACGGACAT
The DNA here is from genome assembly GCF_000513115.1 of Halalkalibacter hemicellulosilyticusJCM 9152. Taxonomy (GTDB): domain Bacteria; phylum Bacillota; class Bacilli; order Bacillales; family Bacillaceae_D; genus Halalkalibacter; species Halalkalibacter hemicellulosilyticus. Next base: position 99,201 of record NZ_BAUU01000011.1, read on the forward strand.
TGATAATCTTTTAGGAAGCCTCTCCATAATGACAACGACAGAGCAACAAAATCCACTGTTCTTGAATATGCTATCCAATGTTGTCGACTCCATTGAAAGAGAATTACTTTTAAGAAAGCAAAATCGAAAGCTCAATATTTTAAATCAAATTATGTTAAGAAGAACGAGAAATGCCATTATCATTACGAATGAATATGGGACAGTAACTGAATTTAATCAGTTTGCTGAAACGATTTCGGGAAATAATCGCGATGATATTATTGGACGTAATATTCTCGATTCTTCTATACTCGGCTTGTACTTTGAAAAAGTGATTGAAGATGAACATGTCTTTAAAGATGTGGAGTTGAAGTTTACAAACCAAAAAGGCGAAGATATTGTTGCACTGTTTGACGCACAGCCGATTTATGATCATAAAAATGCTAAGATGATAGGATCATTTGCCCAGCTTCGTGATATAACAGAACGCTATATGATGGAGGAGAAATACAATTATTTAGCCTATCATGATGAATTAACGGGCCTTCCGAATCGTCGTTACTTTCACACAGAGATTAGAACGACACTTAAAGAAAAAAAGCGAGATGAAGAAATTGCTCTTCTCTTAATCGATTTAGATCGATTCAAATCGATTAATGACACGTTTGGTCATAGTAATGGTGATAAATTACTTATTTCTGTAACTGAACGAGTGAAGCGTTGCTTACGGCAAGAGGATATGTTAGCTAGAATAAGTGGTGATGAATTTATCGTCCTGCTTAAAAATATAGGAGGTGAGGATGAGGCAAAAAAAGTAGCTAGTCGCATTATAGAAGAATTTCAACAGCCATTTATTATTAATCATTTTCACTTTCACACAACAGCAAGTATTGGAATAGCTTTATACCCGAAAGAAAATATTGATATTGAAGATTTTATGGTACAGGTCGATTTAGCTATGTATCAAGCGAAGGCTCATGGAAAGAATGGTTATGTGTTTTACAAAAATGATATGCATCAAGATGCAAGTGATGAATTCTCACTTGAAAACCATTTAAGAAAGGCGCTTGAACAAAATGAATTTGAACTGTTCTATCAAGCACAAATCAATAGTCAAACAGGTGAAATAATAGGAGTTGAGGCGTTATTACGTTGGAATCACCCTGAGCTTGGAATGATTTTGCCGAATATTTTCATCCCATTAGCTGAGAAAATCGGATTGATTGTTCCAATTGGTGAATGGGTCATTATGGAAGCTTGTAGACAGAATAAAATGTGGCAAGAAAGTGGTCTCCCTAATATGAAAGTAAGTGTGAATTTATCAACACAGCAGTTTTTAAAGCAAAACTTAGTTGATGTTGTTCAACACGTTTTGCAATCAACACAATTAAACCCACAATTTCTAGAACTTGAAATTACAGAATCGATGGCCATGGATTATAAATATGCTCGTAAAGTCATAGATCAATTGAGAGGTTTAGGAGTAGCTGTTAGTATTGATGATTTTGGTACTGGATACAGTTCGTTAAAGAATTTAAAGTGCTTTGCAATCAATCGAATTAAAATCGATAAGTGTTTTGTTATGAATGTTCTTCATAATCAAAACGATGAACAGATTGTTAGCGCGATTATAGCTATGGCTCATGGATTAGGGGTTAATGTCGTTGCTGAAGGTGTCGAAAATGAGGAACAGCTTCATTATTTACACTCTCAGGAATGCTACAACATACAAGGTTATTATTTTATGAAACCACTACCTGCCTATGAATTCACAGATCAATATCCACAATTGGTAGAGGAATTCAAAAAGAAAAAGGAGATTATTCATGAAAAAAGTAGCCACAATTTTAGCTGAGCAGTTTAGGAGTTGGGGAGTCTCACATGTTTTTGGTATTCCAGGAAAAGCAGTCGTTCCGCTAGCAGTTGAGATTGATAAAGCGGGCTTATCATTTGTCGCAAGCAGACATGAATGTGGAGCAGGGTATGAAGCTACTGGATTTTCATTACTAAGTCAGAAGTTGGGTGTAGCAGTTGGAACGTCTGGTCCAGGAGGAACGAATTTAATTACAGCAGCGGGACAAGCAAAGGCGTCTCATATTCCGTTACTCATTATTACGGGGCATCCTTCTATGAGTGATACCGGTAAGGCCTTAGGGCAAGATTCTACACCATTTGGTACAGACGTTGTAGAAATGTTTAAGCATGTCACTAAGTTTAGTGCAAGAATTGAACGTTCAGACTTAGTTGAATCGTATGTAAGACATGCATTAGAAAAAGCATTTATTGGTATAAAAGGCCCTGTTCACTTGTCGATTCCAGCAGACGTACTGCTTGCTGAGGTCGAACCATTTCAACTGAATCTTCCAAAAGAACAGCATGTGATATCACCGAATTTAGAAGAGGTGATTGATCTATTAGAACAGGCGGAACGGCCACTCTTATTTTTAGGTAAAGGTGTTCATTCGAGTAAGGCATATAAAGAAGTTCAAGTATTTGCTGAAGCTTGGAATATTCCCGTTATGACTACTCCAGGTGGTAAAGGCTCCTTTGTCAGTCATCATTCGTTGTCATTAGGTGCGTTTGGGTTAGGTGGCCATGAGCAAGCCCATAACTATTTGGAAGAAGGCGTTGATGTGATGGTTGTTATGGGGACTAAATTAAGTGATATGTCGGTGGCTGGATTATCACAAGAACACTTTCCAAAGAAAGTCATTCAATTTGATTATGACCCAATGTTTGTTGGGAAAACAATTACAGTACCAACCTTATTTATATACGGAGATCTTAAGATGAATGTAGCCACACTACTGCAAAAGAAAGGAATTGAAGTGTTACAAAGCCAGGAGATTGTAAAGATCGAGCGTGCAGAGCATCTGGGTTATCGCAAGCTTGAGCTACATGATTTTCCGTTTAGTGATGAATGGCAAGGATCCGCAGTACAAACAAAGGTTGATCATTTCTTTCATGAGGATGCAGTTGCTGAAGAAAGTGGACAAGCTCTAGCATTAAAGGAACGGGAGCAAGAGTTTATGTCATCAGCTCATGCGCTTTCGATTTTGGACAAATATTTACCTGCAAACACGATCATGTTCGGTGATGCTGGTAGTCACTCATTTTACGCGATTAAGCATTATGGAATTAAGAAACCTGGGACGTTCTTCTTTGATGATGTTTTTGGAGCTATGGGGCACGCGATTGGTTATTCGATCGGTGCTAAGATAGCTGCACCTGAAACACCAATTGTTTGTTTAACAGGAGATGGCTGCTTTATGATGCATGGAACCGAGCTTTCGACAGCTGTAAATGCTGGCGCAAACGTACTATTCATTATTTTAAATAATGAAGGGTTGGATATGGTTGATAAGGGGATGAAGGCTCATGTTGGGATGTCTGTAGGGACAATGCTTGATCATCCGGTTGATATCCAACAATTCGCTCATTCTTTTGGAGCTAATGCATACAAATGTCGCACGGAAGAAGAGTTAACATTTGCTCTAAATCAAGTGATTACGACTGAATTTAGTGAACCGAATGTGATTGAAGTGATAGTAGACACGAATGAAATTCCGCCAACAATGAGAAGAGGCTAAAGGAGTGAGTGGTGTGAGTATACGAGATGAACGCTATGAAAAAGGGATGGATATATTAAGACAAATTAGAGGCGAGCAAGGGATAGATCAAGTTCAACGCTTTCAAAACATTCATCCTGCATTTGAGGAAATGATGATGTCATTTGGGTATGGTGAGATTTGGTCGCGAACAGAGCTTGATCATAAACAACGAGCGCTCATCACGTTGTCTTCACTTGTGACACAAGGAATTCCAGAAGCATTAAGGTTTCATGTTCATACCGCTATTCATGTAGGTGTGACACCGAAAGAGATTTTAGAGCTTGTTTTACATTGTGCTGCGTATGCTGGCTTTCCGAAATCAGTAGCTGCTTTTCCAGTCATACTAGAAGTCTTTGAAGAAATAGGTGTTGATGTAGAATGGTAAATATCAGTAACAAGTATGTTAAGAGGGGGTCTCAGGTTTTGGGACTCCCCTTTGTATATGAGGGCACTGAAAAAGTATGGCCTTTTAACTTGTTTGGTCCCTCGTATATATAGGTCATTCATGTGTAGTTAATCAATCATTCTGTGTAACGCTTAGAAGATGCACGAATTTACAGCATCTTTGTTTAACAATTCATAAGAAACGTTTATACTAAAAGTGTAGAAGTTACTTCAGACATAGGGAATGAAGTCGTATGGTGGAGAAAGTCTTAATTGTAGAAGGTTCCAATGATCGTAAGCGTGTGAAGAAAGTTTTAAATGAAACGGTTACGATTGTTTGTACACATGGTACATTAAGTAATGAGAAGCTTGAGGAAATCATTTTACCAATTGAAAATGAAGATGTATATGTTTTAGTTGATGCCGATGAGTCAGGGGAAAAGATTCGTAAACAATTGAAGCATGAATTACCGAATGCCGTTCATCTTTATACATTGAGAGAATACGGTCAAGTCGAAACGACACCACTTGCCTATTTAGCACAAGTATTAAGAGCGTATTTTCAAGTAAGGGAAACAGTTTAAAGAAACGAGTACTAAAAAATGAAAGAAACAAAGCCCATTGTGAAAGTGATTGTCTTTCATAATGGGCTTAAAATGTTGTATGACTGTAGGTTTATTTATACGGATCAATCGTTTGAATGGTTCCGTCTTCATTGTAGTGGAGCTCAGTAAATTTGACAGAGCGTTTATGATTGACGCCATCAGACAATGAACAGTCATGATAGAATAAATACCACTTATTATTAAATTCGACGATCGAATGATGAGTCGTCCAACCAATGACAGGATTTAATATCGTTCCTTTGAACTCAAAAGGCCCCTCTGGATTTTTGCTTATTGCGTAAACAATTTTATGAGTCGTTCCTGTTGAATAGGATAAATAATAATAGTCATTGTATTTATGAATCCAAGGTCCTTCGAAATAACGTCGATCCTCATCACCTGCCACAATAGGATTTCCTTCTTCATCGACGATTGAAATTTCTTTTGGTTCGGCCTTAAATGAAAGCATGTCCTCACTTAACTCGGCAATGCGTGGTCCAATTGCTGGTTGGTCTAGTTCAGGTCCTTCTTCTACATCTGGAAGGAAGGTTCCTGTTTGCCACTTTTCTAATTGCCCTCCCCATAAACCGCCGAAGTAGCAATATGCTCGATTATCTTGATCAACAAATACAGCAGGATCGATACTATAGCTTCCTTCAATGTAATTCTTTTCAGGCTTAAATGGGCCAGTCGGTGATTGGCTTGTTGCGACACCAATTCGAAAAACGCCATCATGATCTCGAGCTGGGAAGTAAAAATAGTACGTTCCATTTTTGTAAGCAGCATCAGGAGCCCACATTTGCTTTGATGCCCACGGAACATCACGAACATGAAGAGCTTCACCGTGATCCTCAACAGGACCGTCAATTGATTCCATTGATAAAACGTGATAATCCTCCATACGGTACTGATCACCATTATCATTATCTGGTCCATCATGATCGAGGTCATGCGAAGGATAAATATACAATTTACCATCAAATACATGGGCAGATGGGTCTGCTGTGTACAAATGAGTTACAATTGGTTCATTTTGCTGTACTTTTTTCGTCACTGCACGTCTCTCCAATCGATTAAGAAATTTATACAGTTCCTAATTATAAGGAAAGAGTATTGCAATGTAAACGTTTAAACTATAGATTTTATCTAAAAAAGAATAGATGGGGACGGTTGATTAATGAGACCGCTGAGGGTTGTGTAAAAATTATGTTGAACATCGTCAAAAATGTTAGATTAAATAGAAAAAGATGAGTTTTTTTATAACTTACCTAACTTTTCTTCATTTAAGTGTAAGCGATTACAAAATAGAATAGTAGTATCACAAGAAAGGGGGAAACATGATGAAAAAATTCTTGTATGGGTTTAGTATTTGTTTGTTTATAGTAATGGTTGCAGCATGTAATTCACAAAGTGAAGAGGCTGACGCACCGTCAACAGGAGGGGATGAGGAACCACTTAATGAAGAGGCACAAACAAATGGTGGTGAGGAAGAGATTGAACTTCGTATGACATGGTGGGGAGGACAAGAGAGACATGATCGTACGTTAAAAGTTATTGAATTATACGAAGAACAGAATCCGCATGTCACGATTGTGCCAGAATACTCTGGGTTTGATGGGTATTTTGATAAACTTTCAACACAGCTTGCAGCTGGAAATGCACCTGATATTGTTCAGTATGGAGGGAATTTGAACGACTTCGTTGCACGAGGTACAGTGCTTCCACTTGATGACTATGTTGGGAATGAGCTTGATTTAAGTCAGCATGATCAAAGTATGATTGACGCTGCTACATTTGATGGACAGTTTTATGGAGTAACATTAGGGACGAATGCAAGAGGGGTTCTATTAAATAAAACGTTATTTGATGAAGCTGGTGTAGTGCTACCAAGCGAAGATTGGACATGGGATGATTTCTATGAAATAGCTAATGAGCTATCAGCAACGTTAGATGGCATTTATGGTACAGCTGACTTTGAAGAGGATGGGTTTGGAACCTTTTTAGCACAACGTGATAAATGGACATATTTAGATGGTGAGATTGGCTTTGAGCCACAAGATGTAAAGGATTGGTTTACACTTTGGAAGGAGCTAAGAGAAGCTGGGGGTGCTGCGATTCCAGAAGTTCAAGTAACAGCGACTCAAACTCCAGAACAGTCTTTAATTGTTCAACGTACAGTTGTAATGGAAGCGATCGCAAGTAATCAGCTTGGAGCCTACCAAGGTGCAACTGAAGATGAATTGATCTTATTTATTAATCCTTATAATAGTGAATCAGGCAAAAATGGAGTAGGACTAAGACCGAGTCAATTTTTAGCAGGTACGAATACGACCGATCATCCGGAAGAGGTAGCTAAGTTCTTAGATTTCTTTGTCAATGATTTAGAGGCGACAGAAATTCTAGGTAATGACCGCGGAGCACCAGTCAATGCTGAAGTTCGTGAATTTCTCTTAGATTCAGGGGATGTCGTTGATCAAGAAATATTTGCTTATATTGATTGGGTTAGCTCAACATCCGAAGCACCATATATTCCGAATTTACCGGGCTATAACGAGAATACTCAATTATTCCAAGAGACAGCTGAACGAATCTACTTTGAACAATCCACTGTTGAAGAGGCTTCAGAAAATTACTTTAATGAATTAATAGCTAATATTGAACGGTATTCGGAAGAATAAAAGAATGATCGAGTGGCTCAGGTTCCAGCTAATCATGGAGGTGCAGCGGAGCCACTCGCAACATGTAACATTGTAATCTAGGTTCGTTAAAAAAATAGAGAGTAGGAGGGATCGTTGTGGAGAACCCTACGGAAAAGATAAATCCAATTATCCAACTGAAAGCAGTAACGAAACAAAAACGTGATCGAAAGCATAGTTTCATTGCCTATATGTTTTTATTGCCATGGTTAATTGGCTTTTTCGGATTAGTATTAGGTCCGATGATTAGTTCATTGTATTTGTCATTTACTCGTTTCGACCTCATGAATCCGCCTCGTTGGATCGGTCTAGCTAATTATCAAAATTTATTTCAAGATCAGCGCTTCTGGGACTCTGTTCAAGTGACAGCTACGTTTGTGATGATTGCCGTTCCAACCCAATTAATAGCTGCTTTATTAGTAGCTCTTTTGTTAAACCGTAGTATGAAAGGGATTGGTATTTATCGTACCGTTTATTATATTCCTTCGCTATTAGGAGGGAGTGTCGCGATAGCTTTATTATGGAAAAATATTTTTGGTATCGATGGTTTAGTGAACCAAGTACTGGCTTTTTTTAATATTACGGGTAAGGGCTGGGTTGCTCACCCAGACTTTGCATTAGGAACATTAATTATTTTAGCAACTTGGCAGTTCGGAGCTTCGATGGTGATCTTTCTTGCTGGTTTGAAGCAAATTCCGTCTGAGCTTTATGAAGCAGCAGCGGTTGATGGAGCGAACAATATAAGAAAGTTTTTTAAGATTACACTACCACTGTTAACTCCTGTATTGTTCTTTAATTTAGTCATTGAGCTAATTAAATCGATTCAAGTATTCACCTCCTCCTACATTATTAGTGAAGGGACAGGGGGGCCAATTAATTCGACGCTATTCTACACATTGTATTTATATCAAAAAGGGTTTTCACATTTTGAAATGGGTTACGCATCAGCAATGGCTTGGATTCTAGTTATGGTATTAGGAACATTAACTGCGTTTATCTTTATCTCATCTAAATATTGGGTCTACTATGAGGATGGAGGGAAATCATAAATGAGGAGAAAAGTTCATGGAAAGCGAATCGTTGTTCATATATTTATCATTTCCTTCGGTCTTCTTATGCTCTATCCAGTTTTATGGATGATTTCAAGCTCGTTAAAGCCCGAGTATTTAATTTTCTCATCACCAGGTCTATGGCCGACAGAAATAACGTTCGATAACTATTTAAATGGATGGAATGTTGTAAGAGATGTGACTTTTGGCTCCTTTTTCAAAAATTCCTTCTTAATCAGTTCAATTAGTGTAATTGCGAATATTGCTACGTGTTCGATGGCCGCATACGCCTTTGCTCGTTTGAAATTTCCATTAAAGAAGCTGTTGTTTGCATGTATGCTGATGACCATAATGCTACCGGCTCACGTCACATTAGTACCGCAATATACGATTTTTCATCAGCTTGATTGGATCAATACAATTTTACCATTAACAGTACCAAAGCTATTAGCGACAGATGCTTTCTTTATCTTTTTAATGGTGCAGTTCTTTCGAGGGATTCCTCGTGAATTAGATGAAAGTGCAACGATGGATGGGTGTGGTATCATTCAAATTTATTTTCGAATTATCATTCCATTAGCGTTGCCTGTGTTAATTACGACAGCGATCTTTACCTTTATTTGGACATGGGATGATTTCTTTAGTCAAATTCTTTATTTAAATACGATTGATCAATTTACAGTGCCCTTAGGTTTGCGTCTTTTCTTAGATTCACAAGGACAATCTTCTTGGGGGGCAGTGTTTGCGATGTCTGTTCTTTCTTTAATACCTATTTCTACTGTCTTCTTTATCTTTCAAAAGTATATTGTTGAAGGGATTGCGACAACAGGTCTGAAAGGGTAGAATGCAGGAAAGCATTTTCTTTGCTAAATAAAGAAAAAAAGGATGGCCATCTCTAATGTTCAAAAAATTAACGACGATAATGGTAATAAGTTTTGTATTAGTGAATGGAGTTTTTCTTGCGGCACTTAGCATGGCTTCTTATCGATCCTTTTTTAACTTTACGTCCGAGGAAATTAGTGAAACGAGATTGACATTGTTGAATGAAAGCGCTAAAAAGCTTGCTGGGTTTATTTCAAGTGTCAGTGAGGCAGGTGTATACATTGCTATTAATCGTAACGTTATTGAAATGTTTTCTGATGAGCCAGACAACGCTTATGATGCGATAAGTGATCAACGAGAATTAATTAGCATTATGAATGGTGTCACAAGTATGAAGACGTTTATTCATTCTATCGAAGTTTACACAAACCATTACGAGGAATATCCGATTGTTTCTGGTGAAGTCGTTCAACCGATGAATCATGTGATGGATGAAAAGTGGTTTCCTTCTCTTTTCTCAAAAGCAGATTATGCCTGGGTGCCTAAACATGAATCCATTCATACGAGTCAGGAGTTCATCAGTTATATGCATCGATTGATGAATCAACGTGGTGAGACGGTTGGTTATATTAAAGTGAATGTGACAGCAGAGACATTTTTTGAATATATGTCGGATAAAGAGTTGCTAAATCAAACGAGTGAACCTCTTATTCTATTAAATACGGGTGGCAGAATTATAGCGGAAACTCACACATCAGAAGTATTTCCTATCCTTGATCGAGTAGTCTCATCTATGAATGATGAACCGTTCTCAACATTAACAGAAGACTATCAACAAATAACGAATCATCATGAGTTAATTAGATATGATAACGACTACTTTCTATTGTTGTTATCAGAGCCTAATTATGATCAGTGGAGGTTAGCCCAAGTAATTCCGGTCGATGGGTTGTATACAGAAACGAGACAAATGGGGATAATGATCTTCGCCATGGGCTTGCTCGGTCTGTTGATTTCCATACCGATTGTTTACTGGATCGGAAAACGGTTTTCTCTACCAATCTCAAATTTAATTAAAGGGATGAGAAGTATTGAAAAAGGAGATTTTAATCAGAAGGTTGGGCCTTATTACATTGAGGAATATGATGTTCTTGCTTCTAGTTTCAACAGAATGACAAAGGAATTGAATGAATCTGTTAAACGGTTGAAAGCCGAAAGTGGTTATAGAAGAGAGGCGGAAATACGCGCCTTACAAAGTCAAATTATGCCTCATTTCTTATATAACACGCTAGATATGATCAGGTGGAAGGCGATGGACCATCGTGCAAATGATATTAGTGATATGGTCAATCAGCTCAGCAGGATGCTACGAATTGGCTTGAGTGGTGGTAATAAGTTTATCCTGCTTCGAGATGAATTAGAGCATGTGAAAAGCTATATTCAAATACAGCAGACAAGACTCACTAGTCAGGTTCATTATCATGAAAGAGTAAAGGCGTCATTAAAGGATTTATATGTTCCGAAAATCATTCTGCAGCCTTTATCGAAAATAGTATGAGACACGGATATCCATCACCATATAAAGAAACGATTTATATTGGGGTGGAGGGAAGGATCATTGAAGAAGCTCATCAACCGATGTTAGAGTTATTTGTTTCAGATAAGGGAATTGGACTCGCAGATGAGTGGAGCATTGAGACATGTACCGGAATAGGAATTAAAAATGTAGAAGAACGGATTTGGATGTATTGTGGAGATCCTTATCGGATTCAAATTCGTAACCGACGTGAGGGAGGGGTAGGTGTTCAAATCGTCTTACCGATCATTGAAGAGGAACATGAGTTACAGCAATGGATACGTAAGCAGCAAGAGTGGCTTGATGGCTACAAGGGAGGTCAGTCATGAAGACAGTATATATTATCGATGATGATACAGTGATTCGTGAGGGCTTAGTTAAGCATGTTCGCTGGCAAGAGCTTGGTTTTGAAATCGTTGAAACAGCTAAAGATGGTTTAGAGGCTTTAAACAAAATTGAACATAACCCTCCTGATGTCATTATTACAGATATTTATATGCCAAACATGACAGGGCTAGAATTAACGAAAAAATTATTTAATCAGTTTCCGTCTATTCAAATTATTATCCAAAGTGGTTACGATCATTTTGAGAATGCACGTAAAGCGATTCAATATGGTGTTAAACACTTTTTCTTAAAGCCGGCCCCTATTCAAGAAATTGAGAACGTCTTAATTGAAATTAAACAAAAAATTGAAAGTGAGGAAAAGCAAAGAAAGCTACTAGCAAGCTATGAAGAACAACGTAAGGAATATTTAATTTATACAAAAGATGCTCTTATTCGTGATATGTTAACAAAACGCTATAAGCGGGGAGGGATCCCTACAGAGAAGCTTAATCTTTTACATATATCTCCTTTACAAAAAGTTGTTGTTAGTACTTTAACGGTTATTCGCCCGGCCTATTTAACGAAAGCTCATGAGCGTGATTGGCAGTTAATGAAATTCAGTGTCCAAAATATTATTACAGAGCTAATTGAAACGGATACGCGGACGACTCAGGTTGATCTTCATGTTGTCGACTATTCAGATTCAACATTTGTTCTTGTTGTTTTTGAAAATGAATATACAGATTGCCTTGAGAAGTTATGTGAGGAACTTGCGAATGAATTGATGAGTACATTGCTTTTCTATTTGAAGGTTTCAGTCATTATTGGAATTGGTCGTGTGAAACAAGGAATTCACGAGATGATTGACTCTTACCTTGAGAGTCAGCGCGCGCTAGAGGCTGCTGAGTATCAAGAAGTGAATAAAGTGTTCACTCTTTCTGAGGCTGAAACATATGGATCTTCTCCAGTGTATTCTTATCCATTTGATATGATCACATCGATTCAAAGTGCTATTCAACAAAAAGATGCAGAGCTTGTCTATTCTATTTGGCAGAAGTTTATAGAAGAGATAAAAAATGAACAAAGCATTCCGTTGTTGATCGTACAAAATGTATGTGTAACGATTTTGAATGCGCTCATGTTTGATGCACAGCTTCGTGAACAATGGCAAAGTAAGGATTTGTCCAAATTAATGGGAACAGTTTATGCTCATCGTACGATTCATCACTTGACTGAATGGATGGGTCATTATATAGAAGAATGGATTCAGCAGGTGAAGGAAGAATTAACAGGTCGTAAAAGCTATAAATTAATCGTTGGCGTGAAGGAATATGTGCACGAATATTATGATCAGGAGATTACATTAGCAGAAATTGCAGAGACATTGTATGTGAATCGGAATTATTTGTCCCAGATATTTAAGAAGGTGACAGGTGAAACATTTGTAAACTACCTCAATCATTTTCGCATTGAAAAAGCTAAGGACTACTTGCGTCAAAAAAAGTATATGGTCTATGAAGTGAGTGAAATGGTAGGGTATCAAAATCCTACTTATTTCAGTCAAGTGTTTAAGTCGATGACAGGCGTAAGTCCATCAGAATACCACTAATAGGAGGAGCGTATGGTCAAAAAAGAAGAGATTCAGCTACGAGATCCGTTTGTTTTTGTTGATAATGAAACGAATAAATACTACTTGTTTGGTAGTACGGATCCAAATGTTTGGGGAGAGGGTATTGGGTTTGATGTCTATATAAGTGAGGATTTAGAATGTTGGGATGGGCCATTTCCTGTTTTTCGTCCTAGTGATACGTTTTATTCTAAGGAAAATTTTTGGGCACCTGAAGTACATGAGTATAATGGGAACTATTATATGTTTGCGACGTTTCTAAGAAAGGATAACGGAAAACGTGGTACAGGAGTTCTTTACTCTAACTCGTTAATGGGTCCGTTCTTACCCCATAGCGAAGGTCCAGTTACGCCTGAAGACTGGTACTGTCTAGATGGTACATTACATGTTGATGGTGCAGGAGAACCTTGGATTGTTTTTTGTCATGAATGGGTTCAAATTGCCGATGGTGAGTTATGTGCCCAAAGGTTATCAACAGATTTGAAACATACGATTGGAGAACCCGTTATATTATTTAAAGCATCTGAAGCACCATGGACAACGGCTTTTAAACATCGTAGATTTCCGAACCGAAATAATTATGTAACAGATGGTCCGTATTTGTTTCACTCTCAAAGCGGTGAACTGATGATGCTTTGGGCGAGTTTCATTGATCATGTTTATGCCCAAGGAATTGCGAGATCAACAACTGGACAAGTTCTAGGGCCGTGGGTACAAGAGGATGAGCCGCTGTTTAGGAATGATGGTGGTCATGGCATGGTCTTTTCGACTTTTGAAGGGCAACGAATGTTAACGTTACATACGCCTAATAAAACGCCATTGGAACGCCCGATTTTCATTAGGTTAGAAGAATTAAATGGAAAAATAATCGTGAGGAGGGACAAGGATGGCAATTGATCGAAAAGAAGTCGTTCAACGGCATTTTCCGAAATTGTCAAAAGTAGATCCACGTTCGCCACTTAGTGTTGGGAATGGTGAGTTTGCATTTACGGCAGATATAACTGGGTTACAATCATTCCCAGATGTGTATGAAGTTCCATTAAGTACGCAGTCGAATTGGGGTTGGCATTCATCAAATGGACATAATGTATATTCGATTAATGATGTCGATCAACAACAGTTGGATACGTATGGACGATTTGTTAAATATCCATTGTATCCAGGTCAAACAAGTGAAATTTATCACTGGTTACGCCAAAATCCACATCGACTACAGTTAGGGCAACTTTCCTTTCAATTTCGGAAAGAGGACGGTACATTAGCCAAAGTAGAAGATATAAAGCAGATCGAGCAAACGTTAAATATATGGGAGGGGTGTTTATATAGCCATTTTACTATTGAAGATTGCCCTGTCAAAGTAAAGACAATCTGTCATCCATTTAAGGATGAATTAGCTATAAGAATCGAATCCCCTATACTAAAGACAAGACGCTTATGTGTGCAAGTAACGTTTCCAAATCCTGATGTTGCCTCAAATGAATGGGATCAAGCCATTGATCTGAGGTGGGATCATCCAGAACGCCATCGAACAAATGTCATTCAGCAATTTGCTAACGAGCTTTTGTTACGAAGGTGTATGGATGATGATCATTATGATGTTCGATTAAGGTGGAATACAGGTGAAGTCGAACAAACATCTGTTCATCAATTTACACTTTGGCCAATTAATGGAGAACAACTCGATTTATGTGTAGCATTTGGTCTATCTGAGGTGGCGGTGAGTCGTACGGTAGATACTGTCATTCAAGAAAGTCAAGTTTATTGGGAAAAATTTTGGCTAAAGGGAGGCATGCTTGATTTTTCAAGGTGCACGGATAAACGAGCGCCTGAATTAGAAAGGCGAGTTATTTTATCGCAGTTTTTATTAGCGGTTCATTCAAGTGGAAGTGTTCCCCCTCAGGAGACGGGCTTTATGTACAATAGTTGGTTCGGTAAATTTCATCTTGAAATGCATTATTGGCATGCAGCTCACTTTCCATTATGGGGAAGAGGGGAGTTGTTAGAGAAGAGTTTAGGTTGGTATAAAAAAATATTGCCAAAAGCGAAAGAGCTAGCTCAATCACAAGGATATGATGGGGCACGATGGCCGAAAATGGTTGGATCTGATGGGAACCAAAGCCCTTCACCAATTGCAGTTGCTCTCATATGGCAACAGCCCCACCCGATTACGTTAGCTGAGCTATGTTATCGGGTGAATAAAAGGGAGAGTTTTTTAAAGGAGTATAAGTATCTTGTTTTTGAATCGGCTCATTTTATGGCGTCCTTTGCGGTTTGGGATGAAGCGAGAGCTCAGTATGTCCTCGGACCACCACTTATTCCTGCACAAGAAAATCATCAACCAGAAGTTAGTATAAACCCTCCGTATGAACTTGAATATTGGAAGTACGGGTTAGAATTGGCGATAAAGTGGGCAAAGCGATTGAATGAGCCGTACCAAAGAAGTGGGAGGCAGTTGCGAATCAATTAGCTGAATCACCACATAAAGAAGGTGTCTATTTAGCGCATGAGCAATGTTCAACGACTTTTGAACAATTTCAACATGATCATCCGTCAATGGTAGCAGCGTTAGGGGTATTACCAGGTGAGCGGATTAACCACCATCGTATGAGACAAACATTAAAAAAAGTGAAAGATGAGTGGGATTGGAATAGTGCTTGGGGATGGGATTTTCCAATGTGTGCAATGACAGCTGCGAGGTTAGGCGAGTCGGAATGGGCAGTGGATTTTTTGTTAATGGATAGAATGAAAAATGCCTACTTACAAAATGGACATAACTATCAACGTAAAGGATTAACGAGTTATTTACCAGGGAATGGAGCGCTCTTACTAGCAGTTGCCATGATGGCTGCAGGATATGCTGGTCATGAAGAGACATTATTTGGATTTCCGAAAAATGGCGAATGGGAGGTTAAGATGGAGGGGATACACCCGATTTTATAAGGGCTGCTAGATGAACTAGCGAATATTTCCCAAAAAAATATAGGGAAGAAACCCATTGTTGTTTGCACATCACTTGTCTTAATTGCAATAGTTCTAATGAGGTCGCTCATATGAAAATAATCCACTTAGCTTTTTAGCTCAAGGGTGGGATATTTTTGTTTGTACGACAGTAGGATAAAGGTCAGATAGCACGAGGGTTTCAAAAACGTTCATATGGCCCCTTTAGTTTGGTTGCGACCATCCGGGGGAAGTCGTATCCTACTAGTAGGTGATGGTTTAGTAGAGAATGCAAATAAGTTCTTTTTTTAGGGTGTGTAATTATATGTTAGAATGGCCTCATAAGGGGGGCATATTTTGAATCGTGTTATGAAAGGGTTATTCGGATTATTGGTTATTAGTGTTCTTATTAATATTTATGTAGTAGTGAATATGAATCAATTAACGAACGAGGTCGAGCATTTAATTGATCGTCACTTTCATACTGAACGGAATATGGAAAATCAATTATCTTCTATTGATCGGCAGCTACTTGATTTAAATGAACAAAATCAATGGGTAACCAATATGAGTTTTCGTCCAGAAGTTGAAGAATCGTCTTCAGAAGAAATTGTGTTGCAGAGTGAATGGACATTTCGTGAAATAGGAGAAGACGCTCATGTTACAATGATGTATCGAAAAGAGAATAGTAGTAACTGGAATGAAGCAGAGGCGACATTAGAAGCAGGCACAATTTATTCAAGTGAATTACGATTAAATCCAAATGACAGTTATGTCTATCAAATCGTTTCAGAGGGGGGATGAACAGAACGACAAATGAGGAAAGAATTCCAGAATACGTATATCAAAGACAATCACTTCAACTGAGTACATCAACATCGAGTGGTGGAGTTAATACACCAATGTTGTTTAGTGCAACAATTCATGAGAATGAGGCGCTTTTTCCATTCTATGAAATTGAATCCGCTACCGCGACGTTTCGGTTAGAAGATGGAAGCGAAATAATCGAACCATTTCTAAAGAATCCGAATGAATCGGAAATGAATACACAAAACGAATCAGCAAGATATACATCAACTTCAGTAACATCATCTTCTTCAGTAGCATCTTCCTCTTCGTTACAAAACGATACAGCTATAGATGATGGGGTAGTTGAAGAAGCGAACATATGGTATGTACAATTACAAGAAGTAGGGCTAGGTTCTGTTGAAATAGAAGTGATTTATGTCGACGGTTATAAGCAAAGTGAGACGTTTCATAAGTAATAGCAAGCGAAAGAGCGTTCAAATATATGTTGAACGCTTTTTCTTCGTATAGTTTAATGAATGTGAATTCGATGTGTCAGATGGGCTCTTTACGAGCTTTTGTAATGACTCCACACAACGCATTTAAGAAAAGGTGCTGTCGATTTTTTCTTAGAAGATAAGAAAGTATAAGTTTCGAGGAAGACATGTGGGAAAAGCATAGAGAGTGTAAGCAAACTCAAGGAGAGCGGCGGCTTCGCACGTTACACGTTTTTCTGAAAGAACCCCATTTTCAGAAAAACTGAAAACCGCTGTAACGGCTCCGCACGCCGCTTTTAAGAAAAGTCTGCTGTGCAGTTTTTCTTATAAAATCGTATAGTCAATTTCTTGAAAACGTTCTACTTCTACTTTCCAGCGTTTTTCTACGAAAGCGACATGGCTAGGATGGTTGTTATATGTATCGTAGTCTTCTTGATTGGTAAATTCCATAGAAAAGCCAAAATCGAAATCCGTTTTTGGGCTCGTCTGCCGCAACACTTCAAAGTTATTTACGACAGGGATTGCACTTAGAATAGCTTGGCCATCTTTTAAAAATGTTTCTGTTGCTTGGTCGGTAAGAGAGTGTTTGAGGGTGAAAAATGCCATATGTTTGATTGTTCCTTTTTCCATATAGATCGCTCCTTCGTAATAGTTTAATATTATTATTACATAAAATTTGAAGATAAGCGATTTTTTTGATTTGATGTAAATGTTGAACGGAATGCTAGTAAACTAGCACTCCGTCATAAACGTACTAGTAATTTTTAGGGAAAGGTTTAAAATTGAAGTGGAAAGGAATATGAGGGTTATTGTCTTTTTATTTTTGCAATTTCTCTTTCGTTTCGAGAAGCTTTTTCCCAAATATGGTCTTGGTCTGCTTCGATACTATCTAATCGCAGGATAACTTCTTTGTATTGAGATCTTGTTTCATCTCTATGTGCTTGGATGTCCGCACGTAGCAAGGCCTGTCCTTCTTTTAAAGAACAAATATATTCACGAATAGAAGATTGTTCATCTTTTATAGAGGAGAGTTCCTGCTTCATAGAAGACTGCTCCTGCTTGATAGAGGAGAGTTCCTGCTTCATAGAAGACTGCTCCTGCTTGATGGAGGAGAGTTCCTGCTTCATAGAAGACTGCTCTTGTTTGATGGAAGATAGTTCCTGCTTCATTGAATTTTGTCCATCCTTTATAGAGGATTGTTCTTCTTTCATAGATTGAAGTTCTGAATTTGTTTTTCCGACTGATGTGACGAGTTGCGTTAGTAAGTTTTCCATTCGATCAAGCTGTTCTTTTGACATTTGTGTCACCTCCTTTTCTTTTATTATAATTTATTCATTGACGCATGGCTAGAAAGAGATAAGTCCCTTTAGTTGATTATTTGTTCATTTTGTTTAATGATTAAGGAGCGCTATTAATTTGATATAGAAATAATTATTGGAGGGATATAGATGGAAATAGGAATTAGTACATTTGTCGAGACGACACCAACATTAAAAGGAGGGGAAGCGCCGAGTCATGCTGAGCGGATTAGAGAAGTTGTGGAGGAAATAGTGTTAGCGGACCAAGTTGGACTGGATGTATTTGGTGTAGGTGAGCATCATCGTCATGATTTTGCTGCGTCCTCGCCTGCGGTTGTTTTAGCAGCAGCCGCCGCTCAGACAGAGAGGATTCGTTTAACAAGTGCGGTAACTGTACTTTCTTCTGCAGACCCTGTTCGGGTGTTTCAAGATTTTGCGACCGTTGATGCGATCTCGAATGGGCGAGCTGAGATTATGGCAGGTAGAGGTTCTTTTATTGAATCTTTTCCATTATTTGGTTACGACTTGAATGATTATAATGAATTGTTTGAAGAAAAGTTGGAGCTCTTGTTAAAGATTCGTGAATCTGAAAAAGTAACATGGAGTGGGAAACATCGCCCAGCTATTCAGGAATTAGGTGTTTACCCTAGACCCGTACAAGAACCGCTTCCTGTTTGGATCGGAAGTGGAGGGAACTCAGAATCGGTTGTACGCGCTGGAGTTCTCGGGTTGCCTCTCGTATTAGCAATCATAGGTGGCAGCCCGCTACAGTTTGAACCACTTGTCCGTTTATATAAACGAGCAGCCGAGCACGCAGGTCATGATGTGTCAAAGCTGCCAGTTGCATCGCATTCACATGGCTTTATTGCTGAGACGACTGACGCTGCAGCAGATGCTTTTTATCCATCGACAAAGTTTGTCATGAGTCAACTAGGACGTGAACGAGGCTGGCCCCCATATACGAGAGAAACGTTTGATGCAGCAAGAAGCTTTGAAGGAGCTTTATACGTTGGTGATGTACAAACCGTTGCGAAAAAGATTATTCATTTGCGTAAAGAGGTTGGCATCACTCGTTTTATGTTACATGTTCCAGTCGGATCGATGCCACATGAAAAAGTGATGAGAGCGATTGAGCTATTAGGAAAAGAAGTTGCACCGCTAGTCCGAGAAGATATTAAGAAGTGGGAGGAGAATGGCGGAGAATAAGCATTAGTTTGATTTTAGAAAAAATAAAAAGCTAAATTAACTCCAAAAGAGTGTCTCTAAAGGAATGTATACTTCGAGACACTTTTTTGGAGTATTAAACAAGTTCAATTGATAAAAGTAAAATATCAATCAAATCGACTTTCGACTTTCAGGATGTAGGTAATTCTTACAAGTTCTTTTGATGAATAAGTAAAGCGCGTAAATGAACAATAATCGTATAACCTCTCTATAAAGGAGTACGAGTATGAAGCGTATTATAGTCGTAGGAATTTGCTTATTCATTGGTGTCGTCATTATTCTTGCAAGTATTACTTACATGGAACCAAGCTATGCAGTAAATCCCAAAGGGGAGCATTCCTTAAATCACCCTCTTGAACATGATATGAATGATATTTACGGTTATGATGTATGGGGCAAGTCACTTTCATTGAATGATGTAGAAGAATGGAATGAAGAGCAACGTTCTTTACATAATGGTGTAGTAGAAGTCAATGATGATTTAATAGGATTAGGAAGAGACTTATTCTATGAAGAGACATTTAATAATGAGGAGTATATTACAGATGTATTAGGGATACTAGATGGTCCTTTATCAGTATGGAATATATCAAAAGCAGTTCTTGCAGCGAGAAAAGAAGGGACAGACAATTTAAAGGTTGAATTAGCAGAAGATGCGACGATTGGTGGTCGAACGTTTAAAAAAGGAGATGTCATTGAAACGGGCTTAGATGTACCAAAAGGTGCATGGGCTCCACTCGGTATGCCAATCTCCTTCCGTGAAGGACGTTTAAAAGCAGGAATATCCTGTGCAGCTTGCCATGCAACAGTTGATCGCCACACAGGAAAAGTCATTGAAGGAGCACCAAATGCTAATTTCAATGCTGGATTAATGTTAGCACTTGCTTCTAATTCAGCTGCCTATTTTACAAATACAGATATCGACGAGGAGAAAATTAAGAATTTTATTGTAGAGCAAGAATGGATGAAGGAAAAGGAGTCTAATACGGAGTCCTACGTTGCTTTACCAGATATTCAAAAAATGGAGGATGCAGTTGACCGTGCTTTGCTTAATTGGCCAAAGGGAAATTTTGATTCAACGATTGATCTAGAAAACAATCCGACACAAATACCAGATTCCTTCACATTGGATGATCATCCATACGGATGGAATGGATTTGCTGCAGTGGGACCATTTAAAGGGTTAACCTCGTTAAATAATAATGTTCACGCACAAAACTCTGATTCACTTGCTCAAGTAGATCAAAGTAATGCGTTATTTAACATTGATAAAGAACGTTATATTGGAATTCTTCTTCAAAATGCCCCTAATAAGAATTATCGATATGCTTCTGACTCAGCAGAAAAACCAAGTGAGCTATTGGCAAGGATTGATCATAATGAAACGGTATGGGGATTTAATGATATGGTCCGTCCACCAACATACCCGAAACTGTCTCTCTTTACTCCGAATGGAACAATTATTGGGTCAGAGGGTTATACTGTATTAGAGGAATTAAATGCTCTATCTGCTTATCAAAATGCACTTAAGCCACCATCTGAAACAGATCAATATACTGTGATAGAAGCAAGTGGACGTGATGTATTTAATCGTGCTGGATGTGTAAGCTGTCACGCTGGTGAAGGGAGAACGAACCATCGCATCATACCGAATGAACAAGTAAAAGCAGAACCATCTAGGGCGAAGGCATTCAAAGATACAGTTAAATTGCTAGAAGAGGCGTGGTTCTATCCGTTAGACACTCCAATCCCTATTCCAGAAGGTACTGAAATGCTTAAAGTCCCTACTGATCACCTTGAGAATGATCAAGTACAGCTTATGTTAGCAAATGGGAATGAAGGTGGGTATAAAGTAAAAGGCTTAGTCGGATTACAATTCTCTGCACCTTATTTACATGAGGGAGGGATTGCTGTTGGCTCTAATAAAGACTCAGAGCTAGGTCTGAGTGGTACACATGAAAAAGGAATTGAACCAGATGCTTATAATAGCTTGTTAGCAATGATTGATCGAAACCTTAGAAGGAAAGTTATTGAGGCTAATGAATTATCTCAATCTCTACAACATTCTCATTCGACAGGTGCTGGTCATCATTACTATGTCGACGAAGAAAGTGGATTTACAGCTGAAGAACAGGATGCGCTCATCCAGTATTTATTATCAATTGATTTAGAGAAGGAAAGGATTGCTGAAAGAAGAGAGGTTAACTAATCTTAGATGGATGATAGTTAACAAATGCAATTGATTGAGAAGGAGATATCATTTCGCTGTAAAAGCTGTTTCGGGAGTAAATCGACGGTGAGAAAATGAACGATCGATTTAATCGAAAAAAGCATGGACACCTCTTTTCTTGTAAGAAGCCACTGAAAAGGTTGGTTTATAACCTTTTCAGTGCCCATCCTTCTAAAAGAGGTAGTTAACCGTTCATTAACCAATGCTCTGGAGTTGTGACGGTTGGTGGCAGCTTAGTATATTTATCACCATTTGCTGATTGCACTTGCGCCTGTGTTAAGAAGAGACAGTCTCTTAAATCAGCCCCACAGATATTGGCATCTCTTAAATCAGCACCGATCATGTCTGCCATGCGTAAGTCTGCTTTACGCAAATCTGCAGCAATTAACAAAGAACCTCTAAAATTAAAACCGCTTAAATTAGCTCCACGTAATTTAGCACCTATTAGGTCAGGGCCTTTCTTGAGAGTAGGATGAGTGTTCTTACGTTTTAATTTGGCACGGAATCGTTCACTTGTTTGCAAAAGTAGATCATTCACAGTTGCTCTATGTTTAGAAATATCAAGTGCTAGAATATTAGTTGGAGAGAGGTTTGTTAGCTGATTTATTTCGTGAATGACTAGCTTAATATCATGATGGAATGGTTTAGCTACGTTCAGGCTAAAGGCTTCATGTAAGTACCGTAGCATTTCATGCAGCTGCTGCATAATCGGAAAGACTTCAAACATTTCGTTAGCTATATGACCGTGTGTCTTCCAATCGCTTCCATGATATGTTTGCTGTGATACTTTTTGACCAGCACCGAAGCATTCGTAGACCGAGCAGCCACGAAAGCCTTCCTCTCTTAACTGGTCATGTATACGACAGCGATAATCGGTAAGTAAATGACGACACGGTTCTCCACTATCTTTATAAAAAGGGAAATCTGCTGACTCCGCATAAGGTAAAGCAACGCAGCATAATCCAAAACAGTTGTTGCAATCTGAGCTTAAGCTATTAGGGACTGTAAATTCTGTTGAACGATTCATCGTGTTCAACTCCTTATGACTAAAATGGACTTTTACTAGTTTCTATTTAGTGTAGCATAATTACATCGAAAATGGATTTTTTGAGAGTAATTTCTACTTACATAGTGGTTGTTCTGTCATTACAGGAGAGTTGGAAAAGTCAAGTGTTTATATGCTCCATTTCAAAAGAATGCCAGAATAAGCTAAGCCTCCACCGAACCCAAAGAGTAGCATCGTATCCCCTTTTTTTATTTTTCCATCATCGACACCCTTATCTAAAGCCAATGGAATCGTCGCAGCTGATGTGTTTCCGTAGTAAATGAGGCTGTGCAAAGTCTTTTCGATAGGGAACGGACTTTTCTCACAAATGGATTCAATCATACGCAAATTAGCGCTATGTGGAATAAACCAATCAACATCATTAAGAGTATAGGAAGTTTGATTGAGTAAGTCTCTCATTTCTTTCGGTACAGTATTGACAGCCCATTTGTACACTTCTCGACCATTTTGTACAATTTCCCCCGATGAGGATAAAGCTTCATCTGACATTTTTGTAGAAAGATTCGTCGCATATAAATGCTTTCCCATCTCCCCTACAGATCCTAAATGAGAGGAAAGGAAGCTAGCTGCTTGTTCATGATGTTCGACTAGTACGGCCCCGCCCCCGTCCCCAAATAATATACAAGTCGTTCGATCAGTATAGTCAACGATTTTAGATAACGTTTCTGCCCCAATTACAAGTACCTTTTTGTTTAAGCCTGCTGTAATTAAACCATTTGCGATATGCAGGCCATAGGTGAAGCCTGCACAAGCAGCGTTTAAGTCGATGGCACCAGTATGTGGTATGCCTAGTTTCGCTTGTACGAGTGAGGCCACACTAGGTGTTTTGAAGTCAGGCGTTAGTGTACAGACAATGATCATATCAACATCATCGATCACTTTATTATATTTTTTGATTAAATTCTCAACAGCTTTCACACAAATGTCACTAGTAAATTCATCGTCATTGGCGATTCGCCTTTCCTTTATTCCGGTTCGTTTGACAATCCATTCATCATTTGTTTCGACTAGCTTCTCTAAGTCAGCATTCGTTAATCTTTTTGCTGGAACATATGAGCCGATTGCGGTTATTTGCGCTTTAGATTGCATTCATGTCACCTCATTATTTGTTGATTAAGCTTAATTATAGCACTAGATATTAGTATCTGGTACTAAAAATAAAAATAAAAAGGAATTTCTGTAAGAGTAGAGAAAAGTAATGATGTTGAATATGAGAAGGAAGGATTAGAGGTCATATGAATAAGAAGCGATTTCGTGTCATGATTGCAGTGTGTATGTTCATTTTTGGATGGTATATCGTATATCAATGGATTGTCACAAATGATAACTTAGTCGGAAAAGTAACTTATATACATATAGAAGAAGAGGAGGTTCAAGGTCTTGAGATCAGGGCAAGCTGGTTTTCGAAATTTGATCAGGTTTCGATCATTATCGACCATGATACGAAAGTAATTTTAGGTGGAAGAACTATTTCATTAACGGAGCTAAGAGATAACATGGATATTGGAGATCGAATCAAGATCGAGACAAGTGATACGACTTTGCTATCAGCTCCACCCATTGTTCGCGCGCTACGTGTGGAGCTTTGATAGTAAGAATGCTGGTCATCATGAAAATAAATCCATTAGTAGGATATGTTCTACAGATGTCGCTTAATATCAATCCTCAAATAATTCCTTTAACATACGTTCTCGATTTTGTAAAAAGTAGCTCGTCACTTGATAATGATTAGTTTGTTCGTATTCTACTTCTTGGATCGTACGGTTGTCGAAACTTAAAATTGTCGCATTTGGATAGCCTAGCAGAATAGGTGAATGTGTAGCGATGATAAACTGACTATTCCCTGTTGTGACAAGGTCATGAATCATTCGTAAAAAGGAAAGCTGGCGCTGTGGCGACAGTGCTGCCTCTGGCTCATCTAATAAATAGAGTGCATTCCCATTAAAACGATTTGTGAAAAGGGAAAAAAACGATTCTCCATGAGATTGCTCATGCAATGAGAGCCCACCATATGAGTCGGTAGCGCCAATGTCATCAATGTGTGAAGCGAATTGGTAAAACGATTCGGCTCGAAGAAAGAACCCCTTTGTTGCTTTTGGCATCCATGAAAGCCTAACGTACGGTCCGAGAGCTGATTGAGAAGCGTGCAAATCGTATGTATGATTCCTCCCACCACCTGCTGTATTAAATTCACACTTATCGGCAATTGCTTCTAGTAAAGTTGATTTTCCTGAACCATTCTCTCCAACGAAGAAGGTCACGTTGTTCGTAATTTCGAGTAAATTGAAGTTTTTTATAGTAGGTATGGAAAAAGGATATTGTCTAAAAGAATCGATTTTTTCGCGCTGGAGCTGAACTCTCTTTAGAAACATAAGATCACCCGTTTGCCTTTTCTTTTATCGTAACATGTAAGAGGCAATTCATCTATGCATAACGAAACACTTTTTATCCATAATAATCATGACTAATATTTAGGAGATGAAGAGATGAAAAAAAGTGGATGGTTTGTTGTAATCACCATGTTCGTTTTCGGACTGTTAATGTCTGGTGGTGTGTTTGCCAATGAGGATGTGGATCAGCAGTTTTGGTGGAAAAAGGATCGTGAAAAAGAGGATTTCCCTGATTTACGAGGAGGACCAGAAAACCCTGAGCGAAGTCGTCAGCAACCCGTAGATATGAACGTATTGCAGCAACAGTATCCAGATATATTTATTCAACAAGGTCCGGCCGACTCAAATCGAATCGCACTAACATTTGATGATGGACCAGACCCTCGCTTCTCGGAGGATGTACTGAATGTTCTGAGTGAATATAATGTGCCGGCTACGTTCTTTGTTTTAGGATCTCGTGCTGTTGCATATCCAGAAATTGTTGAGAGGATGAATAATGAAGGTCATATACTCGCCAATCATACTTATTTTCACCCTAATCTCGTGAAAGAGGGAGATATTCCAACGTTGGAACGTGAGGTGACGAGAACGGAGGATGCACTTAATGAGATCGTTGGCTATCGGACAAGCTTATTCCGTCCACCGTATGGATTTCTGTATGGAGAATTAGTTGAAAAGCTTGCAGAAATGCAATATCTCGTCATTGGTTGGTCGGTTGATTCGTTGGATTGGCAAGAGGATCCACCAGAGGTGATTGCAGCAAATGTTATTGACAATGTTGGACCAGGGGCGATTATATTATTGCATGATGGAGCAGATTGGGACGGTGATCGAACAAATACGATCGAATCATTGCGACAAATTATCCCGACATTACAAGAACAAGGGTATGAATTTGTGACTGTGCCTGAATTGTTGAATGTACCCTTTGCAAGGTGATATGGATCATTTAATTTTGAAATCAAAATTTGTAAATGTTGCAAAAGTAAGTTAGGGAACAATCGAGGAGATGTAGTCGAATTCGCAGGTGGTGTTGTAACGGCTACGCACCACACTTTTACGAAAAGACGTTATCGCATTTGTATTATGAAAAAGTGTAGAGAATATGCCTCTATGCTTTTTAATTTTTGTATGGTCTCAACAATTTGTATCTAAAATTCTCAGAACTACTATATGCATTTATAAATAGGTTTCCATTTTTATGATAAAATGGAGGAGAAATGAACAGGTGGATTAGTAACATGCTACAAGTATGGTGGAGGTGGTTAGATTGATCAAGGCGGCTTTGTTTGATTTAGATGGGACGTTATTAAATCGAGATGAATCGGTAACTCGATTCATTCAACACCAATACGAAAGGCTAGTGAAGCATGTTGGACATATTCCAAAAGATCAGTATATTAATAGATTCATTGAGCTAGATCAACGTGGGTACGTATGGAAGGATCGAGTGTATAAGCAATTAGTCGAAGAATATTCGATTAATAGTCTGTCAGCAGAGGAACTTTTGCAAGATTATGTAAGTGAATTTAAGCATTATTGCGTTCCATTTGCAAACGTACGGGCAATGTTAGATGAATTAAAACGTAACAACATTATAGTAGGAATGATTACGAATGGTTATGGCTCCTTTCAAATGGCTAATATTCGTGCTTTAGGAATTGAAGCTTTTTTTGAAGTGATCTTCGTATCGGAATGGGAGGGAATGAAGAAGCCTGATCCTAGATTATTTAAGAAAGCGATTAAACGGCTTGGTGTACAAGCGAGTGAATGTATATTTGTTGGCGACCATCCACTTAATGATGTGAAGGCAGCTCAGCAAGTAGGGATGAAAGCTATTTGGAAAAAGGATGATCAATGGGAGGATGTTCAAGCCGATGCGGTTGTTCATGATTTAGCCGATGTGGCTGAAGTGATGAAGGGGCTATAATGACAGTTATTTTGGTTATTTTAAAGGGACTGCCACAAATTGATCGTGAGAGTCCCTTAAGTATTACAATTTTTTTTGAGTTTGCTGTAAGAGGAAAATAAGTACAATTCCCCCGACAAAGGTAATCAGCGAAGCGATGATGACTTGATTATTTATTACTCCATCTAGCTCGTTCAATATAGCAAATATCGATCCACTTACGAGCCCTACCATAGCTGAATATGTTTCAGACGTATAATGCTTTAACAAGTAGCGAATGAGCTTACTAGTTAACAATACTCCTAGAAGAATTCCTGAACCAACCGCAAAAAGAATCGGCCAATTTAATGCGACGAGAGAGGCAGTCATTGCTTCATATAAGCCTAAAATGGTCAAGATTAACGCACCACTAATCCCAGGAAGGACGAGAGCTGTACTAGCAATGAATCCGGCGATTATAAAGAATACATAATCGAAAAAGGTTAAGTGATTCCAATCAATGAAATGAAAGCTACCTAACACTTGTGAGCCTACTACAACCCCAAAAAAGAAAAGCATGATGACATAATGTTTTACTCGTAATTTTGATTGAGCGTGTTTAATTGTATCATGCCAAAGGTACGGTAAAAATCCGACGATGATACCGACGAAAAAAAGGAAAGTAGGTGTGCGATACGTTTCTAATAAAAACTTAATGATAAATATCGAGCAACCAAACCCTAATACCATTCCAACACCAAAGGTTAAAAGGAATGGTATAGCTTCTTTTCTTTTATTTGTTGTAAGGATGCTTAATGAATAAATCAATCGTTCATATATACCGACAATCATCGCAACGGTACTACCACTAATACCAGGTACAGTTTCGGTCATGCCGACAGCCATTCCGCGAAGAATTAATTTCACCATACATTTTCCACCTATCTTAAAAGAATATTTCCTGTTTAACTTTACCATAGGAAGATGCTTTTGTGGGAAGGATATTTTGTATTTTTGTGGAAATTTATAAAAGAGATTCATAACCTAGTTCACCGATGCTAGTAAATCATAATTTGTATTATTAGTTATATGTAGAGTGATGACATTCCCAAAGTCATCACTTTTTGTGTAGGGTAAAAAATGTTCAAGTGTCTATTGACATTTTTAACTCTTTCGACATATACTTATATACATAACTATATAAGTATAGATGGAATGGTTTGTGGAATAGAAAAGGTGGTGAGGATGGTTGAGTCAATTTCACGATAAAAAGCCGATCTTTTTGCAAATTAAAGAAAAGATCGAGGATCAGATTTTTAAGGGACAATTGCAGGAGCATGAACAGATTCCATCAACGACACAAATGGTTCATTTTTACAAGGTGAATCACATTACCATTTCTAAAGGGATCAATTTATTAGTGGATGAAGGGATTATTTACAAGAAAAGAGGTGTCGGTATGTTTGTTGCAGAGGGAGCGAAGGAGCAGTTAGTTGAGCAGCGTAAGGGGCTGTTTGAAAGTCAATATGTCTTACCTTTGATAGAAGAAGCCGAAAAATTAGACTTAACAGAAGCGGAAATAAATCGAATAATTCGTAAAGTAAAGGAGCGTGAACGTAAATGAATCTTAATGTAAAAGCAACGAACCTCTCCCTTCAGTATAAAGAATTCGAAGCAATTAAGGATGTCTCTTTTTCACTGGAACAAGGTAAAATTTATGGCTTGATTGGTAGGAATGGTGCGGGAAAGACTACTTTGCTTTCGATCCTAGCGTCATTCATGGATCGATCATCCGGAACTCTTGAGATTGGTGGAGAAGATCCATTTGAAAATAGAAGGATCATGCCACATGTCAATTTTGTCTATGAAACAGATTATAGTGAGGAATACGAACCGATTAAGCGCTATTTTGATTTTGCAGAGCGTTACCGATTCAGTTTTGATCGAGAGTATGCGACGGATTTGGCTGCTCGATTTAAATTACCTTTGGATAAACCGATTAAAAAGCTTTCGAGTGGAATGCAGTCTGCCTTAAACGTAACGATTGGGTTAGCTAGCCGTTCACCTATTACGATTTTTGATGAATCCTACCGTGGAATGGATGCACCAACGAGAGAGTTATTTTATAAAGAAGTGTTAGAAGAGCAAGCACGATATCCACGAATGATGATTTTGTCGACACATCTCGTCTCAGAGATGGATTATTTATTTGATCATGTGCTTATTCTTGATCGAGGAGCTTTATTAGTAAATGAACCATATGACGAGATTATTAGTCGAGGGGCATCTATAACAGGTGAGGCGAACAATGTTGATCAGTTTGTAAATGGGATGAATCAGCTAAGTATAAAGCAGCTTGGAGCTACAAAGTCGGTAATGGTGTATGGTGAGTTAACTGAAAAGGAAGTACGTATAGCTGAAGAGCTTAGTCTTGAGGTTGGCCCCGTTTCTCTTCAGGAGCTATTTATTCATTTAACAGAAGAGGAGGGGCATTATGAAAACAAACAGTAATGAAGTCATTGTTAAGTTGTCACAAGATATTTTCTCCATTCAAATGAAATGGTCTTTATGGTATATGCCAATTGTTCTTCTCATTTATCTTGGTAGTATGTTGTTCTTTCCAGAGGTTCGAGAAACGAATATAGGACTGATGAATTTCTATTATGAACCTTCAAAGGTTTTCATGCTTGTCATTGGCATTATTTTCCCTTTGGCTATGCTTAGTCATTTTGTGAAATATGGCATAACTCGAAAAGACTATATGATCAGTTCGGCCATTGCCTCTGTAGGTATTGCCTTTAGTCTGATGATCATCGCAGCCATTTTATCAGCTATTATTCAATTGTTTGAGATGTTTTCGGGAGCTTTCGATGTCTCTTTTATTGAGTCTCAATCAAATTGGTTTCTTCCAATAGTTGTGCTAAGTATAATCTTAATTTGCTATAATATTGCTGGGTGGATGATTGCAATGGGCTTCTATCGCTTTGGCGCTTGGGGAGGTATGGGCTTCATAGCTATTGCACTTGTCTTTATTGCCCTAATTGATATTCTATGGGAAAGAGAATTAAGCGTATTATCGACGACATATCTACCTTTTTCCATTCCGAATCTTTCATTAGGATGGTCAATAATCGGAACGGCTGTTTTAATTGCAGTCGGATTAATCATTATTCATCGGATAATGGAGCGGGTAAGAATTAAGTTGGAGTAGATAGTAAAAAGGAAATCGTTCGGAGATAGATGAGTCCGAACGATTTTTTTATGATTACGATGTGGTTAACTAATATTTCAATCGTTTTGACAAAATGGTGTATGCATTCCTTGATATTTAAGCTGTGTAATTTCTTTGTCAATGATAACGAGTTATAGATTTGACTGTGATTTCGTTTGTATGACTTCTGTTCTTACAATAAGATCATATAGGGATTGTTTCTTATTTGTAAAGATGGCCGTTAATAGATACGTGAGAATAAGTGTATAGATGAGAATACTGATTATTGTATATGAAAAAGGTATTTCAACATCACCTATATAGATTAGTCGATAAACAAGAAAGTGAGATAGCTCCCATGGTAAAAACTTCAGAATGATTCGTAAAGCTGACTGTGGAAGGGAGATAGCTTTCCCACGATGATTGACTACTTTTATATTGAATTTCTTCTTACCAATAGACTGCCCGACTATGTTCGAATCAAAAATGATAAAGTAAGCTGACACGGGAACGGTTAGCATAAGAAAACCAGCCAGTTGAGCGGAGACTAGTGAATGTGTATAAAGCTCTTGGATGCTAGGAAATAGAAACGTACTAATGATGAAAAGTGTAGCTATGTATACAAGGATAAATAAATAGTCAATCATAAATGCTTTTAATCGCAGGAAAAAAGGAGCGTTCATTTGTTGTCTTGGCATCATTTATTTGACCTCCTTTCATAGCATTGATTGATGACTTTATTTTATCACGACTGAGAAGATGAAACGATATTAGCTTAAAGATCGTAAATGGAATAAAGGATAGGACTTCGGAAGAATACCAAAAAGAGGAGGATCCACATATGAAAGAAAGTCCTGAAAGGCTGAGAGAACGACTAAGACAAGAGGAATTAAAGCGTAATATGGGTGCTAACTTAGGAGGTGCAGCTAATCGTGGGAACGCTGGAGGCTTGGTTGACCTGGTGAATAGTCTCGGATGGAAGGGGTTCGGTATTCTTATTTTGTTGTTGATCGTTGTCGTTGTTTTGGTGAGGTTATTTTAGTGTGGTAATAGGATGGATTCGCCATTCTGCTTCGTATCTTTCTCGTATTCGTCTCTTAAGATGATTTTTACATTCATAAAATGTCTTAAAGTTGGGAAAATGAATATGTAGGAAATGATGATAAAAAGGAGACGAAAAGAATGTCGAACATTAAATTAGCAGTGATCTATTACAGTTCAACAGGTACGAATTACCAGCTTGCTAAATGGGCAGAAGCAGGTGGAAAAGAAGCAGGAGCTGAGGTGAAGGTATTAAAAGTACCTGAACTTGCTCCTGAGGAAGCAATTAATGCAAATGAGGCATGGAAAGCCCACCTTGAACAGACAAAGGATATGCCAGAGGTGACATTAAGCGATTTAGAATGGGCAGATGCGATTATTTTTAGCGCTCCAACACGTTTTGGTAACTTGCCAGCGCAAATGAAGCAATTTTTAGATACAACTGGTGGTCTATGGTTTAATGGGAAATTGGTTAACAAAGTCGTTAGTGCGATGACGTCGGCTTCTAATGCTCACGGTGGTCAAGAGGAAACGATTCTCGCTTTATATACGACGATGTATCATTGGGGTGCGATTGTTGCTGCACCTGGTTATACTGACCCGGTTCAATTCACTTCAGGTGGGAATCCATATGGGGTAAGTGTAACGGTTACACAGGACGGAAAGATGATTGAGGACGTAGAAGCTGCGGTGATGCATCAAGCGAAGCGTACTGTCACGGTAGCCAGCTTGGTTAAGCAAGGGAATTAGGGATAATGTTAGGATAAGTATAGGCTGCTAATAGAGGAGATTACTGCTCCTTTGGTAGTGGCTTTTTATGTTGAGGCGTATTTTAGAAAAGAATTTGTTTGAAAAAATAGAGAAGGATTTTCACCTAATGTGGAGAATCATTCTAGTGATTTGAAAAAATAAAGAGAAGTGCTTCAGGATATGTCATTTAAGCTGCTTGGTCTATTAGGGATTAGGAAAGGGTACTGGGGAAGGTGTATGTTTGAGGTTACTGAAAAAGTAAAATCAACTTTTTCAGTAGCTTCGATTTGACTTGCAATGACTTCACATGTTGATTAAAGAGAATCAGCATTTATGAAAAAGAAAAAAAGTACCCCTTATATTGCAACACTTGTTCAAAGCCGAGCTTTTCAACGATTGCAATGGAAGGCTTGTTTTCCTCCATACAATCCCAATAAGGAATGAGGTTATGATTAAGGCTATGTTGGACGTAGTGATAGGCGACTGCTTGAGCCAGCTTTTTCTCGCGATAAGCTTCGTCTGTTTTAATGGATACACAGTGTATATGATCAGCGACGTATGTTGAGAGACAGATGCTAACAGTTTGATTGTGATGGGTGACGATATAACCGAAGCCATTAGCAAAGAAATGATCAAATGATGTCCAAAACTCTAATATCGTCGCTGTTACATAATCATCTGCTTCAAGAGAGGCATGTTCGTTTAGCATGACGACGTGATAGTCATTTGGTAAAGTAGGTGCTACCTTTCCTTGGAAAAGGTTTGGATCAATTTTGTATACGCGTTGGTTCCAACTTTCTAATTGACGATGTCCAAGTACTTCTTCGATCGATTGATTCCAAGCAGCGTGATCGCTGATTGCTTCAAAGCAATCTAAATGAACATTCTTCGCTTCAGGAATGATGATGTCATCGATGAAGAAATTCAGTTCACTTAAAAATGGCTTGTTGTTAGCATCGCCAATAAAGATAAAACCATCGTTATTGCCGAGCCATACGATAGCTGTTGTTGGTGTCAACTCATCGTCTACAAAGATCCGACCGGGATTCATGCCATTTATAATCGCCAGTGATTCTTTCAAGCTTTTTTTGTGAAGTAATCGTTTACATTTGTGGTAATCTTGTTTGGAGAGTTCAGTGATCATAATAAGTACTCCTTCAAATATGTAAAAGTTTAGTATGATTATAGCAAATGTTTACAAATTTTACTATAGTGATATATAAATAGGAGGGTATCATCATGCAACGATTAAAAGATGTTTTCTACCAGTCTAGTAAATGGATGAAGAGATATGCCAGGCCACTTGAATGTGCACGGTGGGAGTATGAATTTGAAGGAGGTTCCAGAGAAACTATCATTCACTTTTTACGAGCATTTCAAAATGAAGATGGTGGCTTTGGTCATGGGATTGAGCCAGACTTTTGGTTGCCGATATCTTCCCCAATGGCAACATGGTTAGCAGGGCAGATTATGGTAGACATAGATATGGAGCGTAATCATGATTTAGTTCAATCAATGCTTACTTACTTGGTTCGGTCTTATGATGAAGAAGTAGGATTTTGGAGGTCAGTTTTACAAGAGAACAATGATTATCCGCATGCGCCGTGGTGGAATTGGAAAGAAGGAGTACAAGGAAATTGGATGTATAATCCTAGTGCAGAGCTTGCTGGTTTCTTGATTCATTGGTCTGAGGAAGGAAGCGAAGCAGAACAGCTTGGTTGGAAAGTAGCAATTCGGGCGATTGATCATTTGATGGTTCAGGATGAGATGGAGCACCATCAGTTGTCAAATTTTCATGAGTTGATAAAATTGATTAAAAAGCAGCAAGAGGTAGATTTTAAGCTATCGCACTCCTTATCATCTATAAAGGGGAAAGTGATGACTTTGATTGAACACTGTGTCGATCGTGATGTAGAGAATTGGGGAACTGGCTACAAGCCGCTTCCGCTCGATTTTATCAAGTCGCCCAATGACCCGTTATGTACCCGTTTCGGTCAATTAGCTGAACAAAATCTTCAGTTTTATGTTGAGCAATTGTCAGAGGATGGTATGTGGGAGCCTTCATGGAGCTGGGGAAGCTATCCACATGCCTTTCCGGTTGCTAAACGGGATTGGCAAGGTATTTTACTAGTGAATCGCTATAAAGTTTTGAAGGCGTTTGGCTGGATATCGTGACCGTAGAATAATAGAGTATCTCAAATTGGAGGAAATGTATGAGTGGACCTATAACAATTGAGGTGGATCATGTTTCATTTAAGCTAAAAGAAGACCATTCCTTCTTTTGGTTAGCGGAAATAGGTGAAGTGTTTGCAGTTTTCCCGGAGCAGGACTCGGGAAATATTAGTTTTGGTATTAAGAAAAATGATGGCAAGAAGCTGTTTGTGAAGTATGCAGGAGCGAGAACGATGAATTTTGCTGGTCGACCAGAAGAAGCTATTAAGCGATTGAAGCAGTCTGTTGAGGCTTATCAACATTTGCGACATGAGCAGGTCATTCATTATGTTGATAGCATTGAATTGGAACAAGGGTATGCATTGTTATTTGATTGGTTTGATGGGGAATGTCTTCATTCACACTGGTCTTATCCACCACCTCTTAAGGAAACACATCCTGATTCGCCATATTATCGCTTTCGACAGCTTTCCATTGATAAAAGGCTGAAGGCGTTAAATGACATTTTTTCTTTTCATACTTACGTAGAGGAGGAGGGGTTCGTCGCTATTGACTTCTATGATGGAAGTATTTTGTATAATTTTAATGACAACGAATTAAAGGTTTGTGATATTGATTTTTACGCAAGAAAGCCTTATACGAATCGAATGGGGCGGTTGTGGGGGTCGAAGCGATTTATGTCTCCTGAGGAATTTCAATTAGGTGCTCCAATTGATGAAAGAACGAATGTCTTTAATATGGGAGCCATTGCATTTGGTTTAATTGGTGGAGAGCTGGATCGTTCGTTTTCGAAATGGGAAGCGAGTCAAGAGTTGTATGAAGTGGTGCTAAAGGCTGTGAAGGAAAATAGAGAAGAACGTTATCAAAGCTTGAGAGAATTCAGTTTGGCTTGGGGAGATGCGTCTAAAAGTGGATAGTGTTGTCACAATATAAGCCTTCAGACTGAGTTAACATCCGACTTTAGCTTATTTTACCTTAAGATCATGTTAGATAAACTTAACTCATCTGATAATGAAGGAGTTATAATGAGGATGAACGAAACTAAACATATTTTAGCGCTACCGTTTTTCATGATTTTCTTACTTGCATTACTTGGAGTTCCTCGTGTAATTGCTCACGACTTACAATTGGTTGAGCCGGGTAGCTTCGCTAATTCGTTACTGGCTATTATTCCGCCTCTTATTTGGTTAGCGTTTGTGATATGGAAAGGGATCAGCCCTTTTAAGCCATTAGTATACATTGGAGTCTTTTATGGAGTCTTGTTAGGAATAACACATCAAATCTTGTGGGGAGTCGCTTTTGAAACAGCGCCGACATTAGGTGGGAATTTAAGTGATCTCCCTCCACTCGCACATTCATTAATAACAAGAGTGTTTGGGTTTGTAAGTAGTGTCTTGACTGGGACTCTATTAGGTGTCATTGTGGGGTTTGTAGGCTTATTTATTTATTTGATTAGGAATAAAACAAGAAAGTGAATTTGTGAATCAAGCAATTAAGAATTTTGTTGGTTAGCCCTTAAATGAATGGAATAATAAAATTGTGAGACAACTAAAAAGTTTAAGGAACTTTCTGTAGTTGGGAATAAAAAATTAAACGACCTTAGCTCTATAGTAAATGAATCTAAGGTCGTTTAGTATGATTTGATAGATTATTTAGTTTTTATTCGAAGCGAAACTTCAATAACATGTAATCAATCGGTTTTTGTCCAATTTCCTCCACCGAAGGATTCAAAACCAAGATCATTTTCGGAAATTTCAACGATCGCTGAACCTTCATAATTGTCATTTGCGATAATACTATCTAAATTTCCTGAGAAACTATTTAAACGGGCCCAGTAACCTGAACCATCACTTCTGTAAGTACCAGGTTCAATATCTTTACCAACAAGAAACATACCGTCACTGAACTCTGTTAATAAATCTCCCTCATAGTCATCTTCAATTTTAATCCAATCACCTGAGCCCATGGAACTGAAACCAGCATCGGATTCACTAATTTCAACATAAGCTACGCCTTGAATATTCCCATTTGCAATAATATCATCAAATTCGCCGCTAAACCCAGAAAGTCGCTCCCAATCTTAAATAACTAATTTTGCTCTAAACGAACTTATAAACATGGTAACATGTAACATAAGATAAAATAATAATAGGTAGGTGATGTAATATGGAGCCTAAGTGGCTAGAATGGGCGAAGCAACTTCAAGCAATTGCACAGGCAGGTTTAACGTATTCGAAGGATGTTTATGACTTAGAACGGTTTGAAATGATTAGAAATCTTAGTGTTGAAATAATGGCTGAATATACCGAAGTCGATCAGGATATGATTAAAGAGTTGTTTACGAATGAAACCGGCTACGCGACACCAAAGGTCGATATTCGTGCGGTTGTTTTCCAAGAAAATAAACTCTTAATGGTAAAAGAAAAAGCGGATGGTCAATGGGCTTTACCCGGTGGCTGGGGTGATATTGGCTTAACCCCAAGTGAAGTAGCAGTAAAAGAGGTGAAAGAGGAATCCGGATTTGAAGTAAAACCTGTTAAATTAATTGGAATACTAGATAAAAAGTGCCACCCTCACCCTCCATCCCCTTATCACGTCTATAAAATTTTTATTCAATGCGAGATTATTGGTGGACAAGCAAAGAAAGGAATGGAAACGAGTGAGGTTGACTTCTTTACGGAGAATGAACTACCAACTTTATCAGTAGAAAGAAATACTGAATCACAAATTCATTGGGTGTTTAAGCATTTACACCATCTAGAAGAGCCAGTGTATGTTGATTGACTTTAGAAGAAGAGCAACTTTATACATATCGTGAAAGAAAACTAGGCATTTAGAAGAGTTGTCCCTAAATGTCTTTTCTTTATCCATTCTCTATATATTGAACTAATTCAAAAGTCTCTAATTTTAAATGTATACAATTTATGTCTTCTTTATTTATGGATTATGGTAAAATTAGGATTGGTTAAAATCGAAGACATCATCTAAGGAGGGATTCTTTTGGAGGCAATATTGACACTACTTCCAATACTATTTCTTGCAGCTTTGCTAGCTGTCTTTTGGGTCGTCATTTATTTTATTTTTAAGAAGTTATTATCTAATACGTTTGTGAGTAAATCGAGGTTAGAAGAGACAGAACGGAAGGTGAGGGACCTGTCGAAAGAGCTCGAGTTGCTGAAGGAAGTAAAATGATAGAAGAAAAGAATAGCAATAGATTTAAAAATTAGTGATATTTAAGCTTTAAGTAAATGTCTCATATCAGTATTTAGTAAAATTTTTGGTAGATTTATTTCTGATGTACACTGTCTCACATGTAGTGTAGAAGATGAGAGGTGATGAGGTGAAGGAACGTGTAAGAGGAGCGTTTGATCAACTTGCAGCTGTATATGAAAAGAATATTGATAAAAAAAGTTTATATAATAGTGAGTATGAAAGACCTGCGATGATGAGACTGCTACCGGATCATTTAAATGGTAAGACGGTGTTAGATGCAGGCTGTGCGGCTGGCTGGTATACTGAGCAATTAATAAATCGAGGGGCAACGACTGTCGCCACAGATATAAGCCTTGAAATGGTCAATGCTACGAGAAGACGAGTTGGAGAAAAAGCCTCGGTTCATTCGTTAGATTTATGTGAAGATCTATCATTTGAACGTCATTCATTTGATCTCATTCTAAGCTCACTGACTTTGCATTACATCAAGGATTGGGAGCGAACGTTCAGTGAATTTCAGCGAGTGCTGAAACCGAATGGGATGTTTTTGTTTTCCGTTCACCACCCTTTTGCAGATATAGATTTACTAAAAGGCCCTCATTATTTCTTAGTTGAATTAATCATTGATCAATGGAACAAAGAAGGGAAAGTATATGAAGTCCCGTTCTACCGCAGGCCGTTAAGTGAAATTGTTAATCGTACCTCAACTTATTTTTCTATTGAGGAAATGATTGAGCCACAGCCGACGACGTCATTTAAGGAGCAGGCTCCCGAAAAGTATGATCGACTTATGAAAAAGCCGCAATTCTTAATAATAAAGGTGATCAATCATTAGAGAGAGTACAAAGCTTATCCAAGTGCAATTCTTTCAGTATAAGAGGATTGCACTTTTGTTTGTTTTAAAATCACGTAAGCGATGGTAAGATGAATCAATATTAGATAATAGTTAGGTGTAGAAGGAGGAAGAAGAATCCACTTCAACTGCTAAACAACTAGAATATGACAGTTAGGAAGTCTGATTAATGGAAAAGGAACTAGTAGTGAAAGAATACTCATCTGAGAACAAAACTCAAGTGCTTGAGTTAATTCTTCACATTCAACAAAAGGAATACGGCATAGCGATTACGAAGGAAGATCAGCCTGATTTGTTTATGATAGAAGACTATTATCAGAAGGGGAACGGAAACTTTTGGGTTGCTCTTTATGGTAGAGAAGTCGTTGGTACGATTAGTTTGTTAGACATTGGCAACCAGCATGTTGCCTTAAGAAAGATGTTTGTGCAAAAGGAATTTCGAGGCGCAACGTTTAAAACGGCGAGCTTATTACTACAAACGGCTCTTAGGTGGGCAAAAGAACGTTCAATGGAAATCGTGTACCTCGGAACAACAGAACAATTTCTAGCAGCTCATCGATTTTATGAAAAGAATGGATTTACTCCTATCGAAATGAATGAATTGCCAAAGACATTTCCAGTATTGCAGGTGGATCGGAAATTCTATAAATACGTGGTTAGTGGAAGAGATTATAGAATGGGCTATTCTGCACGTTTATGAAACACGGTTCGTCACTGACATCTCGAACAATCGTGTTCAGATGAGAATCCGAACGTTTAGACGATGTAGATAATTCAGGAGCGGTGAATGTGCACCACTCTTGTATTTGTTCGGTTTCTCATGTATTAAAAGACTGTTGTCCCACTCTCGTTCGTTTCTATATAGCATTGTTGAAATTTATTTAGGCTCCGGTGTAGAGCTCACCTTTGTTATTGTTGGTACTTGTGAGAAAATGAAATGTGTAACGGTTTGTGCGTATGGGTTCACATCCTCTATAAATTGTTCAGCTTGCGAAAAGGTTTCAAAGTGCATTTTAAGCATAAAGCAAGCATTTCCGGCGATACGATAGCAAAATTCAACATTTGGAAATGTTTGAATTAATCTTTTAAAGGATGCGTAATCTCCGTTTTTTACAGTTGCTTCAATGATACATTGAATGGGTAAGTTTAATTGGTGATAATCAATTTCTAATGTATAGCTCTTAATAATACCGAATGATTCCATTTGTCTTACTCGTTCTGTAACAGACGGTGATGATAAATGAACTCTTCTTCCAAGTTCACTCATTGATAAGCGACTATTCCTGTTTAATTCATCAAGTATTTGTCTATCGATATCATCTATTTTCATTTTGAAAGTAAAACTCCTTTATTAATTATATTTTTAAATCAAATAACCATTTATTCATATTGAATTTAATGTGGTTTAATTGTTTTGTTTTCTATAATTAATATAACAAGGAGGGGTTGCAAGTGACAAGGATTCAGAAATCAAGCTTTGGAAATACACCATTTCAACAACTTTTAGGTCATAATATCGAGGTCATGAATAGTTGGTCCCATTTAGGGAGTGTGCTAGAGAAAGATGCTTTGCTGTCTTCTCATTTGAAGGAACAAGTAAGAAGAACGTTAGCCCAAAGTAATGGGTGTGAGTATTGCAAAGCAAAAGGAAAGCCTGATCCTAACAAATTCGATTTAAAAACGTCTATTGCGGTTGGTTTTGCTGAGGTGTTTTTAAAGCAAAGACCTTTAATACCAGACTCATCATTTAATATTTTACAGCAGTATTTTTCCGAGGAAGAAATTAGTGAGCTGTGTGCCTTTATCGCTTTTACGACGGCTTCACAATTTTTCGGTGCAATGATGCAGTTGAAAGTGTAATTGTCCAAATGATAAAGGCTAAAAATAAAGATGAGGATATATGTATTATTTCGGGAGGGGAGAGTTGTAGATGGACATGTCTGTGGATGGATATACAGAGGAACATGCGATACGATTAAACAAAAGCTTTAAACGATGGATCGGTCGAGATCTAATTTCTTTAGATCATCATAAAAGCTATTTGCAGCAGCTCATGGATAGTAAAACAGTGATTTTGTCACATGGAATTGAAGCTGATCCTATACTTAATTTTGGTAATCAAGCTGCACTGACATTATGGGAAATGGATCGAGCGACCTTCTTAGAAACGCCATCACGCCTGACTGCTGAACCTAAAGAAAGAATGGATCGAGCGCATTTCATTAAACAAGTAAAAGAAAATAATTATGTTGATCATTATACAGGGATTCGAATTTCAAGTACAGGGAAGAGATTCTATATTAAACAAGCAATAGTTTGGAATGTATTTGATGAGAACGATCATTATTATGGGCAAGCTGCAACATTTATAGACTATGAATATGTATAAATATTCCATAATCACATGAAAGGGGAGGGAATTATGATTACCTTAAAAAGTGAAAGGGAAATTCGAATCATGCATGAAGCCGGTAAGCTACTTGCTTCGTGCCATAAGGAAATTGCGAAAATGATCAAGCCAGGGATGACAACTTTGGAAATTGATCAATTTGTAGAAGAATATTTACTGAAACATGGTGCAACGCCTGAACAAAAGGGCTTTAATGATTATCAATTTGCGACGTGTGCTTCAATTAATGATGAAATTTGTCATGGTTTTCCTAGAGCACAGCCTTTGCGTAATGGTGATATTGTGACCATTGATATGGTCGTGAATTTACATGGTGGTTTAGCTGATTCTGCATGGAGTTATGTAGTTGGAACCGTCCCTAACAAAACGAGGAGGCTATTGGAGGTCACGAAAGAGTCTCTTTATAAAGGAATTGAAAAAGCCTATGTCGGAAATCGGTTAGGAGATATCGGTCACGCTATTCAAACATACGTAGAGTCTGAAGGCTTTTCGGTAGTCCGTGATTTTACTGGGCATGGAGTTGGACCAACTTTGCATGAGCCACCACAAGTTCTCCACTTTGGCGAACCGAATACAGGTAGGAAACTAAAGGAAGGGATGGTCATTACCATTGAACCAATGGTAAATGAGGGAAGCTGGCATAGTCAAATGGATATGAATGGATGGACAGCTAGGACTAGAGATCGCAAGCTTTCGGCACAGTATGAACATACAATTGCTATAACGAAAAAGGGACCTGTGATACTAACAGAACAGTAGCTGATAGTGGCAGGGATCCTTTGATTGAATATGTAATGCCTTAACTAAATGAATGATCATTACAAGCTTAGAAGAAGGAAGCCATATTCATCATATAGATGATGAGTAGATTGAATGATAAAAACATTTATAAATAGTAGTCCACTTACATGGCTATTGCCTTCTAGCAATCTTAAATCCGTTATCAATAGGTTCAAAGCCCATTTTCGGATAATAGTCCATAGCCGAGGG
This sequence comes from Halalkalibacter hemicellulosilyticusJCM 9152, assembly GCF_000513115.1. Lineage (GTDB taxonomy): Bacteria > Bacillota > Bacilli > Bacillales > Bacillaceae_D > Halalkalibacter > Halalkalibacter hemicellulosilyticus. Next base: position 140,833 of record NZ_BAUU01000011.1, read on the forward strand.
AGCAGATAGGAGGATCAGTGCTACTTCCTCGCTAAGCTCTGCTTGTATAAATCGTATTAGTTCAGTCCCGATCCCTTGATGCTGATACTTTATATCAACTGCTAGATCAGATAAGTAACAGCAATAGCTGTAGTCTGTTATAGCACGTGCTATACCAACGAGCTGATTTTGATGTCGCGCTGTTATGAGAAGATCAGCATGGTCAATCATTTTTTGCAATCGAGTAAGATCATCGGCAGGTCTTTTAATCCCAGAGCTTTTAAACACACTAGCTAATTCACTTGCAGGAATGTCGTCTTCTTTTTGATATGTTATGTTGGTTAGATGGTTCATTTTTTTATCCTCCTTTATTGTATATCATATTTTACCATATATAGGATGGCGGTGGTATTCTGTGAATGAAGACAAAGTGAAAAGTCGTCTCGTTTAGGCCATGAGTTAAATAGTAAATATTGAATGACGTCCTGCTAAGCTGTGACGTTTTTTATTTTGGAAAATCATTATTAAATGAAAAGATAGGAATTTCAATCAAATAAAATAATATTTATACCATATTACTTTGACAGACATAGTAATATGGTATAAATTATATTGTAGGGGGTGAAAGAGTATGTCGAATAAGATATCAACAGATTTAATACGTGGTCATACAGATACAATCATTTTGAATATTTTACGGCAGGGAGATAGTTACGGCTATCAAATTTATAAAACCATTATTCAATTAAGTCATAATCAGTATGAATTAAAAGAAGCAACGTTGTATACGGCTTTTCGACGGTTGCAAAAGGAAGGAATGATTACATCGTATTGGGGAGATGAAACGCAAGGTGGACGAAGAAAGTATTATCGACTGACTGAAGAAGGAGCTAATCGTTATGAGAGGAGTAAAAAAGAGTGGCATTTTGCTAAAGGTGTTTTAGATCAATTAATTGAAGGGGGAATTAAGAAAAATGAAAAATCGTAACAATGGGTCGCAAAAGGTACAAGTGTATGTGGATCGTTTGTTTGTTGGCGTAGGTGATAGTCAACAGCTGTTTGATCTAAAGGAGGAATTAACAACTAATTTGAGTGAAAAGATGAGTGACTATAAAAATACAGGTATGAAGGAAGAAGAAGCTTTTAAAGAAGCAATTCGCTCGTTAGGTGATTTGAGTGGATTAGTTAGTGAGATGAGAGAAATTGGTCAAGATCAAGCGAAACAAGCCGTTTATTCTTCAATGTCATCACGAGTGTCAGATGCAGGAATCGTTATCGGTATATTGGTTATTCTGTTTGGATTGCTGACTTGCGCTATGTTGTATTCCATGGGTTTATCGATGGATATTTCATCAAGTGCACTTATTTTCGTAGTAATTGGTGCACCGGTGGTCATTTATAGCGTATTAACAAGAGAATCGAAAACAAAATATGCGATGAATAGAGTGAGAGCTCTGCTTTATGGGATTGCGACTGGAATGATTCTATTTAGTATGTTAGTAGCGACTATGTCTGGATTTGCAACTGGTGAAATGTTTATTGCAATTAGTGTGTTTATGGTCTTTTTCTTAATCGGCATTGGAATATGGTTAAGCCTACTGTTTACAGGGACAGGAAGGAGAAAAAAAGGTGCTTAAGGTTGATGGTTGTAGTAGATGGGAAGAAACCGCCTTATTAAAAAGACGGCTCTAACAAATTGTGCACATGAATCCTAATTGACGTTAGGATAATCGTGAGAAGTGTTGGTGCACTTCTCACATAATTATACAGAAACTTCGCCTGTATTTCTAGAATGCAGGATTCCTTATAGTGATAAGAAGGAGAAATGATTATGAATGTGATGAAGGAAAAATTTATGTTTCGCCTGTACATATCTATGCTAGTTTTTATATTAATGCCATTTCAAGTAATTAATGCTAACGCTGAGGGAAAAGAGCAGGTTTTTCAGAAAATTAGTGAGTACGTAGAACGTGCGATGGTGGAGCTCCGAATTCCCGGAGCATCACTTGCAATTGTACATGAGGGTGAGGTGGCATTGGCAAATGCTTGGGGAGTTACAGGTGGAGAGAAAAGTGAAGTAACTGTACAAACTCCTTTTTTAATTGGATCAAATAGCAAGGCTATTACAGCATATGCGATCATGCTTTTAGTTGAACAAGGTATGATAGATTTGAAGAAACCTGTGCAAGACTACTTACCGTGGTTTACATTAAGCGATGAAGTAGTAGCTTCTGACATCACGATTGAACATTTACTGTCGCACTCTAGTGGACTTAGTTCGTTTTCGGGGTTTAGCCTTTCTGATAGAGGTTCAAGTGAATTCGAAGCTATCCAAGAAAATGTTCGTGTATTAGCAAATGATGAGCCTATTTTTTATCCAGGAGAAGGATATGAATACAGTGCAGCTAATTATGCCATATTGGGAGCTGTAATAGAGGAAGTAACAGGTAGTTTTTTTTCGGATTTTGTTCATAATGAGTTGTTTGGACCACTTGACATGAAGTTTGCTTCTGCTAGCGTTCAACAAGCAATTGGAACAGGGTGGGAAGCAGGGTATCGTTCGTGGTTCGATATTCCGATTGCTAGTCCAAATCGTTTCGATAATGGTGGAGCACCATATGGATATATTGCGGCTAGTGCTCAAGATATGGCTCAATTTATAATAGCATTGCAGAATCCAGGACAAGTGCTTTCTCAGGAACATACAGATCTTCTTTTAGAACCACTAATTGAATTAAGGCAAGATTATTATTATGGATTTGGATGGCGATTGTCTAATTTAGAAAATGGAGATTTGAAAATTTGGCATAGTGGTTCAACTACAGACTTTCGCTCTGAAATGTTTATGATACCAGAGTTAGAAGTAGGTGTTGTATTATTAACGAACAGGAATAACTCTCTTGAGGAGATAAGGCTCCATAATGTTTCTACTGGCATTGAGAAGCTATTATATGGACTAGAACCAGGAGATATTGTTCGAAGTACCCCAATAGAACGGTCATTATTTTATGTTGTAGTTGGCTTCCTTCTACTAGTTTCCATCCTATTTATTAGTAAACTCAAGAGACAAACTGTAGTAAAACATCGATGGAGATGGGGAGGTGTAGGTGTTCTTTTTGGATTATTAGCTGTTAGTTTCTTTCCTTTATTTATTAATGGATTTAGTATTCCGTTTCAGAGCTTTTGGCTCTTTGTACCAGACTTAGCTTTACTGTCAATAGGGGTAGTTGGGTTGTTAATCCTGAACGCGATCTTTGCATTTATACTTTCTAAAAGGGGAGGTGAACAAAATAACTGTTAAATGTTTCTCCTAACCAAATTTCTTGCTGTTATTTAGCTATTTTCACTGAGAGTAAGAAGTGTTCAACCTCACAAAAAGGTTGCTGTAGACCCACACGATATTCATCTGGTAGGATGTAAAAGCACCTTGAAAAAAGGTGAAGATCGTATCGGAGTGGGGTGTTATAAAGAATGGATAATCGATTTAGACAAGCGGAGATAGCGACATGGATAGGAATAGCGGTTAATGCATTGTTAGCCATCATGAAAGGGATTGTTGGCTGGCTTTCAGGGAGTCGAGCGCTTATTGCTGATGCTGCTCATTCAGCATCGGATGTAGCGGGTTCGATTGCGGTGCTAGCTGGACTGCGTACAGCACAAAAGCCTCCTGATAAAGATCATCCTTATGGCCATGGAAAAGCAGAAAATGTCGCTACGATTATTGTTGCCCTGCTTCTGATTATTGTCGGGATTGAGATTGCGGTATCCTCTATGCAAGGAGTGTGGGGACAGGCTCCGCAAGCGCCAGGTGGAATAGCCCTCATCGCGATTGTGATTTCGATTGTTGCTAAAGAAGTGATGTTTCAATACAAATATCGTTTAGCGAAAAAAATAAATAGCTCCGTATTGTTAGCTGAAGCATGGCATCACCGTTCAGATGTCCTTTCTTCCATTGCTGCATTTGTTGGGGTATTAGGAGCGATACTTGGTCAATATTTAAATATCCCCATCTTAATTTACTTAGATCCGATTGCGGGTATTCTCGTTTCATTATTGGTTATAAAAGTTGGCTACAGCTTAGCAAAGGAATCAAGCATGATTATGATGGAGCAAGTATTAGAACCGGAGAAAACAGCTCCATTTCTACAGACGGTCCGTTCGGTGAAAGGTGTTATGAGAGTTGATGAATTGTTAGCAAGAACACATGGCCATTATATTGTTATTGACTTGAAGGTGAGTGTCGGATCTCATTTAAGTGTGGAGGAAGGTCATCGTATTTCGAAATTAGTAAAAGAGGCTCTAATGTCTGAGCATTCAACGGTTAAGAAGGTTATGATCCACATTAATCCTTATCAAACCGATCGTCCTGCTACATAACTGATCTAAGCCCGTTTTTTATTTTTTTT